>NZ_CP036268.1:1962211-2334711 GCF_007744515.1 Stratiformator vulcanicus
TCCATCATGAGCCCGCCGCGCGTGATCGAGTCGCCAGCCGTCGCGAGATCTTCGAGCTCTTCGGCCATCGCTTCGCGTTGCTGCTGAAGCTCCTTCAGTTCCGCCTCGGCGTACTCTTTCGTCTCCGGATCACTCTCTTCGTCGAGCATCTCTTTGGCAGCGCCGAGATTTTCCTCTAATTCGTGAAACTCGCGGACTTTTTCGGCGACGGTCTTCAAACCTCCGTACTCTTTTTGGATCGCGATCATGCGATCAACGTCGGAGGTCACTTCAGGATCCTGAAGCTGAAGCTCCAACTCCTCGAATCGCTGTAGTTTGGTCTCAAGACTCGGAAACATTGTGGCACGTTCGCGGAGTAGGAGAGTCACACTTGCCTGAAGCGCAAGCGAGGGAGTCGCGTAGTCATCACGAGCGGGATGCGCTTGCTATTTCGGGAGCCGAAGAGCGGAATCCCGTGCTGGCGCTGCGGGCTTGTGTGGCGAGAAATACTTTGGCTTCACAATGGGTATTTTCGAAGGGCGCATAAAACAGGACGGGCCGCCACGCGACCCGTCCCGACTTTGAGAACCCAGCTATTCGCTTTCGGCTTCCGCCTCGGCTTTGCCCTTTTTGCCGCGCTTCGACCAGTTGTACTTCTTCTGAAACTTCTCGACGCGACCGGCGGCATCGACGAACTTCATTTTGCCGGTGAAGTAGGGATGCGACGCAGAACTGATGTCGACTTTAACGAGCGGGTAGGTGTTGCCGTCTTCCCACTCGACGGTCTCCTTCGACCGCATCGTCGACCGCGTCATGAACTTGAATCCGCTCGACGTGTCCTGAAACACGACCGGATGATAATCGGGATGAATACCTTCACGCATGACCGTTCCGCCTTAAAAGCGCGTGCAATTTGACTGCGTTGAGTCTGACCGATCGTCAGCAGTCTTCAAACAGGCCGCCAACCGTCCCATCGCGATTGATGCAACGAGGGGATCGATGCGGTAGAGAATCGCGGCGCTGGGCCGCAAGTCGAGCAGTCTAATGATCATCCCGCGCGGCGGCAACCATTCTCAGCGAGACCTTCGCAATTTCAACTCGGCGACCGGCCGAACCGAAGTGGGGCTCACTCCAAGCAGCTTCGAGCCGAACCGTTGCAGATCGAGCGGACCATCAGTCGGCATTGTGAAGCGCCGCAGTTCGACGCTGTTCCCCGGTGAAACCGTGGCGACACCGGTTCGGCAAGGCCACAAAAAATGATCTCCGATCGCAATCCCGCGGCCAATGGGCATCAATTCTGGACGGGCGCGGAGGCCATCACCGACTGGTTCGAGAATCGGGTCGACCGTGGGATTCCCGTCGGCGATGGCAAATGACGTGATGCGATGTGACGTTCGATCAACAAACGTCACATCGAGCGGGTGCCCGCATTCGGAGGACGAAAGCGGTACCAGCGACACGTCCGGCGAAAGCAGTTGTGCCCACAATATCCGACCGATCGACGGTTCGACGCAGATGATCGTCGACGGATCGGCTAGCACAAACAACAAGCCTGCACGATCGATGACCTGCACAGCTCCAAGTGCAGGGGCCCGTCCATTGGGCGCGGGCATGCCAAGAGACAATCGCCATCGCTCTTGGCCGGTCGACGTACTCAGCCCGACGGCGGTCAATTCGTCCCGACCCCCTCGCAAAACAATCACAAGCATGTCGGCTGAAACGGCCCCGCCGGCGATTCGCCCGTCAGCGGGTGTCAAAATCTTCCGCCATCGCAAATCGCCCTCACGATCGAGATCGAGACACACGAGCTGTTCCGCATTGGATTCGGAGTCGAGGAAGGGATCAACCGACGGGTCCTGCTCCGCCGAAACGCCGACGCAGCAAAATAAACGATTGCCGTCGATTGCGATCATTGAAGCCTGTATCGCGTTCGGCTCCGATCCTTGATTTTCGACCTCCGTCTTCGAACGCCGCAGTGTGCCGATCGCTGGTGGATAAAGCGGCAGCTTGGTCAAACCCGGACCAATCTCCCTCGGCACAAATTTCCAAATCGAACTGCCGTCCGCGGCTGTCAAAAATTCATCGGCGGCGGCGATTGCGAGACGCTGGCCCTGTGCAAGCTGGTTCATCTCGATTAGCTGTTCCGATGGTCCGAGCAGCACCGGCAGGGAATCGCGCTTGAGTTGGATCGATTTCCTGACCGGCATGCTCAAAATTCGCGACATCACGTCGCTCACCGCTCCGGTGACTCCTCCAACTTCGACGTATTCTTCGTCGAACTCCGAACCAATCCTTGCCCGCTCCGCTGAAGCAAGTGCCGGGAAGCCGGCCAGGTGCAAGGCCGCGATGTAACGGACATAAGCCGCGATCATCCGGCGATCGCTCGGCTTACTGCCGTCACCATCGGCTTGATGAATACCGGTTGAATACCAGCGAATCGCTTCACTCGGTCGGCCGCGTCCCCAAGCATCTTGTGCCAGCGAACGGCTCGCCGCGTTCGACTTCGACGCGGAAGGCGAATACGCCTGCCGAGTCAGTCGCGCTCGTTCGAACGGAGCCAGTGGAGAGTCTCGAACCGCGGCGCCTTCGACGTTCTTCGACTCAGCCGGAGGTTCCAGCCCGCTCAAACGGCGGATGACCGGCCCGGCGAGGCGAAAGTGACCTCGAGAAACCCGAACAAGTTTGAGATCGACCGACTCGTCGAAAGCCGCAAGCCGTTTTCTCGCGGCGGCGGGATCGGTCGCGATCACCTCGCGAAGGACCGATAACTCGCGCGACAAACCGCGATCGTAGGGAATTCGCCAACCGGAATCGGAGTCCGCAGCGATTGCCGATCCGGTGAGAATGCCAAGCAACAAGACCGCGAAAGCAGTCCTCGCGAACGGCGACAAACCGACTCTCCTCGCCGTCGTTCGATTCGTCTCAACGCCGATGAGTTGATTCGTCACAGAGAGCTCGCTTTCCAATGTTCCAATCGCTCTCGTCTCCTCGCATCGGTGGGCGCAGCCGCGATTGCGATCATTATGGGTGGACTTACAATGCGGCTCAATCACCTCAGAGTATTGCGAATCGAAGGAATCGCTGTGGCAGCGAAAATTTTAGTCGACGGCGAGTGGCGTGACTCGTCGGGCACCGAGAAATTTCAGGCGGTCAATCCGGCCACCGGAGAGCCCATTTCGGAAGACTTCCCGATCAGTCCTTGGTCCGAAGTCGAGCAGGTTCTCAGCGCCGCCGCAGACGCCTTTCGACAGTTGCGATCGACTTCGCCGCAGCAGCGGGCGGCCTTTCTGGAAGATTTTGCCGACCGGATCGATGCCGATGCGAGCACGCTCGTCGAAATCGCTCACGCGGAAACCGGTCTACCCACTTCTCCTCGCCTAGCCGATGTCGAATTGCCGCGGACGTCCAATCAGCTCCGGCTCGCTGCCGCCGCGGCTCGCAGTGGGTCATGGGCGATGCCCACAATCGATACCGGGACGAACATTCGTTCGGTCTTGGAACCGATCGGCCCGGTCGTCACGTTCGCTCCCAACAATTTTCCGTTCGCCATCAATGCGGCCGCGGGGGGTGATTTGGCGGCGGCCATTGCGGTCGGCTGCCCGCTGATTGCGAAAGCGCACCCGTCGCATCCGGGCACATCTCGTCGCTTTGCCGAGCTGGCTTTCGCGGCTCTCTCCGAAACGGACCTGCCGCCGGCCACGATTCAGTTGCTGTATCACATGGCTCCCGAAGACGGCTTGAAGCTGGTCTCGCATCCGAAAATCGGAGCTGCCTCGTTTACGGGTTCGCGGCCGGGCGGATTGAAGCTGAAGGAAGCGGCCGACAAGGTCGGTAAGCCGATCTATCTGGAGCTGTCGAGCATCAATCCCGTATTCATCCTACCGGGGGCCCTCGATGAGCGTCTCGACACGATCGCGGGAGAATTCGCCACCAGTTGCCTGATGGCGGCCGGCCAATTCTGCACAAATCCCGGCGTCGTCGTTCTCCGCGAGGGTGAACTTGCCGAGGCGTTCCTCGCCAATGTGCGAGAACGATTTGAGGCCGCCCCGGCAGGCACAATGCTCAATCAAGGCGTTCGTGACCATTGTGCTGCGGCCATCGATCAACTTGTCGCAGCCGGTGCATCGCAAGTCGTCGCGTCAGGCGACACCGACGGGTCCCGCTTCTGCTACCCGAACACGCTGCTGCGGATTTCCGGCGATCAATTTCTGGCCGACCCGGAAACATTTCAGACCGAAGCGTTCGGCAATACCTCGCTATTCGTGTTTGCTTCGAGTGATGAACAACTCGAGCAGATCGCCGACCGGTTCGAAGGCAACCTCACCGGCTGCCTCTACACCCACGGCTGCGGCGATGATGACGCACTTTACGACCGGATTGCTCCCGTTTTGAAGGAACACGTCGGTCGGCTGATCAATGACAAGATGCCGACCGGCGTTGCGGTATCGCCTGCTATGAACCACGGCGGCCCGTTCCCGGCGTCGGGGCACCCCGGTTTCACGGCAATTGGGATTCCCGCGTCGCTGCGCCGCTTTGGCAAACTGACGAGTTATGACAACGTCCGCCCCGGACGACTGCCCGATCTGCTAAAGAACGAAAATCCGCTCGCCGCCTGGCGCTTCGTCGACGGCGAATGGACGAAGGCGTCGATCGAATAAAGGTGCTCGTCACACAAGCCCGCAGCGCGAGCGAGGGATTCCGCGGGGAAACATCCCGTTTAATCTTCAAACAGGGCGACCCTTGTGATGACCCGCGGGCGAGATCGCCTGATACGCTCGTTATCGCGTGAGCAAATCCCTTGCTGGCGCTGCGGGCTTGTTTAGGTGTCGCGCCAGCGGCGTTCGATGTCGCCGTAGGCGTCGATCCGCCGATCTCGCAGAAACGGCCAATGCGTGCGATGCACGTCGATGCGGTCGCGATCGATCGTGGCGTGCAGGATCGTCTCTTCATTCGCGGGGGCCTTGGCGATGATATGTCCGTCTGGTCCCGCGAGAAATGTCTGTCCCCAGAACTCGATGCCTTCGCCGCCTGAGCCTTCCGGCGCCGGCTCATGTCCGATGCGATTGACCGACGCGACATAACAGCCATTCGCGATCGCGTGAGATCGCTGAATCGTCTCCCAGGCGTCATGCTGGGCTTCGCCGAACTCGGCTTTTTCGGAGGGGTGCCAGCCGATTGCGGTCGGGTAGAAGATCACTTCCGCCCCGGCGAGCGCCGTCAGCCGGGCCGCTTCGGGATACCACTGGTCCCAACAGACGAGCGTTCCGATGTTGCCGAACTTCGTCGCAAAGGAGCGGAAGCCGAGATCGCCGGGCGTGAAGTAGAACTTCTCATAATAAAACGGGTCATCCGGAATGTGCATTTTCCGGTACAAGCCCGCGACTTCACCATCAGTTCCGATAACGGCGAGCGTGTTGTGATAGAGCCCCGCCGCCCGTCGCTCGAACAGGCTTGCCAGCACGATGATCCCGGCTTCCCTGGCAATGCTTCCCAACCGCTGCGTCGACGGTCCGGGGATCGACTCGGCCAGATCGAAGTTCCGGTGATCTTCGCTCTGGCAGAAGTACCGCGAACGGAACAACTCCGGCAGACAAACCACCTCGGCACCGTCGGAAGCCGCTTGCTTCACGAACTGCACGGCTCGATCAAGATTCTCGTCGGGGTTCGCAGAACACCGCATCTGGACGAGGGCGAGGCGGGTCTGTCCCTGTTTATGCCCGCCGGATATCATCTCACAGGCCTGACGCAAAGGACATCACGGAACGCGAAAATGAATCTTGACTCGATTCGCACAGTCTTGACTGCCCAGCCGTTTCGCCCTTTCGAGGTCGTCACTTCAAGCGGGGATCGCCACGGAGTCAGACACCCCGAGACCGTTGCCATCGCGCCCGGCGCGATGGTCGTCGTAAAGGACGGCGGGCGATTTCACGTGCTCTCGCCGATGCACATTACGGAATTGAACTACGTCGACCCGAGCGTCGCCGAAGACGCAACGTAACTACTTTGCTTTCGCCGCTTCCAGCTTCGACTCGATCGCCGCGACCTGCCGGGTGTATCGGTTGGCTTTGTACTGGAAGTGCTTGCGCCTCGGCGTGCTGTTGGTTCGGTCTTTCAGATCGGTGTATTTCGCTGCGAGAGCTTTTTTGACACCCAACAGATTTTCGAGCTTGCGGATTTTGAGCGACATGATTCGGTTTGCACGTAGAGTTCGGCCGGTCTTTGGAATCGCGTAGTTTGCCGGATTGGGCGTCAGAGTCAAGAGAAGCGTGCACCTACTGCTGCATCCCCTTCGTCAATTCCATGAACGCCGTCTCCAAGTTCACCTCTTCTTCCCGGAACAGGAACACGCGGAATTGGCTTTCGAACAGGGCTTGGGCGAGGTCGTCATAGTGTTCGACGTCCTTGTTGAGCGTGACGCGGATGGTTCCGTCCTCTTCGACGTCGACACGGCCGACGTTCTCGTGACCTTCGATGAGCCGCGCCGCATCTTCGGTGCGTTCTTTGACCCGAATTTCGAGCGTCGTCGATTCGCGGGCTTGCCGCATGACATCGCGAACGTAGCCGTCAGCGACGAGCACGCCTTTTTCGATCATGCCGACGCGGGTGCAGACGTCGGCCAGCTCCGGCAAAATGTGACTGCTGACCACGACCGTCTTGTTGAGCTCGCCCAGCTTTCTGAGCAGCCGGCGAATTTCGATGCGGGCCCGTGGATCGAGGCCGCTGGCCGGTTCATCGAGCAGCAGCACCTGCGGGTCATGCAGCAGCGTCCGCGCGAGGCCAACCCGCTGCGTCTGGCCGCGGGAAAGTTGGCTGACCATCGCGTCCCGCTTGAAAGACATGTCGACGAGTTCGAGCTTTTCCTCGCAGATTTTCCGTCGGCCGGGACCGTTGATGCGATAGGCGCTGCAGAAAAATTCCAGATACTCCATCACCGTCATGTCGTCATACACGCCGAAGAAGTCGGGCATGTAACCGACCATCCGCCGGATCTCTTCCGGATCGGTGTAGATACTTTTTCCGCAGACGTAGGCCTCGCCGTAGTCGGGGGGCAGCAGCGTGGCGATCATCCGCATCGTGGTCGTCTTGCCTGAGCCGTTGGGCCCGATGAAGCCGAAGACGTCTCCTTCCTTGAGATTCAAATTGATCTCGTTGACGGCGACGAGGTCGCCGTAACGTTTCGTCAGTTTGCGGGTTTCAATCACGGTGCCACTCGTAGTCGCGCGGGGAATGCAAATGTCATCATTAATTAGCGGTATCTGTCCATCAGAACCGAGAAAGTCGCTTCGTCTCGACCGATCTATTTCATTTCAGTTTTCAATGACCGGCGGGAGCGATGTCCGCTCCGAGTAGCCGCGTCGGACCGGCAGAAGAACGGCGAGATAGGAATCGCTGTGTTGATCGATCTCAGCGTTGGAAGTGACGTCACCTTCAGACCCCTCGCTGCCGTCCTCGGCGCTCGTCAATTGCACGGTCGTCCGGACGACCGGCTTTGGCAACTTCGCGACGAGCACCGCGTGTTCTCGATCAAGACGGCCTGAGAGATCGAACGAGTTGACAGCGAAGTTCTTCAACCCGGTGTAGCCTTCTCCGCCGGCCGCCTGATACAGAGCCATCGTGATCGCGATTCGATCAAGATCGCCGCTGTTCGGGTCATACGCCGTGCGGGCATAGCTGACCTCGTCTCCGAACTTTCCTCCGCGAGAGGTCGTCACCGACTTCTTCGCACGAGTCAGAAATCGACCCAGATCGTAACGCGTCGTCTTGTCGCCCCCGATGTCCCAGTCGGTCGCCGCCTCAAGTTGGACGTTCCCCTCACCGTCGGCCGTCGGGCGGAAGACCCTATTTCCGTAGGCAATCAGCACCTCCGACAATGGCCCATCGAACGTGTGCGACAGCGTTCCGGCCAAACGGCCGACGCCGACAGACTCAAGCTCGGATTGGATCGGAGAGCGTGCCAACGTCGCCGACCATTCCGCTCGAAACTTCCGGGTTCCCCACATCGGCACCGGCCAACGTTCGATGGTCCGTTGCTTCGCCGTGCCCCCGAACTGATAACCCGGGGTCAGCAATCCACCGCCGCCGGCACGATTGGCCCCGCCGAAAGAATCTTCCGGCGCAGCGAACCAACCGACATCGACCGGCAGTACCGAATTACCGGACTCGCCCCATGGACGCACGGCCTCGATCGTCACGCCGCAGCGCATGGTTCTCGGACTGTAATAGCAGGTCATTGATTCGCCCTGGATGGTGTTCGACTCCGAATCGAGAGCGATCAATTCAACGCTTCGCAGTGCCGGCTCTTTCCGATTCGTAGCTTCGGCAGTGCCGCCGGCGAACGCGGCCGTCGCGATCGCCAAGACCGGAAACGTGATCCACGTGAGATAGGGTCGGTGAAAGAGCCGATGGATGAGCAAGTAGTCGAGAGGGCCGATAATCGCGAGATATGCCAGTACGATCAGCAGCAGGACGTTGCGGGAAATTTTGCGAACGCCTTCGATCGCCCCCAGTCCAAGGTCCAACTGCGTGATCAGTTCCGAGATTCCGCGAACCCGGATCGCCGTCACGTTTCCCGCCGCTTGTACGACTTGTGGATCGCCAATGGCGACAAGCCGACCGATGAGGGCATCTCGCCCTTTCCAGGTCGATAGCGGCGGCTTGTTGTGATCGACCGCGAGCAGCGTGATGCGGCCGAAACCGAGCGGCGCCGTCATCACGAGCGGGCCATCAATCGAGTCGACCACGATCGTGCCGGACTCGCGATCGAACCCGGCAGCACCCTCGATCCGACCGAAGAACCGAATCCGTTGCCGCGAATCCGCAAATGATTCCAGCGGCGACAGATTCCGCACCCGCAGCGTCTGCTCAACCTGAATCGGAATCGCTTCTGCGAATTCCGACCGGCGAAATTCTTCGGCCGCGGAGATGCTCATTATCAGGTGACCGCCTTGCTCGATATACGTCAGCAACGCGTCACGCTGAGGAGTCGTCAATGGCCCGGCCGCGGAATCGACCACAAGATTCGAGGACATCAAGACGGCATCGACTGCGGAATAGGCCAATGCGACTTTCGGAAGGTCGGCGGAGGCGACGTCGGCGGCCACGACCGTCGATTGTGCGACCAGTTCGGCGTCCAATGTCTCAACCGGTTTGGAATCGACCGATACGACCAGCAAGTCGCTCGCGAGGAGATTCGCCCCGCTACCGTCTTCCGGACGAATGGTGCGTTCTTCAATGACGACGCCGTTGGAATCAAGCAGTTCGATTGTCACCGGGCTGCCGGACCGACCCGCCTGGACCGTGGTTCGGAAGTCTCCGGACGAAGAGTCACCGCGAGCGAATTCACGTCGCACCTTTGCCCCGTCGGCGTCGAGAACCGTGACCCGGACTGCGGCTGCTTCGTCAGGGATGTCCGCGACGCGCAACGGCATCCATTGGCCGACTTTGAACTTGCCCGCGAATCCGACTTCGACTTCGACTTCAGCACCGTTGCCAAGCGAAGAGCACGCGACCGCCAATAGCAGTCCGGTGAGAGTTGAAATCCGCACACGGGGCGTGTGGTCGGCGAGGCGAATCGACATGCGAGCGGGACTAAGAGTAACAGGCGACGAATTGAAATGGGTCAAAAAGGGCCACGTGCCTTATCGGGCATTGGCAGGCACTTCGGCCTAAACTCCGATTTGTTTGCATCGGATGTCGGAGCATAGATCGGTTTGGATTTGGTTCAGTTTGGCAGTACCGACATCGGGATCATAGTCGCGACCGCTACGCGCTCCCAGCAACCGCGGCAATGCGTTGCCCGAAACCCTGCAATCCGCCTCCCGAAATCGTATGCCCGCCGTCGAATGGCTCGAAGTCGACCTCGTGACCGCTCCGTTTGAGCATTTCGCGGAGGGCCTCTGCCGAAGCGAAAGGCAAGACCGTATCGTCGCGACCGTGTGATTGCAGAACGTCCAACTTCGGGCATGACTCGGCGGCACGGATCCAGTCATCTTCTGCAATCAGGGCTCCGGAAAAAATGATGAGCGACGCCGGAGCCGCATCGCAGTGGAGCACGTAGTCCGTCGCGAGCATCGCCCCTTGCGAAAACCCGCCGATGACAAAACGTTCGGCCGGGCAGCCGCTGTCTTGCCTGATGGCGTCCATCAACTCGCCGAACCGCGGACGCAGCGTTTCCAAGCCGTCCGGCAACGTGCGATGCAACTCGTCGAGATTTCGGGTCGCGGTGGCGTTCAGCAGTCGCTCCATGTCAATTTGCCACCACGCCCGGCCGCCGGGCAGACCGAACTGGTCCAGCCCGAGAGGGCCGACTGGAAAATAAAATCGGACCTTTCGGTCATCCGGAATAAATCGGCCAACCTCCCGAGCTAATGGAACGAGGTCGTCGCCGGGTGCCCCGAATCCGTGGCACAGTACGACGACGGCGTCGGGTGGACGATCGGGCGGCCCGCCCAAGTCGACGACCCAGCAGCGGAACCCAGCAAGATTTTCGTTACTCATTTTGGGAATGCAGGCTAACCGAGGTGAAGTAGATAGTGGGAGGCGTTCGGCACGAATAGATTTTCGACACGAGGACAGCCTTATCGTGCCACGTCAGATTGTGGGGAGAAAGCCTGCAGCCTCAATCAAACAAGACGCACATTCCGATTCCGCAGCGCAGTCATTTTGTGAAAATGACAACTGGATGTACTCATTATGAGTACGCAACTTTGTGGGCGATCGGCATGCACCTGATTTGGCGAGTCGGCGTAAGCTGTTTATGGTAAATGCGTTACGGTATTATGTACCCAGATGATGCGTTCTCGGCACGCTCCGTGCCTTTCTTGGATACCGAAGTATCGGCGAAGTCGCCGGTTGCACAATCGGCTCTCAAGAAGGAATCGACATCATGAAAGCTTCAATCGCACTCACCGTTCTGTTCGGGGTCTCCTCATTTGCGACAACGTCGCTGGCGGATGATCGCGGAGGACTGATCGCTCTTTCGCAAATCAAATCTCACGCGGCGGCAATGTGTCAGGTAGCCGCCCCTTACCAAGGGGCACCAGTCTGGCAGGCGATCCATCGTCATGCGGTTGAAATAGCTCAACTCGCCGGTCAGGCGGAGCAGGCCATCCTACGCCGCGACGCTTTGACGGTTCGGGCCATCGGCGAACGTCTTGAAGACCTCGGAGAATGCATTGAAGACGATGCAGAGGACCTCGACGATTGGCGTTGCCCGCGGACGTTACCGACAATTTACGATGCCCACGTCGAACATGCTGAGAGGATCGCGGAATGCATTGAAGACAACACTGACAAGTTCCGTCGATATTCTCGACGCGTGCAATTTGCTCCGGCCTGCCCGATCTCGCAGCAGCCGACGCATTTCGCGCCTCCGCAGCAATTTCAACAGTTCGTGCCGCAGGCACAGCCTCGGCAGCCGCAATTGCAGTTTCCGCAGCAATTTGATCGTCGGAATCGATTTCAGTGGAATCAGGGACAAGGCTTCGGAGTTCCGCAGCCGACGTTCGCCCCGATTTCTCAGCGTCAAAGAGAACTTCAGGGTGACCGTCAGCGGAATCGACGGTTCATGGTTCAACTTGGCAATGGAGTTCGATTCTCATTTTAAGAGAGCTCTCGCTGAAGCTTGATCGAAGAGCTGAAGCTTGATCGAACAAGAGTAAGGAAGGGGGGTCGATTTTCGGCCCCCCTTTTTTCGTCTAGGCCGTCGGCACCTCGGCCCCTGGTCGGGCTCCGGCGACGGCACGCTAGCTTTGCTGCCGACCGGTGGCGAACCTTGCCGTGGGTTGACGTCTCGAACCGGAAGTTTGACGGCGTTTCAGAGACTGCCCTATACTCCCACAGGCAACTGCCGCCTGCTGCTCCCCCGTAGTGTAACGGTAGCACAACAGATTCTGGTTCTGTTTGTCGAGGTTCGAATCCTCGCGGGGGATTCTCATCAGCGTTTTCGCCTGATGATTTTCCATCTGATCAATACGTCAGCCGACCTTCGCTGCTCTCGCCCGACAAATCGGCGAAGAAATTTTTCGGCCGACGCTCTTTGGAATCGGAAATCGCTGATATAATCGTCAGTGAGTTCAAAAAGCCATCAGTCTCTGATCGCGGGCAGGAAAGTCTCCGAGAGAGTCAAGTCTGTCGGCTCGATCAGAATCTAAGATTCTCCCACAGGGCCACACGATGAGTTCTGCCCGATCTGACGCGAATCGGTCACAGTCGTTGAAGCAAGCGGCTTTATCGAAGTTGGAAGAGTTCGATCGGGCGGGTTACGACCGCGATCGGACTGCCAAGGCGATTCGGTCCAAAATTGACGAATACCGCGGCAGCGGCCTTTCCGATGCGGAGGTCATTGCGAAACTCGCGGCGCTTCGCCCGCCGAAGAAGAAGCAGGCTGAGCAGCGCGAACGCAGCGACGGTGCTGCGTCTCCAAGACCAGCGCCACCGAGCACTGCGCGGAGCAAAGCCGGGAAACGCAAGACAAAGTCGGGAAGCACTTCGAAGTCCAAGTTCGTATTGCTCGGCGGTGGTGTCCTAGTACTTGGCTTGCTTGCCACTGGTGGCGTCATTGCAGCGACCTTATCCTCCGGCGACGCGGCCCCCTCCGTTGCCAACAATAACGAGGACGTGCCCACCGATTCCGCAGGCAGCGCGGTTGCAACGTTGGAGAGCGAGGGAGTCGGACCCGTTGAACCGGTTAGCAGTGAGGTCAGTGATAGCTCGACCGCCGGTTCATCACGGCCAGTCGCCGGGTTGACGAACTCGCCGGCCGATGGGTCCTCAACAATTCTGGCTTCGAACTCGCCGAGCGGCGTAAATTTGGCTGACGCCGGGTTAGCATCGAACCCGAACGATGTGGCCAAAGCGCGGCAAATTCTTTCGAAATTCTGTGTCGACTGTCACGGACCTGACGCGCAGGAAGGCGATTTGCGAATCGACAACCTTTCAGTTCGCTTCGATCAGAGGGAAGCGGCTGCGGCTTGGATCGAGATTCGGGACCGCATGAATTTGGGTGAGATGCCTCCCGAAGGGAGCGACAAGCCCGAAGTTCACGAAGTCGAGTTTCTGTCGGGTTGGATCGCTGAAGAATTGCGGCGAGCCGAGAGGGCGGCCCTGTCCCGCGGAGGTAAGGTTGTGCTCCGCCGAATGAGCCGGCAGGAATACACCAATACGATCCGCGATCTGCTCCATATGAAGTTCACGCCGGGCAACAGTCCGATGGACTTTCTTCCGCCGGACGGCACCGCCGAAGGCTTCGACAAACTGAGCCTCGCCCTGATGGTCGACCCGTCATTATTGGCGACCTATTACGAGGTCGCCGGCCGCGTCGCAGATAACGCAATCGTCGAAGGGCCGCCCGACTTCCCGACCGAAACACTTCGGATGGAATTCGAAGAAATCGCCGAGAATCGGGCGATCAATTATCTGTGCCGACGACCGAGTTTCGATTGTCGCGAAGTCGACATCATTGTCATGGAAGGCTCGACCCGATCCTTCGCGCGGTTGAAGTACCCCGACACCAACAAATCGATCGCGACGGATGGGTTTTATCGTGTGACGGTTCGGGCTGCGGCGGATCCCGGAGCGAGTAGTGAGCCGGTCGTGATGCGCGTCTCACAGGGACACCCGGATGACTCCAAGCAGGAGATCATGGAACTGCGTGTGACCAACCCGCCGACCGATTATCAGGACTACACCGTCGTCCTGCCGCGGGACACGCTCGGTGGCGAGTGGAATGTTTCGATTAAGAACGGGACCGGATTCACAAGTTACAGCCCGATTAATCAGCAAATCCAGGAGGCGACCGAGGCCGAGTCGAGCGACCGACTTTCCAAGAAGAAAGATTTCAACGCGGTCCTTCGAGCCGACTCACGAATGATTCTCGAAGGAGCAGTGACCTTCCGCGGGCGGCCCGCATTCGGGCCGGAGAAAATTCCGGAATTAAGAAAGCTTTACCTCGACTACATCGAGATCGAAGGCCCGCTCTACGACCAGTGGCCGCCGAAAAGCCACGAGGAATTATTCTTTAAGGGCGAGAGCGCGACCGAAGACATCGCCTATGTGCGAGAAATGTTCACGCGATTTCTCCCGCGAGCTTGGCGTCGCCCGGTTGCTGCCGAAGAGATTAATCCGATCGTCGTGATCGTTGAGCAAGAATTGAAGAACGGTCTGGCCTTTACCGAGGCGGTCGAGGTCGGTATTGCGGCTGTGCTGACTTCGCCGAATTTCATTTATATCGCTGAGCCGAATTCGAATCCGAGTCAGCGAGATCTGAACAACTTCGAAATCGCCAACCGGCTGTCCTACTTCTTGTGGAGCAGTATGCCGGACGACGAACTGTTCGACCTCGCCGAAAACGGTCGGCTCTCCGATCGCGATGTCCTGACCGCACAGATCGATCGGATGCTCGCCGACCCGAAGATCGAAGGCCTCGTCGAAGGGTTTGCGGCTCAGTGGCTCCGCACGGACACCTTCCGCAACTTTACGCCAGATAAATACAAATATAAGAGCTACAACCCCAAGCTGGGTGAAGCGATGGTCGAAGAGCCGCTCGCCTTCTTTCGCGAGATTTTGGCGAACGACCTCAGTACGCTCAATTTCATCGATTCCGACTTCACAATGGCGAATGAACGACTCGCGAAGCACTACGGGATTGAGGGGGTTAGTGGTGAAAAGTTCCGAAAGGTTTCACTGTCCGCCGATTCAATGCGTGGCGGTCTGCTCGCGATGGCGGGTGTTGCCATGGCCGGTGCCGATGGCGACCGGACCAAGCCGGTCTCACGCGGCGTCTACGTGCGCGAGGTGCTTTTTAACGACCCGCCCGATCCGCCACCGCCGAACGCCGGGGAAATTGAGCCGAACATTAAGGGCAAAAACCTGACGGTCCGCGAACGGCTCTTGCAGCACCAGGAAATTGAAAGCTGTGCGGCCTGTCACCGCACGCTCGACCCTTATGGATTGGCGCTGGAGAACTTTAACGTCATCGGTGACTGGCGCGACAATCAAGACGGTGAAGGCTTTCGCGGAAACAATGCGCCGCCGATCGTGGTTGAGAGCAAGCTGCCCAACGGCGAACACTTTTCCAGTTTCGAACAGTTCCGAGATCTGCTGCTTAAACAGGACGATCGTTTCCGACGTGGCCTGACCGAGAAGATGCTGATCTACGCACTCGGTCGGCCGGTCGAACCGACCGACAACGGCACGATCGAAAATATCGTCGCTCAGATGCGTTCGGAGAACTCGACGTTCCGGTCCTTAATTAAAGGGATCGTAACGAGCGAGCAGTTCTTGAAAAAATGACTTGATATCAGCCCGATGCGCAAGCGAGAGGTTTTCCCACCGCATGTTGCCGTCGTGACGAAGCGTTCCATCCCAAAGATTGGAAGAAAAACCCATGCGTAGCATTAAAAGATTCCGCCTCGACCGCCGCACGTTTCTACGCGGAACCGGCGTGGCCGTCGGTCTGCCCTATCTCGAAGCGATGATGCCTTCGACCGCGCTGAGCAGCCCGAATCCCGAAATTACGCCGCGGATGGCGATGTTTTATTTCGGCACCGGAATGAACATGCGGCAGTTCTATCCGGAAGGCACCGGCTATGACGCCAAGATGTCGCGAATTCTTAAGCCGCTCGAGAAGCAGCGCGGTGACTTCACCGTCTTCTCAAACACGTGGTTGGAACACGGTGGCGGCCATGACGGGGCCTATCCGTTCGCCACGGGCATTCCCCGAGGGGAAAAGCAGATCCTTTCGCCCGACCAAATCGTCGCGCAGGTCCACGGCCAATATACACGCTTCCCGTCGCTTCAGATGTCGGTCAAGAAGGGGACCGGTTTCGGCAGCCAAGCCCTCGCGACCCTCTCCTGGAATGAGCAGGGGGTGCCGCTCGCGGCTGAGAATGATCCCAAATCCTTGTTCGACAAACTCTTTCGGCCCGATAGCGAAGAGGACAAGGCGAACCGCTCCAACGAGTTCCGCCAGCGCGGCAGCGTGCTCGATATGATCATGGACGATAGTAAACGGCTGGAAGGCAAACTCGGCAAGGCGGACCAGGAGCAACTCGACCAGTATTTGAACTCGATTCGCGAAATGGAGAAGACGCTGGCACGCGACATCGACTGGGCCGACCGTCCTAAACCGCAGCCGAAACTCTCCGACTACGGCGATTACTCGAAATCGATGGACGGCGACAAAGCGGATGTCGAGGGGAACGGGAAGTTCCTTTATGACACCTACGGCAAGCTGATGTACGACCTGATCGCGCTGGCGTTCCAAACCGACTCGACCCGGGCGATCACCTACGTGGTTCGTACCGAGTTGGCGGGTGGCGTCTATCCGGAGTTCGGCGTCTCGAAGGGCTACCATTCGCTGACGCACCACGGCAACGATCCCCAGAATCTCGAGGAACTCGCCAAGGTCGACACAATTTATATGCAGCACTGGTCGCACTTCCTTGACCGGCTTCGCGGTATTAAGGACGGCGATGGCACACTGCTTGATCACACCATGCTCGGTTTCTCCAGCGGCATGGGCATCGGGCACAGTAAAGAGATCCTGCCGACCGTCCTGTCGGGCGGATCAGGTCTCGGCATCCAGCACCAGACTCATCTGGAATTAAAGGACAAGACGCCGCTGTCATCGCTGTGGCGAACGATGGTCGACCGCATGGGCGTGCCCGTCGAAGGCGACTTCCAGGACAGCAACGGCGTCATCAAAGAAGTCTTAAGCTGATGCAGCCCGATCAGTCGGCAACATGATATTGAGCGGAGTCCATGGTGAAGCATTCAACCCTGTTCTGCGGCATCGCGATTTTCACAGTCGTGCTCGTCTGCCGTCCGGCCGCAGCTCAAGTTCGTCCCGGTAGCGTGTCGGAGAACACGGTGGGCATGGAAATGGTCGCCATCCCGCCGGGTGAGTTCGGGATGGGAGAGAGCGATCAGTCCGGGTTGGAACGGGATCACCCCTGGAGCGTGACGATCCCCGGCAACACGACCAACAACGAACGCCCGCAGCATCGAGTCCGTATCTCTAAGCCCTTCGACGTCGCCAAGCATGAGGTAACGGTCGGGCAGTTCAAGCAATTCGTCGACGCCACCGGCCATGTGACCGACGCCGAAAAAAATGACGGAGCGCTCGGCTTTGATCCGACGGGCGAAAAGCACACGGAACGCTTACGAGTCGATAAGAAATTTTCGTGGAAAAACCCCGGCTTCGAGCAGGACGACCAGCACCCGGTCGTCTGTGTCAGTTGGCACGACGCGAACGCCTACTGCAAATGGCTCAGTGAGAAGGAAGGCAAAACCTATCGCCTGCCGACCGAGGCCGAATGGGAGTATTGTGCGAGAGCCGGTACCAAAACGTGGTACTCCTGGGGCAACGATCCCGACCTTGCTTACGAGCATGGCAACGTCGGCGATGCGACGCTGGAGAAAGCTCATCCTCAAACCGTTTCCTATCAGCGAACGGCCAGCCTGCAGGGAGACGGCGACGGGCACCTTTACACTGCCCCCGTCGGCAGCATGAAGCCCAACCCGGCGGGGCTGCTCGATATGCACGGCAACGTTTGGGAATGGTGCAGCGACAAGTTTCAACTCGCCTACTACCAAGAACTTGTGAAGCCTCTTTCTCGCAAAGAGAAGACCACGCACGTGTTCGAAGATCCGACGGGGCCAAAGACAACGCCGCAGCACGAGCACGGGGATTGGCGTTCGATACGGGGTGGTTCGTGGTACACGGCGCCCTACATGACCCGCTCGGCTGCGCGGGGATTCGCGAACGCGCCCGACGCGTTTTGCTACGTCGGCTTCCGCGTGATTAAAGAACGGTAGGCGATTCGGTGCGGCTTGGAGATTTCGTCCAGCCGGTCATCGGGCAGCGGTGTCAGGCAGCGGCGAGCTGGACCGCGCGCCGAGGCTCGCTGATGGCGAATTCGCAGGCCATCGGCTTCGTCGCCTTGAGCCACAAATTCAGTCCGAACTCAAAGCTTCCGCGTTCGATTTCGTAGCAGCCAAGAGGCGTTTCGGAGATCACCTGATTGATCTGTCGATGAGAATAGGTCTGCTCGTGCTCGTCGATTTCTTCTTCGGAGACGAGCTTCAACCAAGCCAGCATATCGAGGATCGGCTGAGTGAAGCCCGCGGGCGTGGTCATCACGAACATACCGCCGGGCCTCAGAACCCGATCAACCTCATTAAGTAGTGCAACGAGTTTTTCGACCGGGATATGCTCGAAGACGGCCAGCATCGTCACGACGTTGAAGTTGCCGTCTTCGAAGCTGAGGTGGGTCTCGCTTTCGCTCTCTGTGCGATGGAGTTCGATCCCTGAAATGGTTTCGTCCGGAACGCCGTCGGTAAAACGGTCGACGCCGACTTTTCGCTCAAATTCGGTCCGTGTCAGAAAATACGGAAACGTCCCGCAGCCGATGTCGAGAATCGCCCCTTGGCGATGCTCATTATCGATCAGCGCATTCGCCTTGTCGGCCCGGAGCCGAGCCAATAGCGGCTCCAATAGACCGTGGCCGCGCGTTGTTTGAGATGGCATCGTGATGACAGACATGGCAGCGTGAACCGGCGCGAAGATTCGGAAAGCGGCGGAAAGCTAGTTCACTCTGCAATGGCTCACAAGTCGAGATATCGCCCGACAAGCCGCGCACGAAGTAAGCGGATCAACGAAGCGGATATCAAACCGCGCTCGATCCGCTTACTGCGTACGCGGCTTGTGTAAGATCATCCGCTTACTTCGTGCGCGGCTTGTTTGCCGTTCAGCTTTTTCTCAGCAGCTTCTGGAACTGCTTGAGCGTCCGAGTGTTGGCGACGTCAGATTTCGTCAGCCAGCTGCGGCGGGCCTGGTCGACACCGAGTTGCATGTTGGCCAGACCACGCGTGCTGTGGGCGTCGGTGTTGATCACGAGCGGGATGCCGTGCTCGCAGGCGGCTTTGGCGCGAACGTCGTCAAGGTCGAGCCGTTCGGGGCCGGCATTAATCTCCAGTAGAACGCCGTGCTCCTTCGCGGCGGCGAAGAACTCGCCGAAGTCGATCTCGGCTTCGGGTCGCTTTTCAAGAATGCGACCGGTCGGGTGGCCGATCGCGTGGACGTGAGGATTTTCGATGGCCGCGAGCAACCGCTTCATGATTTGCTTGCTCGGTTGCTTGAGGCCGTAGTGCAGGACTGCGATCACCCAGTCGCCTTCGCTGAGTACCTCATCGTCAAGATCGAGCGTCGCGTCTTCGAGAATATCGCACTCGATGCCTTTGAGAACCTCGATTCCATCAAGGTCGGCATTGATCTCGTCGATTTCTTTCCAATGCTTGCGCAGCCGTTTCGCGTCCAGCCCGTTGGCCATGCTTACCCGTTTGGAGTGATCGGTGATTGCGATGTAGTCGAGACCGCGCTGCTTGGCGGCTTCGGCCATCTCGCGGATCGAGTTTTTGCCGTCGGAAGCGGTCGTGTGCATGTGCAGGTCGCCGCGGATGTCGGACAGCTCGATCAAATCGGGCAGTTCACCCGCTTCGGCGGCCTCGAACTCACCGCGGTCTTCGCGAAGTTCGGGCGGAATCCACCGCAGGTCGACCGCCTCGAAGACTTCTTCCTCGGTCGCGCCGGCGATCCGCTCATCTCCACGAAAGACGCCGTACTCATTGATCTTGAGGTCGCGTTCCTGGCCCCGGCGGCGGACGCGCACATTGTGAGCCTTCGATCCGGTAAAGTAGTGCATCGCCGCGCCGTACGATTGCTCGGGAACCACTCGGAGGTCGAGTTCGAGATCGTTTTCCAACCGGACCCGCATCTTCGTATCGCCGCGGGAGAGGGTTTCGACAACGATCTCGTGATCCGCCAGCGTGTCCATTGCCACCTTCGATTCCTTGGCGGTGACAAGGACGTCGAGATCGCCCACGGTTTCTCGGCGCCGGCGATAGCTGCCCGCAGGCGAGACCTGATCGATCCCGTCGGCTGCGCGAAGTGTTTCGAGGATCGGCTCCAACATGTTTCGGGCATCGACCCGCAAGAAGCGACGGTCCGAGACGCGGTCAATGTTTGCCAGAATCTTCTCAGCGGTTTTTTTGCCGAAGCCCTTGAGCGAGGCCACGTCGCCCGACTCGGCTGCCGCTTGCAACTGATCGAGGTCGGTGACGCCGAGTTCCTTCCAGAGCGTCGCCGCTTTCTTCGGACCGAGGCCATCGATCCGCAGGACGTCCAACACGCCGGGGGGAACTCGCTGCTTGAGTTCCTGAAGCTGCTTGAGCTCTCCTTCATTGACCAGAGCCGTCAGTTTCTCAGCCAGGTCTTTGCCGATGTTGGGGAGCTCCTCGAGGTCTTCACCTCGCTCGACCATGTCGCTGAGCGATTGCGTCAACGACTCGATCGTGCGGGCGGCGTTGCGGTAGGCCCGCACTCGGAACGAGTTCGCGCCTTCCAGTTCGAGCAGGTCGGCAACGTCGTTGAGTTTCTCGGCAATCGTCGGATTCTGCACCGCGGACCTTCTGCTTCGATAAGGGCTGACTCGCGCCGGAACAATCTCCGGCATCAGCCACATCATAAGCAGTTCGCCGCGAGAAAACGCAGCGTGACACCCCTGCCGGACCGGTCTACTTCGCTTCGGCGTACCCGATCAGGGTGATGTCGCTGTCTGCACCGAATCCGTCCTGCCACGGCCGCACGGCTGCGAGTCGGGGAGCCCGAAATCGCGAAGCCTGTTCGCGGCGGATCAGGAACGCAGAAGGTCCAAGCTCCGGCCCGCGACGAAGGGGCTGTTCCCAGATGTTGGCGTTTTCGATGTCTAGTTCTGCGGGCAACTCATCAACCGGGTCATTCAAGTCGATCTCGGGCGTATCGATCCGAGGGTCGAGACTGTCGGGATCAGGAGCCCGCTCCTTCTGCGGAATCGGCTTGAAGGCATCGAACGTATCAAGCCCGTCATCGGCTCCGCGATCAAAGCGGTCAAAGCCATCTTCGCGGGGCCGCCCCAAGTCGTCATCGAGTGGATTGGGACGCGTTTCACTATCAAATGTCCGATTCGGGGGCGGATCGCGGGGCGGTAGAGATTGGGGTTCCGGCTCCGGTTCCGGCTTTAAATCGTCCGGCCCGTAGTTCACGCCGCAATTGCCGTTGGGACAGTTACCTGACGCGCAGCCGTTGCAGCATGCGTTGCAACCGCATGATCCCGGACAGCAGGACGACACGGCCGCGGGGTAGAACGATGTGCTCGGATAGTAGGAGGTGGAGCCGTAACCGGCATACGAAGTCGTCGGACCGTAATACGAGGCCGTCGTGCCGTAGTAGGGCGATGCTCCGAACAGAGTCGGCCCGTAGTAAGACGTCGTCGTCCCGAAATAGGAACCGACGTCGAACAGCGAAGGCCCGTAGTAGGAGGTCGAACCGAAGCCGCCACCGTAGCCATAACCGCCGCCGTAAACGGTCGGGCCGAACAAGGTGGTCGTTGTCGGGCGGACAAACGTCGGATATGCGGAGCCGCAGCACTGCGCGTTCGCTCCGGTCGCCGCGCCGAGCGTCAGCACCGCACTTACCATCCCTAAAATACCGGCCATCCGGGTCATGATCGTTCTCTCCGCGTTCGATCGTTCATCAACTCGATTTGTTGTACCGGTGGGTCGAGAGGACTGTCAAACATGGAGTTTCCGGATCAATCGATTCCATGGGAACAGCGCCGCCCCCGGCAATTCGACTGTTGTATCCGCCCTAGACTTCCAAGTCACCTCATTTTGACAAATCAGTTGCGATACGGAGGAATTTTCCGAATAAAAACTCGCAAAATCGGATCGACCATCTTGCACGTGGGTGGTTCGCCGAAATACAACGTGCGGGTCTCGCATGATGCGAGGAGAGGCGACCGACCTGTTCAGGTCGCGTCACACAATTTGACAACGCACTGGAGGCTCAAGGATGAGCAACTTGCGTGTATTCGCCGGCCCCGACGTGGCCGAAGACGAGTGGACCGACACGTGCTCCCTTTATGAGGAGCCGGATGTCATCCCTTTCGAGGCGATCCTGAATCGCTTGAAGCCCGATGCAAACCTCACCCCGGTGGCCCGGGCGAAAGCGTTGCATCGCAATCGGCAGTGCCCCTGTTGCGACCACCCGGTCGTCGACCCGGTGTTTCTGTCCGATGGCGTACGCGACGGCACGGGCGATTTTATCCCCGGCACCGCCACCCTCGTCGGCTTCCACTGCCGCGAGTGCAACTGGGAATGGCCCGCTTAAGCTGAGCGATCGGAGATCGGAAATAGGGGATGAGGTCGAGACTCATCCCCGATCACCTCTCTTACATCACCGGGCAAACTACGAAGCTTCGCGGAATCGCAGGCTTGGCTTCTCGATTGTCACGACGGTATTTGCCGGGACCGAACGCGTCAGCGTGACGCCGGCGCCGATGACTGAGCCGCTGCCGATGACGACATCGCCCCCGAGAATCGAAGCGCTGGAGTAAATAATCACTCCCTCTTCGACGGTCGGGTGTCGTTTTTCGCCGCGGACGAGTTCGCCGTCCGGGCCTTTGGGGAACGATTTCGCTCCGAGTGTCACGCCCTGATAAATCTTCACGTTGTCGGCGATCTCGCAGGTCTCGCCGATCACGACGCCGGTGCCGTGATCGATGAAGAAGGACCGGCCGATCTGAGCGCCGGGGTGGATATCAATCCCCGTCTGCCGGTGGGCCCATTCAGTCAACATGCGAGGGACGATCGGGATTTCGAGCCGGTATAGCTCGTGGGCGAGACGCTGGATTGTGATCGCTTCAAACCCGGGATAGCAGAAGACGATTTCATCGGTACTGGCGGCAGCGGGGTCGCCGTCGTAGGCGGCGCGGGCATCGGCCATTAACGTTTCGCGCAGTTGCGGCAGGGTCTCCAAAAAGGCGATCGCGCGTTCCTGGCCGATCCGCTCGAAGTCGGTTGTCGTCTCGACCGTGCCTCTCTTCTCACAATCCGTTCTCGTCGACTGGTCGTGTGCGTGGCGAAGGGCCCGGCACAATTGCTCGGTCATGCGGTCGTGCAATGAATCGACGAGATCACCGACATAGTAGCCGACGTTCGCCCAGTGCAGGTTTTGTCTCCCGCGGTAACCGGGAAAGAGCACTTCCTTGAGATCCCGGACGATGCCGAAGACTTCCTTGGAACTGGGGAGCGGGCAGTGCGCGAGGTGATGGATCAGATCGAGGTCGTGATAGGAAGCCACGATCCGATCGGTCAATTCGGGCAACTGCTCTTTTCGGCGGAAGTCACTGGCCATCAAAGTTCTCCGAAGTGAAATCCTGCGCCGCGTTGCACACGAATCAAAAGGTTGTAAGCCGATCGCCGCTCGAGCCGCAATCGATCGAGACATTCTTCGAGCGGTCCGCCCGCCGGTCCGCTCGTCAACGGACTGCAATCAGCCCGGCTTGGTTCGGACTTGGCGCGCAAGGCACTCGCTGCATCCGACACACCCATGGTAGGCGCTGCTGGAAAAATCGTCATTTCCGCGCCAGTTGCTCCAGCCCGATTCCAAAGCGTCGGTCGGATGTCCGAACCAAGCTCGATTCGACGCCGGTCGGCCTTTGCGTAAATGAAAGAAAGCGGCCACGCCGATAAATCGAGAGGATCAGCCCGCGTCTTTTCGCTTTCGACGGATCGCTATGCCCACTTCGCGCGCGAAGGAAGAGCCCGCAAGGCACGTCGGTGATGTCGCCGAGCCGGCCCATTCCCCAAGCGAAGGCCGACGATCCGACGTTTGGCGACGACAGTCGATGCTGGTTGAACAATTCGAGGAATTCAGCAGCTTGCTCGACGCAGCGCTGCACCCGCTGCTGCAATTGACGCCGTCGGCCCCGCAGAAATTGCGCAATCTGGCCCGACGAATCCTCGTAGCCGTGCATGACGCGGATCGGCCGGAAAGCCTGTTCCCGACCGTTCCCTTCTCGGCTGATCATCTCGACAAACGCCGACAAACGTTGCTGCGTTCGGTCGCCGGGGCGATGCTGATCGGTTGGTTCGAAACGCATTTTCAACGACTCGACAGCGAGGTCGAAGATTCGGTCGTCGCCTTGTTGCTTAGAGACGTTGCTCTACTGACCCCTCTGGCCGCCAAGCGACCGACGACACACCACGCCCGACTCAGCCGCGCGATCGTCTCGAAGGTCGAACATTTGCCGGTTGCGCAAAGTCAGGCGATCGGTCGACATCACGAACGGCTCGATGGCACGGGCGAACCTTTGGGCCTCGCTCGCTGGCAATTGAGCCGTTCTGATCGCGCATTCATGCTCATCGATCGACTTGTCGAACTCTGGGATGAAGCAGGCTCAGCGGTCGGTGATGACATCGCGGCGGCTGACGCGATCGGGCCATTGCGGCGTGCGAATGCGATCTTGTACGGCGAATCCCGGCGAGGCGAATTCGACCTGACGCTCGCGCTGAATCTAACGCGCAGTCTTGGCTTTCAAGTGCCTTCGGGCGTCGGAATTGTCGATCGCGATCCGATCTGGTTCGGGCTCTCGTCCGCCGGGGCCAAACGATTTCGGCTCGATGCCGCTCACGAGCAGGTCGGCCGACCGCACTTCGATTCCGAACGCTCACGCGGGGAAAGTTCGCAGGACCGATTGCCACATTCGGTCCATGCGCGCCGTCCCCGAAGACACCGGGCGAAAGGGGCGGAAAGCTCTTGAGTACCGCCGTCGTCAATACCGCCGAAAAATCGCCGGCCCGCGACAGCGCGGAGCTTGCCGGCGAGGGGACCGAATACTGGGAGCAGACCCGGCGACCGTTTCCGTGCCTGCTATTTCTGGCACCGTTGCTCGTTCTCTACGAATTCGGCGTACTCTGGCTCGGCGGGAACGATGCCGCCATGCTGCGGAACGCGGCCGATTCGTGGGTTCGAGGGATGCTCTACGATGTCGGCCTGCGGCACATGTTCGCGTTGCCCGTCATCGTCGCGGGGCTGCTATTGCTTTGGAATTTCTACGGATATTTTGACTGGCGCTGTCGAGCCGACACCTTACTGGGAATGGCCGCCGAGAGCGTGCTGTTCGCGTTTGTGTTGGTTATCTTAGGCCAAGTAATTGAAGTGTTGTTTCGAGGCGCGGGGATGGCCACGATCTCCGTGGCGGCCGGTCCCGCGGCGGCTGGTCATTCGGAAGTCAGTGCGACGATCTTGCCGAGGGCACTCGCCTTTGTGGGGGCCGGGATCTACGAGGAAGTACTCTTCCGCCTGCTGCTCTTGCCGGCATTTTATCTTGGTTTTCGAGCGATGCAGGCGGGGGTGCTCGGCTCGACGATCCTTGCCGTCCTCGCAAGCAGCCTCGCGTTTTCGCTGGCCCATTACGTCGGCCCCGCTGGTGAGTCGATCGTGCCTTTCACTTTCCTGTTTCGCACGTTGGCGGGAATCTTCTTCGCCACGCTGTTTTTTGCGCGAGGGTTCGGCATCACGGTCGGGGCGCACGCCGTTTACGATCTCATCGTCGGGGTGTTGCTCGCCGGTTCGCGCGGTGAATTTTGACGGGCCTCGCGTCTGACGAACCCCAAGTCTGGCGCGACAGTGACGGTCCACTCGACCTCTGCCGCATTGCATCAGGCGCTGCGCTCGGCTGAAATTGATCAATCAGATCAATCCAGCCCATGCGAGAACATCGATGACGCTCCGACTCGCGGCGACTTCGCTGCTTTGCACTTTCGTTTCATTGGCCGCTTCGGCCGAGGTCCCGCTCGCCGATGGAGCCGCCCTCGAGCAAATCGCCGACGGCTTCAAATTTACCGAAGGGCCCGCCGCCGATGCCCAGGGAAATGTCTACTTCACCGACCAACCGAACAACCACATTCACCGGTGGGACGCAAAGACCGGTGAAGTGTCGTTGTGGATGAAATCCTCGGGGCGATCGAACGGCCTCTTCGTCGGCCCCGACGGTATGTTGTGGGCGTGTGCTGACGAGAAAAACGAGCTTTGGAAAATCGATCCGGAGACCAAACAGCGGACGATCGTCGTCGGTCGAACCGACGGTAAACTGCTCAACGGCCCGAATGACCTCTGGGTCTCGCCGACGGGGGTGGCCTTCTTCACCGACCCGTACTTCCGCCGTCCTTACTGGGACCGCGGAAAGCAGGAGCAGAAGTCGCGGGACCTCTACCGGGTTGATCGGGACGGGAACGTGTCGAGAGTCGATAATGATCTGAAGCAGCCGAACGGCATCGTCGGTACCGCTGACGGCAAAACGCTCTACGTGGCCGATCCCGGTCGCCGGGTGGTGTTCGCCTACGATGTGAGCGACGACGGAACGCTCTCGAATCGCCGCCAATTCTGCAAAGCGGGATCGGACGGCATGACGCTCGACTCCGCCGGCAATCTCTATGTGACCGGCAAGCCAGGTGTCACGGTCATTGGTCCCGACGGAGAGTCGCTGGGAGTCATCGCCGTTCCGCAGGGATGGACGGCGAACGTCTGTTTTGGGGGCACCGAAGGCAAGACGCTCTTTATCACCGCAAGTAAAGCCGTCTACACCATTAAGATGAAAGTCGCCGGAGCGGGACGCGCAACGGCAGAGACTGTTTCGTCAAACACGCCCAAGGCGAGCAGTGACAATACAGCGAGCAGCGATAAAATTAAGGTGGAGGGCGAAACGTATCCTCCGATCCTCCCCGCCAACGATCCGGACCGATTCGGCAGAAATATTCAGCGGACGATGTCGCTGCTTGCCGAAAGCACCCCCGAGCACCGCAATACGGTTCGCATTCTTTACTACGGTCAGTCGATCACCGCGCAGGACTGGACCGATCTCGTCACTGCGGAATTAAAGAGTCGTTTTCCTCACGCGAATATCGTCGCCGAAGATCGGTCGATCGGGGGCTTTTCCTCTCAATACTTAATTCGCACGGCGGAGCACGATGTCGAATCGTTCCGCCCCGACCTCATTATCTTTCACGTCTACGGATCTCATGTCGAATATGAGAACCTCATCAAACTCTACCGATCCCGAACCGCCGCTGAAGTCTTAATCCAGAACGACCATGCTAATACGTGGCCCAGGAAATTTAAGAACGGCAAGGACGGCCCGCTCGATTGGCCGCACATGATGAATGAAATCTTCCTGCCGAAATACGCGAAGCAGTATCAATGCGGCTTTGTGGACGTGCGTGGAGGATGGGTCAGCTATATGGAAGAGTACGGCCTCGAACCACCCGCACTGCTTAAAGATGGCGTGCACTTGAACAAGCACGGGGAGTGGTTAATGGCCCAACTCGTTTCGAGATATCTGGTCCATCGACCTGAACTTGAACAGGGCGACCAAGGCTCTGTGACAACATTTATTCTCGGCGAAGACGTTGAGGTTGAAGGCTCAAAAGTCATGTTAACCTTCAGCGGAGATCGGGTCGACTTAATTCCCGTGGAGCCGAACCCCGGCTTGGCGAAACAGCTGCGGGTCTTAGTTGATGGTAAATCGCCCTCACAGTTTCAAGAGCTTTATGCCTTTACACGTCCGAGCAGCACGCACGACCGGATTTGGCCCGCCGTCATGCGGGTCGAGCACGACGCTCCGCTCGTCGTCGAAGACTGGCAATTGGAAGTCTTCGATGTCAAATCGAATGACGATTTTCGATTTCGAGTGAGTGGTTCGGTCACCGGCAACGATGGCGAAGGCCACAGCCGGAAAAAATTTACGTCGAACTCGGGCCGGGTCGTGATCGAGCCGCAAGATTGGGTGTTCGCCCGGTCCGCCAAGTTAAGCAAGAAAAACCTGAGCGATGGCTGGGTCGTGCGGTGGAAGGCGATCCCGCAATTTGTTGACACATACACCCCTCCGTCTCCACAAAACTTCGATCCGACACTCGACAACGCAACCACTATCGCCGACGGGCTGCCTAACGGAGAACATACGTTGGAACTCATCGCAGAAGGCGGCGAGCAACCGATCCGAGCAATCCGAATCTACGACCCACCACTGAAAGCCGGGGCCGGAAATTAATCGTGGATGATGCTCAACGCCGTCGAAACAATCTTTTGATTCTGCGGCAGCGTGAGGGCGCCGACCTTTTGGAAGCGGCCACCCACCGTCCCTTCTCCTCTCGGGAGAAGGTGGCCGAAGGCCGGTTGAGGGGTCCACGGGGGCGGTCGCAGGGCGGCACTGGTGGATGCTCTGTAAGCATTCTTAAGTATCGCAACCGCGGCGCATATTTAAACCACCGCCCCATTCCCCTCACCCCAACCCTCTCCCCAGAGGAGAGGGGGCACATTCGTGCCTTTGACCCCCTGCGGCCGCCGTATAAATTATTAAGGTCTTCAACGGTTCGCACCAAATTCGCACCGAAGAACGATCATTGTCATTCAAACACAATCTTATAAACCTTTCGGCTCTTCTCGATCATGCTCGGCCGGTGCCGTACGAGAATGCGCTCCTCCTCGCTTCCGCCGACCGTATTCCCGTCTTCGATCACCGGGCCGCTTAGAATCAAGTAGTGCGCGAGGTTCGAGACGAATTCGAACAGCTCACCCAGATCCATCGAGCAGCGGTCGACTTCAAGCTCCATTAACCCGAACTGACGCATGCCGAGTGTGTAAACGCCAATCTCATTCTCCGACGCCGGGCCGAATTGAAATCGCAGCCACGCGGGAACCGGCAACTGTTCTTCGCTCATGTCCTCGCAGAAGCTCTCGAAGACTTCTCGCGAGTTGCAGACGCTCGCGTTCCCCCAGTAGACGCCCATTCCGTCGTACAGCCGCAGCGCGACCAATGCGAGGCGCGAGACTGTGAGGGCCGACCCGATGGCCGACTCGCTGCTCCCGCCGACATTCGTCACGATGATATGTGATTGGTGTTGGGCGACTTTCTCTTTTCCGTCGGGCCATAGGAAATTGCCCGCCGCGTTCTCCTCCGCCTCTCCCTCCGGAATGGGCGCGGGCATGTGTGCCAGGAACCCGACGGTTTCCTTTCCGTGCATCACGCTGATGACTTTGGGCTCGCTCGTGTCGGCCGAATAGCCCGGCCCGAAGACCTCGGCGACAATCTGGTCCGCTTCGGAAAGGTCTCCGGGCTGAGCGTGTTCGCACAAAACAAAGCAGTGCCGCGTCGGATCTTCCGAGTTCTCCGCCGCATTGCCGGACGGTTTGGCATCTGCTGATTTGGAACGTCGAAACGGATTTGAGAATGGCATGAATTCAAACTCGCAAAGCTGGAAGGGGCTTCCGAAAGTAATGTGCTAACGACCATATGGACGGCTGGGATTCTAAAGAACCAAAGCTGCCGTGCAAGTTTCGCCGCAACGCCGAAGGCCGCAAGCCCGTGCTGAGCCGCTTTGCATTCGCCAAAGTGCGGCAAAGGAAAATTCGACCGAGAGACCAGCCGAGAACCGCCCCAACTGCTGACCGAAGGCCCGAATTCCTCCCCCACTGCGCAACCGACCTGCAAAGGATAGAGGACCGGTCGACCCCCTCTTCTCACCCCATCGCCGGCGACTCAACTTGAGCTCGCTTTGAGCGATGGATGATGCCGCGGGCACGTTCGTGCCTTGGGCCTGCGGCAGCATGAGTCGTGAGAACTGGGAAGACGGCCTCACCCCTCCCTTCTCCACTTGGGAGAAGGTGGCCGAAGGCCGGTTGAGGGCACGTGCGTGCCTCTGCGCCTGCGGCAGCTTTTGAAGTCGAGGCGGTGACCCTGGAATGGTGCCTTCTCCCTTGGGAGAAGGTGGCCGACAGGCCGGATGAGGGGGTACGGGGGCGTTCGCACGACGGCACCGCTTGCTGCTCTGAAGGATGAAATCAAAGTATCGCAACCGCGGCGGTCACTTCAAACCGCCGCCCCATTCCCCTCACCCCAACCCTCTCCCCAGAGGGCACGTTCGTGCCGTTGGGCCTGCGGCAGCATTGGCTGTTCGGTGTGTCGGGGTGCGTCTTGACCCCGCAGTAGGGTGCTCGTTTCGGTATGGCAGGATTCGCAATCGTGAAAGCCATTGACGATTCCGGTAGCCAGCGATGCAAGAAGCGAGCGGACTCAACCCTGCGGGGGCGACACGCCCCCGGCACCCGGCGGCAGCTTGAGCCGTGAGAACTGGGAAGACGGCCTCACCCCTCCCTTCTCCACTTGGGAGAAGGTGGCCGAAGGCCGGTTGAGGGGCCCACGGGGGCGGTCGCAGGACGGCACCGGTGGATGCTCTGAAAGTTTAAATCAGAGCATCGCAACCGCGGCGGTCACTTCAAACCTCCGCCGCGTTCCCCTCTCCCCAGAGGAGAGGGGGCACGTTCGTGCCGTTGGGCCTGCGGCAGCATCAGCCGTTTTAGGGGGCCGGAGTGCGTCTCGCGCCCGCAGTGGGGTGCTCGCTTCGCGTTGGCAGGATTCGCAATCGCGACGGCCTTTGACGATTCCGGTAGCCAAGCGGTGCAAGAGGCGAGCGGATTCAACCCTGCGGGGGCAGTCACAGCACGAATATTCGGACGGAGACTGATCCACCCGGACTTGTCCGCTTTCCTTCGAGGTCCTTTGTGATGCCGTTGGGATTCTCAATGAAGTGTCCGGGGTCGTAAACTACACACCATAGAGAGTCACACGAAGGGTGGGCCCGGTAGTGTTCCATGTCAATTATCAGTTCTTGGCCGATTCTCGATGCGTGCGATTTATCTCTAACCCTTTTCACTTCAATGACCATCTTGTACCGAGGCAAAAGGAAGTCCATACGAGTGCTCACGCCCGCGTAGCTCGGCGTATATTCCTCAGGACGAATGTCCGCTATCCAAGAACGAAGGTGCGAATGAAGGAGATCCTGAATGTCGTATTCCGAAGTGAAAGTCAGCGATGTCAGTCCTTTCCGTCGATGAGTGAGTGGGTACATAGCTCGATTTGCACCGCGTACAATGACTTCAATTAATTCTTCTACCTGCTGTGGACGACGCGTTTGTTCGCCGTTGGTATCGGCGACTGTCTCGGACGGCGACGATGAAATTGGCAAAACCCGACCGCCATTAAAGTAACGAAGACCTGCAGCTTCCAAAGTAGTTTCAAGACGCTGCCGCTCTTCTTGATAAGCTTTAAGCGGATTACTTTCATCACCGAATTGTTGACCAAGTAATTTAAAAGTCGCCCCCGAATTGGGCAGCGGCGGCACATCCATAAACTCTTCAATCAAGCTTCCGAGAACGCACAAGCTATCAACGGAGGGGTCTTTACCGGCCCGATACAGCCACTCCTTCCATTTGGTGGCGTGAGGCAAGTCCGGCGGGGGGCCGGGGACGCCAGCAGATGCGAATTTAGCATCCAGCACCGGATGCGACCCATGAAGCACGCTCGCGACAACGGCACATACCGATCGTGGAATCTTGATGTTTTGCATTGGCCATTTCTCCTACGGCGCCCACCCACACTGAGCCCGCCACCTTAACCAATGATCCGCGATTACAATCGCCACCATCGCTTCGCCCATGGGGACGAATCTGGGTAGCAGGCAGGGGTCGTGGCGGCCTTTGGTTTGGATGGTGGTGGGGGTGCCGGTGTTGTCGACCGTGGGCTGCTTTTTGGACAGCGAGCTGGTCGGTTTGATCGCCGCCCGCAGCACGATCGGCATGCCGGAGGTGATCCCGCCGAGCATGCCGCCGTGGCGGTTGGATTGGGTGGCGATGGAGGGAGAGGGCTGTCGGGCTTGGCCTTTGTCACTCACCTCTGGCCCGTTGTCGCTCGCCGATGACTTGGCTCCGGGCGCTGACGCTTCCGGCTCGCTTGGTGCTCTGGCCTCTGGCCTCTCGACTCTAGCCCCTTCGCTCGCCCGCTCAAACACATCATTATTCTCGCTGCCGCGCATTGTGGCGCAGGCGAAGCCGATGCCGTATTCGACGCCGAGGACGGCGGGGAGGCTGAACAGGGCTTTCGCGAGGTCGGCTTTGATCTTGTCGAACACCGGCTCGCCGAGGCCGGGGGGGATGCCGGTCGCGACGATCTCGCTGACGCCGCCGATGCTGTCCTGATCTTTGCGAACCTTGTCGATCAGCGCGATCATGCGATCGGCCGCGGCAAGGTCGGGGCAGCGTACGATGTTCGGCTCGCCGTCCGGACGTTTTTCGACTTGTTCGAGGGTGACGTCTTCGGGTCGAGGGATGTCAGCCACAATGTCGCCGACTTGCTTCACGTAGCCCACGACCTGCCCGCCGAAGGCTTCGGCGATGAGCTTCTTGGCAATCACCCCCGCGGCGACTCGGGCAGTGGTTTCTCTGGCGGAGCTGCGGCCGCCTCCGCGGTAGTCGCGGAAGCCGTATTTCGCGTCGAAGGTGTAATCCGCGTGGCCGGGGCGGTATTTGTCTTTGATGTCGGAGTAGTCCTTCGAGCGCTGGTCCTGATTGCGGATCAGAATCGCGATCGAGGTTCCTGTGGTCCGGCCTTCGAACACGCCCGAGAGGATTTCCGGCTCGTCCGGCTCCTTGCGCTGCGTGACGATCTTCGACTGTCCGGGACGCCGGCGGTCGAGATCGACCTGCAGATCTTCCACGGTGATCGGTATTCCGGGCGGCACGCCGTCGACAATCACGACGTTCCCCGGCCCGTGGCTCTCGCCGGCGGTGGTGATGCGAAAGAGCTGTCCGAATGAATTTCCTGCCATCACACTTCGTGTGTTTGTGCCGTGGTGAGTCGACGCGCGTCGCGAGTTCATCGCGGCGGGAGGGATCCGGTTGCAGTGTAAGGGTTGCGCTCGGCTTGTGGGAGCGAGCGTACGGCGAAGCTGTGGTTGAGGGTTGAGGGATCTTTCGTCAGGGAGGATGATCAGGACTTTGGCGCGTAACCTCTGAACCCTGAACCCTCCGCCATGCGATTATTCGAAGGCACGCAGTTCGATCGGCCGCCGCGGTGCGAGCGGTGTGATGAGTTGGAGGAGGCGTGCACCTGTCCGCCGCCGCCGAAGGAGCCGCTGGCCCCCCAATCGCGCACGGCACGCATCGCCGTCGAAAAGCGAAAGCGCGGCAAGGTGGTGACGGTCGTGCGCGGGCTGCTGGAGCGAGAAGATGAATTGCCGGAGCTGCTGTCGAAACTGAAAGCCGCCTGCGGAGCGGGTGGGACCCTCGATGGAACGACGTTGGAGATTCAGGGCAGTCAGGTGGAGAAAGTGCGGGCAACGATGGCGGGATTGGGATATCGAGTGGCGGTCAAAGGTTAATGATGAAAGGTCGTTTAGCCGCGCCCGACAGGAAGCGCGGCGTTGCCGCGGGTTTAGAGTTGAGGGATGAGAGGTGAAGTTGCCCGGGCTATTTGCGAGTCTGTTCCGCACATCCTGTCTCAGGATTTTGTATGTTGTCTGGGCATTCGGTTGTGTAACTCTTTACGGAATATTTTTTGATGTCATGGCGTCATCGCAGCGTCCGCTCGGCGTCGCATACGACATCAATTACTGGGTGATTGAGCAACTGGGCCGGCTTTATCCCTATCTCGTGCTTGGCGGCATTTATGCGTTAAGCACAGTGCATTTTGTGGATCGGCCGAAGAGTGTCGTACGGGTGGATTTTTTCGGATTACCGCTCCTCGTACTTTGGGTTCGGGCTTTGTTCGAATTACTGGTCGTCCCGGTTTTCAGTCATTAATAATAGGCTTGGAGCGAAAATGAAGTTTCAAAGACGACAGGTCTTAAAAGCGGCCGGAGGGGCTGCCGTCGCGTATGGCACTCCCTTGTTTTCGCTTGGGGACGATCCGAGTCGCGACCGCCGCGCCCTCGTGATCGTCGGCCCGAGCAATCACCCGCCGGGGACGCATGAGGTGAAGGCCGGAGGCCGATTGATGGCTGATTGTGTGAATCGGTTGGGGCTCGACGGATTATCAGCCGAGGTGTCGGTCGGGTGGCCGGAGGATCGGTCTTCAATAGAGAACGCCGCGACGCTGGTCTTTATTGGCGACAAATTCCCGGCGGAGGCGGTGAAGAATCGCCAGCAGGCGATGGCCGACGTCGTCGGTGCGATGAGCCGCGACTGCGGAATTGTCTGTATCCACTACGCGACCGGGTTGGAGGAACAGCACGTCGCTCCCTATCACGCGAAAGGCGAGCAGCACCCCCTCTTAACTTGGATGGGCGGTTACTTCGCGACGCGGTGCAAGCATCACAAGTCGATCGCCCGCTTAATGAAGGCAACCATTGAACCGACGGCGGTGGAACATCCCATCTTAAGGGGTTGGCAGGAATTTAAATTCGATGATGAGCCGTATATTAATAACTACCTTGGCCCCGATGGCCTCGCTGAAAATGTGACGCCACTGGCGACATCGATGCTTCCGCCGAATGATCCGACGGAGCAGATCACGGCTTGGAGCGTCGAACGCAAAGACGGCGGTCGCGGCGTCGGGATCGTGATGCCCCACTACTATAGGAACTGGCTCGTCGACGACCTGCGAACGTTTGTCACAAACGCGATCGTGTGGAGCGCCGGATTCAATGTTCCCGAAGAAGGTTGCCGGACACCGAAACCGGAGTTGGCGAAGTACGAACCGGATGCAATCGAACCGCGACGGAAGGCGGGTGGGTATTGAAAGACTCATCAGACGAGGGAAGCGGCGGGGGCCAAGACTCCGTTTCGCTCAGAGAACTCTCCTTCGCGGACCTGTCCGCAGCAGCCGACGAAGCGCGACAACTGCTCGAAACGGGTTATGTGCGCCGAGGGAAATGGTCGCTGGGCGAAATGTGTCGGCACTTACGACTCGTCCAAGATTGCGCGATTGATGGCTACCCGGGTTGGATGTCCCTATTCGCGCCGCTGCGTCCGATCGTGCGGCGGATGCTATTAAAAAGAGTTCTCACGGGAGACTCACCGATCGGGCTGCGGACGGCTCCGCCATTTGTACCGAAGAGTGATCTCGATGACGCCATTGAGGTCGGGAAATTCTCGGAAAGCATCTCGCGACTCCTCTCCTACGAAGGAGAATTCCGTGCGCACCCCGGGTTCGGTCGGCTCGATCACGATCGGATGCTCGAACTCTTCGCCGCCCACGCGGCTCATCATTTACGATTTCTTGAGCCGGAAAAGCCGGGCAGCGAATTGCAGATTAATGCGAAGCCGGCGACGGATTCCTGGCAGGCGTCGAAACGGGATATTGGTGAGTCTTCTTAAGAAGTTTCGGTCGTACGCAGGGCAATGCAGCGCCCGTGCCGACTCGTGATTCGAGTATGACTCGCTACGAGTCGTGCATCAGTTGGTCACGCAAATTTTCACGTTGGTTGCTCGTTACGCGAGTAGGGCGGAGCGGAGCCAGATCTCAAGCTATGGGATTCAATCTTCTGATTCTCCGGGCGGAGACAGTTCATAGCTGAAGGCGCCGAGCAACGTGCCGCGCGGTACTTTATGGCAGGCCTGACACTGCTCGATCGCTCTTAACGAGCCGAGCATGCGGACGCGGTTCGAAGGTTCGCCTTCGGTTTGGGAGGGCTCAGCGTCGGTTACGTTCTCGATCACGAGGTCCTGTTCGGTCCAGAGGCGTTCCAGAGCTCCGCTTTCAAATGCGTTGAGCGGCCGGGTCTCGACATCGCGAAGATTATCCATCCGCGGCAGGCTGTCCGACACGTAAACCACCGGCTCATCGTGCAGCAGCAGACTGACGAGTTCGAGGCGATGCAGCGTCCACGGCTCGGTTGGTCTCTCGTCCGACTCTGCTGCGGGGACTTTCGACATCGCGTGGGGTTTGAAGCCGATTGTGTGATTAATGTCTTCGGCGTAGCCCATGCGCTCCGGGTCGAGGAAGTCAGCGGTGCCGGAATCGTGAAGTTCGATTAAGCCGGGTCGAGTCGGCTGCTGGAACTTGGGCTCGGCTGATTCTGGATGTTCCGGCTCCGGCGATGCCTTAACCTGAGTGATGATCGGGAGAGCGATGGACGCGGCCTGCGGTCCCTCCAGGAATTCAGTGTTCGGCCCGAAACTGCCCGGCCCCATTCGCAGGTATCCGAAGCCCGGTGCAACGATAAACCAGTCGCGCCATCTTTCGTGAAGTCGATGCAGCACGTCCCCTCGCCCGACGTAGATGGATTTCTCCTTCCAATGATTCTCTTGCCTTTCGAGGCGAGCGGAGATCAGCTCAGGCAGCCGGTCTGAAACAGTTTCCGGAGACTCGATTGGAACAAAGTTCGGGAGACGGTTTGACAACGATGTCAACGGAAATTGCTGACGCAACTCATCCAGTCTCATCAGTTCGGGAATCGCGACCGTCGTCCAGGCGACATACGGCAACAGGCAGGCAGCCATAAGCGCAGCCAGCGACGGCCCACGCGTCCATTTTCTCCTGCGTGCGACAGCGAGCGCGACCGTCGTCCCGATCATCTGCAGCACGATCGCACCGATGCACGTCAGCAGTGCGATCGGAATTCCAATTACTCCAACCCGCCGAGCTAGCTGGGGACCGACTTCGCCACGCTGCCATATCGAGGCGGCCAGCGAAGCCGCGACAGCCAAAGAGATCGTTAGCGATATCAGGTACATGCCCATCGAGAGTGTGGGGCGATCGCACCGAACCCAATTGAACCCACAGGTTCAAAGTCGAGGGCGATCACGCTTCCTTCAAAAGTCATACTAAGCCTGACGCATGCGTCAGGCTTAGTATGACAAGTGCAAACTCGCGTCGCATCCCCCCGAACCTCTCGCCCGCTTGACGCCTCCGGGGGTTCGGGGAGAATCGTGTTCCACGCGTCCCTTTTGCCTCAGAGATCGCTATGTCCGCTGCCGCGCCCGCCACGAAGTCTGTGCTTTCCGATGCCGTTCAACGCATTAAGCCCTCCGCGACGATCGCGGCGGGGACGAAAGCCAAGGAGCTGAAAGCCGCCGGGCATGACGTGCTCTCCTTCACGCTGGGGGAGCCTGACTTCACGACGCCTCAGCACATCTGCGATGCGGCCAAAGCCGCGATGGACGCGGGGGATACGCATTACACGGCGGCCGCGGGAACGCTGCAGGTCAAGCAGGCAGTGTGCGACCTCTACGCCCGCTTTTACGGCCTCGAATACGACCCGCCGCAGTGTGTGGTTTCGAACGGGGCGAAGCACTCGATTCACAACGTCCTGACCGCATTGTGCGGACCGGGGGATGAGGTGATCATCCCGACGCCCTACTGGGTGAGCTATTCCGATTTGGTCGGACTGACCGGGGCGAAGCCGGTGTTCGTTGAGACGACGGTCGAATCGGGATGGGTCATGTCGCCGGAGCAGTTCGAGTCGGCCATCACGCCGAGTACGAAGTTGCTGATGCTCAACAGCCCCACCAATCCGACGGGGGCCACCTATCCGCCCGAAACGCTGGAGCAAATCGCAAGGATTGCCGTCGAGCGGGACATCTTCGTCCTGTCCGATGAGATCTACGAACGGCTGATCTACGCCGGCTCCGAGTTTCGCTCCTTTGCATCATTCGGCAAAGACGTGCAGGAGAAGACCATTATTGTCAGCGGGGTCAGCAAGGCGTACGCCATGACCGGCTGGCGCATCGGATGGGCGCTCGCTCCGCTGGAGATCGCCGCAGGCATGGCGAAACTGCAGAGCCAGGAGACCTCATGCCCCTCATCGATCAGTCAGGCGGCGGCGGTCGCGGCGGTCTCCGGACCTCAAGTGTGTGTCGAAGAAATGCGGCTGGAGTTCGCCGAGCGTCGGGAGTATGTCCTGCAGCGACTGAAGGAACTGCCCGACCTCGCCTATGCCGAACCGGGCGGGGCGTTCTACGCGTTCTTCGACGTCTCCGCCCACTTCGGCAAGCCGCTCGGCTCCAAGGGCGTCAAGGTCGACAACGCGACCGACTTCTGCACCGCCCTGCTCGAAGACCAGTTCGTCGCGCTCGTCACCGGTGACGCCTTCGGAGCCCCCGGCTACGTCCGGCTGTCCTTCGCAACCGACCTCAAGACGATCGAGCAGGGGTTCGATCGGATTACGAAGTTTCTTGGCGGGGCATAGGCGACCGGCTCCGTCGATCGTGTGGGAGACGCGTTCGCGCTGAAATTTCTTCGCATGTACGGCCAGACATGGGTACCGTGAAGGGCATGTGATCGCCACGGCGGTCATCCCTTTCGCGCTCTTACGGAGTTCTCCCATGCGCTCGCTGTCGGCCAGTACGCTCGTTTTGATGTCCGCCCTCTGTTCGCTTTCTCCGGTGTTTGCGGAGGAGGGGTCCAATCACGAGACAGAGCAGATTCTGAAGAATCTGCGTGCCCGCTCTGCGGAATTCAGGAAGGTTGATATTTCGTGGGTCTCACTCACAACGACAAATTTCGATTTCACAATTGATGGATCGATTGTTGAGGACCTAGACCCGGCCGACCGCACGAAGCGGGAGTTCTGTCGACTGCGATTGCTCGACGAACACTGCGTCCTACTCGATCTTCGTAAGTGGACGTGGTACGAAAAACTTGAACGTTTCAAACTCGACAGAGTTCAACTTTTCGAGACCGTGGGCTATCGCGTGACTCACCAATCCGGGTCATCGAGTGAGCCGCCGAGTTTAAACCGAGGTACTCGCGACAAATTTATGTATGAAGGCAGAATGTCGCCTCTCGGATTGAGTTATTGGCATCCGAGTTCAGGACGGAATTTAAAGCAGTTCGAAGAGATCATTCGAGCGGGCGGGGAAGAGGATACCATTGATGGAATTACATGCCTGAAGTTCACGGGTAAGAACGAGGCCGGCGCCGCCGTCGAACTGTACCTGAGCCGAGAAAAACAACGTCTCGGATTGCCCTTGCGCATGCGTAAATCGTCCCGCGATGGCGCAACTACTAGAGACGTTCGCCTGATCTACGGTCGAGTGGAGCCGACTGCTGAGGCTACACGGCTGATCGGCTGGAAATTGGAGCGGTACTACGGTTCCGGAAAATTTTACGACGGAACCGAAGCGATCGTGACCGATTGGCGCACGCTGGAGGCTGATCGCTGTGACGATCTTGAACCAAAGCCCGCAGTGGGGACCATGGTTTGGGACTATCGCAGCCGCGACGATGAGAAGGTTTACGTCGTCGGTGAGGACGGAGCAAAGCAGGTGGTGCCTAAAGGGCAGTACTCGAAAGTCATGGAAGAGCTTCGCGAAAAGTGGCGCTCCGGCGAATTACCCGGCAAAGAAGACGTCCCTTCACCGCGAATTGACGGATAGGAGTCGGGTCGTGCGAAGTTATTTCATTTTGGTGTGCGTCGGGTGTTTGCTCGCGGCGCATTCTGCCGACGCCGGTCATCCGGTCCGAGTCGATGCTGACGTGGTCATCAAGAAGATGCAGCAGCGGGCGGAGCAGTTCGAAGGCGTCGACATCTCGTGGGTCACCAAGACGACGGGAGGCGCGTACGCGCTGGCAACGGGGGAGGTGAAACTTTTGCCAACGTTCGAACGCGTTCGCCGAGAAACCAGTCGGCTGAGATTCAAAGACTCGGATTGCTATCGCTTCGACCACACTCGTCGATTTTGGTCAGAGGATCGTGAGGTCTTCGTTACGTCAGAAGCGATCAACGTGCTGGCGGACGAACGTCGGTACTTTTTTGCCGGGAACGATTTGCGGCATCCGTCACTTATGATCTCGCCCGACAATATGAAACCGGGCGACGGACTTTCGAACATTTACTTCACAGTGTCGGCAGTGAGTTACTGGCACCCGGTGACAGGGCTTCCGTTTGACGCGATGCACGCGGCAATACGGAAGGGAGGAGAATCGGCCGAGGTTCGCGAGGTCGAGTGTGTCCTGTTCGAATTCGATGGCGATCACGGGGCAAAGCATCGTCTGTGGATCGCTTTCGACGATCGGCTCGAGGCACTTCCGATTCGGCTTGTGGTTCAATTCAAAATGGCGACAGCTCAATTTGATTGGGAATACGGCCAGACAAACGACGACCCGGCGGTGGAACTCATTGGCTGGTCTCACAAGATGACAGGCTTGAATGGCAAGACAAGTACGTTCGAAGAAAGCATTGTGACCGATTGGAAACGGCTCGATAGCGATGTCACTTGCGCGTCACTGAAGCCGGAGCTTCCTGCAGGGACGATGGTCCACGACTACCGCGGGCCCGATAACAGTGAGCAGTACATCTTGCGCGAAGATGGGTCGAAGCGTGTCATTCGGCCGGGCGAATATGACGGCACGAATTACGAAGAACTGTTGAAGACCCCCGGGCCGAATGAAGCGGCCGACGAGAAATAGCGGCTGCGTGGGGGAAGATGGGCAAGGCGGGAAGGTGATTCCCTTTAGGCGAGTTGAACCCGCCTCGAACCGGGAACTTCACCGGCGCCGGGGGCGTCTGTGAACCGATAGATCGATCGGAGAACCATTCCATTTCTGACACGCTGCCATGCCCAGTCCTCCTGATTCCCGCAGATTATCATCACCATCCTATGTCAGCGTGCTGATGCGTTGCTGTCGGGTCTATACGAATATTCGCCGAACCGCGGCTGGTGATGCCTTTGCGGGGAATTGTCCCCGGTGTGCTCGACCGGTGCGGATTCAGATCGTTGCCGAAGGCGGGAGCACGTCGCGGTTCTTCGAGGCGGGCTGAACGCGGAATCGCCTTGTGGCGTTTTCGATAATTATCATACATTCGGCCGTCTTCAGGCGGCCTGAACCGGACTTATGGAATACCGGATCAAGCCGCCGGGGACGACCTGCTCAGCGACCGGAGAGCCGCTGGAGCCGGGATCGCTGTGTCGATCGGCCCTTATCGAGGTCGATGGTAAGCAGTCTCGGTTCGACTACGCTCCGAACGCCTGGCCGGGTCCGCCTGATGGAACACTCGGGCATTGGTTGTGTCGGATTCCCGAAGCGAAGGGGAACGTCGTTACGACCGATCCCGACGAATTGATGCAGCGGTTCGAACAACTGGATGATGACGGAGGACACGACGTTCAGCAGCAACTTCGCTACGCGTTGGCCCTCATGCTAATCCGGGCGAAGCGGCTCGTGCTGGACGAAACGACGATCGAAGACGACCGGGTGATTTTGCACTTGGCCGGTGTGCGTGGCGAAGGGACGTTTCTGGTGCCCGACCTGCAACTGCCGACCAATCAGATCGCCGAACTGCAGAAACAACTGACCGGCCTGTCGCAGGCACCCTTGCCTGCCGAGCCGGAAGAGTCGGAGTCGGAAATCACTGACTCAGCCGAAGCTGCGTGCGTGCGGCGGCGGCAAGTGAAGACGGCGACGTATGAAGCGTCGCGCTGAGGCGAGTGATCGCCTGCGGAGAACGGATGAGCCGCACCAAGCACCGCCGAATTAGTGTGACCGTCGCGGTCGCTCTTCTGTGTGCGCTGTCGTGCGGGTGCTCCTCGGTTCAGAAATGGAACCCCTACGCGGGCAAGCCGGTCGACGTGCTCGGGCCGGGGGCAACCAAAGAGGAAGTCGTCGCGCTGGTGAATCGGTCCGCCTCTCGGATGACCGGTTGGCGTTCGACAGACGTGAAGGTCAAAGCCAAGGGCGTGCCTATCAGCCTGTCCGCGAATATGGCGGTTGAGAGTCCCCGCGGCTTTCGCATGGTCGCCGAGTCGATTCGTGGTTACGAAGCCGACTTCGGTTCGAACGACGAGCGGCTGTGGTTCTGGATTCGCTCGGCCCCTTACAAGCACGTTTTCACGTGCAAGCATGAAGAGATGAACGGCATTCAGGATCGGATGCCGGTGCCGTTTCGAGCGGATTGGATGATGGAAGTACTCGGAGTCGTGCCTCTTGATCCCGAGGGCGTCCAGTTGGAAACCGACCCCGGCGATCCCAAACTGCTGCAACTGCTCTCGCATGTCGAACTCAATGACGGTCGCACCGCCGTGCGAATGGTGACGGTCGACAGTCGGACCGGCCGTGTGGTCGCCCATCAATTGTGGCGCCCCGAGGGTGATCTTATCGCGCAGGCGTTCTTGAACGATTATCGGCCGGATGATGAGACCGGTTTGGAATTGCCGCGACATATCCGCATTGAGTGGCCCGAAGCGGACACCGACATGACGCTGAAGATCGGCGAGATCGAGGTCAATCCGACGAGCGTTCCTGAGTCGACGTGGTCGCTTCCAAAGATGGCCGATTACCCCGAGTTTGATCTCGCTGCGGGTCAGATGCCGGTCGTGCGGTAACTCCATCCCCGCGGGGTTTCGTTATTTGTTGGTGGTGAGAGGCTTCTAGGTGAGCGTGTTCTAAGGTCCCTTGCTTGCGCTGCGGGCTTGTGGGCGTTTTAGGGTTCGATTTTTCGAGCGACGTTTCGCAGGGCCTCGACATATTCCAGCATCGTCTGGAACCGCTCGTCCGCGTTCTTTGAAAGGGCTTTTAAGGCGATTTCTGATGCTTCCGGGGGAATGTCGTATTGGGGCGACTTCTCGTGCGGAGGCGTCGGCGGCTCGTGGATGATGCGGTCAAAGGTTTCGCGAATATTGCGGCCGCGGAACGGCTCGTGAATCGCGAGCGCTTCGTAGAGCACAATTCCCGCCCCGAAGATGTCAGACCGTTCGTCGAGGTAGCGGTGTCCGAGGACTTGCTCGGGCGACATATATAGGGGCGTTCCGACGAGCTGCCCCGCCTGAGTTAATGTTCTGAGTTGTTGCGTGACTTCGATCGATTCATCCCAGGGAACTGCATCGGGGTCTTTCGGGTCCCGCTGGAAGTCATCGTAGTGACCCCAGACCTTGGCGATGCCCCAATCGAGCAGGATGACCTGCCCGTACTCGCCGACCCAGATGTTCTCCGGCTTGACATCGCGATGTACGACCCCGAGGGCGTGGGCGTAGGCGAGGGCGAGACACGCATCGGCCACGACCTCGATACGACGGCCGACCGGATATTCCTCGATCGTCTGCTCATCGCCCTGCGCAATTTTCTTCAGGATTTCGTGGAAGTTCTCCCCGTAAATCCGCTTCATGGTGAAGAAGGTATGGCCTTCGTCGTCCCGACCGAGGTCATAGACCGGAACCGTATTCGGGTGCTGCAGTTGAGCCGTGACGCGCGCTTCGCGCAGGAACCGTCGCTGCTCCTGCTCATCTTCGGCGAACTTGGGGAGCAGCCGTTTCATCACCACCGTGCGACCGATGATGCGGTCATAGCATTCGGTGAGCAGGGCTTTGCCGCCTCGGGCCATCTCCTGAAAATCGGTGTACTTTTCGAACTCGCCCACGTTACCCGGGGGCAAGTTGGGATCGGTTCCGGAGAGAATGATTCCTGAACGGGGAGCAGTGCGGCTCATGAATCCCTCGCGTCGGGCGACATCGTCGATGGACCGGTTCGGTGCGGCCGGTCGTATGGAGGATCGAGCATACCGCTAACCGTCCATTGAGGCACGACTGGGTCGCAAACTGCTCGACTGACGCGTCGCTGACAGTCACATTTTGATGGAGGAATTTCCTCGGTATTTCCCTGACGCTCCGCTCCGGTACGGCCTTTGCGACCTCGGGATTTTGATGAGTATTCCACCTCCCGCCGTTGTAATTATTGCAAAAAGCGACGACGATATGAGAGCGAGTTGCACGGTAAGGTGGCAGTGATTGCTCAAGGTGCGGGCACGACCCGCGGTTCTAAGCCCCGCGTTCGATTTTCGGAAAGTGAGACGACGGTAGATGAGCAGCAAGACGAAACTTGAGTACATCTGGCTCGACGGTTATCAGCCGACCCAGAGCCTCCGTGGCAAGACGAAGATCGTGACCGACTTCGGCGGAACGCTCGAAGACTGCGATATGTGGTCCTTCGATGGTTCTTCAACTCAGCAAGCCGAGGGTGGCAGTTCTGACTGTCTGCTCCATCCGGTCTGCCTGCGTCCCGATCCGGGCCGTGTGAACGCTTGGATTGTAATGTGCGAGGTTCTCAACGCCGACGGGACACCGCATCCGTCGAACGGTCGAGCCTTGATTCACGATGATGACAATGACTTCTGGTTCGGTTTCGAGCAGGAGTACTTCCTGTTCGACGTCGACACCAACAAGCCGCTCGGATTTCCTGAAAAAGGCTACCCGGCGCCGCAGGGACCGTATTATTGCTCGGTCGGTGCGACGAACGCCTACGGTCGCGATATCGTCGAAGAGCACCTCGACATTTGCCTGGAAGCAGGCCTGAACGTCGAAGGCATCAATGGCGAAGTGGCTGCCGGTCAGTGGGAATTCCAGTGCTTCTCCAAAGGGGCTGCGGAAGCCGGCGACGAAATGTGGATTGCCCGTTATCTTCTCGAGCGAATCGGCGAGAAGTACGGCGTCGCCATTAACTGGCACTGTAAGCCGATCAAGGGCGACTGGAACGGCTCCGGCATGCACGCCAACTTCTCGAACACGGTTCTGCGTGAAGCCGGGAAGAAAGAAGCCTACGACCACATCTGCAAGGCATTCGAACCGCGGATCAAAGAACACGTCGATGTGTACGGCGCCGACAACGATCAGCGTCTGACCGGTCTGCACGAAACGCAGTCGATCGACAAGTTCAGCTACGGCGTCTCGGACCGTGGTGCGTCGATCCGCATTCCCGTCTTCACCGTCAAGCACGGTTGGAAAGGTTGGCTCGAAGACCGCCGCCCGGCATCGAACGGCGACCCGTACAAGATCGCCGCCGTGATTATTGAGACGGTCAAGAAGGCCTGCGAATCGCTGCCTGCTTGATTGTCTGCATGACAGAAGATCGATCTCTTCGCAAAAACGTCGGTCCCGTTCGGGCCGGCGTTTTTTGCTGCGCTCAACCGAGTTCGGGGCCTCCAATAACGGCAGCGAAATTCAGCCGTGACATGTTTTCCATTTTCAATAGGAGTCATCCGTGAGGCGCGTTACGCTTGAGTTCGTCGGTTGGACGTTACCGTCCTTTCGTCTCGAAGATTCACACAACCGGCTGAACGCTTGAGCGGAGAAGAGGAATCCATGAGTGTCGATCCGAAGGTCACTCCGTGTTTGTGGTTCGACAACGAAGGTGAGGAGGTGGCGGAGTTTTACACGTCCGTCTTCCCCAATTCTTCAATCGATTACGTCAACCGTTCAACCATCGAATGGCCCGGGGGTAAAGTCGGCGATGCACTCCTGATTGAATTTTCGCTGGCCGGTCAGCCCTATCAAGCCCTCAACGGCGGTCCACAGGAACCGTTTAATGACCGGATCTCACTTTCGGTTTCCTGTAAAGATCAAGAAGAAGTCGATTACTTTTGGGATGCCCTGACTTCTGACGGCGGCGAACCGGTGATGTGCGGCTGGCTGAAAGACAAATTCGGTGTCCGCTGGCAGATCGTACCGGAACCGTTGGAACGCATGTTGAGAGATCAAGATTCGGAAAAGGTCCGGCGAGCGATGGAAGCGATGCTGCAGATGGTGAAACTTGATTTAGCAGAATTGGAGCAAGCGTTTGAAGGCACTTAAGGTTCACGAATTCGCGGTAACGTCGAGTCGCCTGTACTTGGGTTATTTCACGAAATCTTAGTTTTTAAGCAACCTCTATGTCGCAGATGATAAATTTTGTGATCTTTCTAGTCTGCGCCACGGTCTCGGCGGCGGCCGATGATACCACTTCAGAGCAAACCAGCGAGTCGACTTCCCTCAGAGAAGAAATCCGACAGGCCGGAGAAGGATCGGCTGAGGAGCGGATGCGAGCGTTCGGTCGCATTCGACTTCGTTGGACAGGGACCGTCTTGGCGCGGGGCGGATTCTCAGATTTGCCGGTCCCACGCGAGGTCGTGAAGCAGCCGGAGAAGATGACCGATGACCAACTGGAATTAATAGCAAAAGCGTTAATCGAAGGCCTGCAGGACGACAGCAAGGATCTCCGCAATGCCGCGGCGTTGTGCCTGAGCCGAGCACCGCGAAGGACTGAGGGCATTGATCGGGGGATAGATATTGGACTTCGGTCGGAGCATCACGAAGTGTACTGGAATGTTTGCCAAGTACGCCCGGAGCTTCTGCCCGACCCGAAGCCTTACGTGGCGATGCTGATTGGCCGATTAACGGATGAGAGTATTGATGAATCAGTCAAACTGGGCTTATGGGTGGAATTCGACACGTTGCTGACCGGCTGGCGAGAACGGTTCAAGCCGCATGTAGAAACGGTCATCCGTAGTCTCGATGACATTCCTGAAAAATGCCGGCCGCTCGTTCTTAGTAGTCTGAATAAAGCCGGCTTTAATCCAGAGGCGGCCGAACAACTTTATAAGAAGGCTCGCGGATTTGAGCCGGAACTTAAGACATCGGCATTCTTGTCTTTGTTCAGTCATCCCGATTTCGCGACCGATCTGCTCTCGTCCTCACCTGAGATTCAAGGTCTCGTCAGCGAACGTGCCAACGCATGGTACGTGATTTTCCTTGAAACGGATTCAAGATACAACGCCGTTAAGAATGAGTTATTGAAGCTGCCCAACTTCCCGCCACTGGCGGCCGCATTCATCGGGGCTGAGAAATACCGCCCACAAATCGAGGCGAAACTCGAAACGGCGAACTCTTATCGCAAGCACTTCCTGAATGCGTGCCTGCGAGCGTGCGGCGGCGAAATCGATCGTCACATCACAATTAATTCTGAGTCCGACGGTAGGTTTAAACCTGATTCCGCGTGGCCCGGCTCTGACAAGCGGCGGCAGCCCGAACGGATGGGGGCACACGGCGATGGGGTGACTTACATCCTGATTACCGGGGAAGTGCGCGGGTCGGGTAAAAGACACCCGAAGTCAGTTCGATTCGTTCGTCGTAATGACTCGATGCTGATGGGTCAGGCCATCGAAGCGGACATACCGCGCAAGTACGATCCGCAAACGGGGCGTTTTCTGCTGCAGACTCATATCTTCGCGGCGTACTCGTTCCGACCGGGACCGGAGCCGGGGCCGTATCAGACGGGGAGTGCATTGATTCGCGTCGAAGCGCCCGGCTACAAACCCTTGGACGTGCGGTTCTTCGATGAGATGCCACACGTCGTGATCGAATTGGAACGGCAGCCCGATTCAGAATAACTGGCGAATCGACTGTAGTTCCGCCCAGCCCAAGTCGCCGTACTGAAATTATTGATATGAAACGCGTCCGAACCGGTGGCGGGTGGCCCGCCGTCTTATATTCGCTCTCGAAGGCCCGGCAGGTCGGGGGGCCGTGGAAGCTGTGGAAGGCGCTGCGAAGCCGGAATGCCTGTAAGACCTGCGCGGTCGGGATGGGCGGGCAGAAGGGGGGCATGGTCAATGAGCGTGGGACCTTTCCCGAGGTCTGCAAGAAGGGCATGCAGGCCATGGTCGCCGACATGCAGCCGGGAATCGAGACATCGTTCTGGGCGGAACGCTCGATCCCGCAACTGCGGGCGATGTCGCCGCGCGATTTGGAGCATAGCGGTCGGCTGACGCAACCGGTCCGCGTTCGCAAAGGCGAATCGCACTACACGCCCATCTCTTGGGATGAGGCGTACGAGTCGATCGTGCGAAAGCTGAAGTCGCTCCCCGCCGACGAGACGTTCTGGTACTTCAGCGGGCGAAGTTCGAACGAGGCGGGCTTCCTGCTGCAACTGTTCGCGCGGATGTACGGCACAAACAACGTCAACAATTGCAGCTTCTATTGCCATCAGGCGAGCGGCGTCGGATTGACCAACACCTTCGGCTCCGGCACGGCGACCTTGGTGCTGGATGACGTCGAGCATGCCGACCTCGTGTTCGTGATCGGCGGGAATCCGGCGAGTAATCACCCGCGGCTGATGAGCACGCTCAAACACGTTCGGCGGCGCGGCGGCGAAGTGATTGTGATCAATCCGGTCGTTGAGACCGGCCTCACGAACTTCAGCGTGCCGAGCGATCCGTGGTCGCTGCTGTTCGGGACGAAGATCGCCACGCTCTATGTGCAGCCGCATATCGGCGGAGACCTCGCGCTGCTCACGGCGATCGGCAAACGGGTCGTTGAACGCGGCGCCCACTTCGAGGACTTCCTCACAAACTACACCGACGGTTGGCCCGAGCTGAAGCAGCGGCTCGCCGAGGCGGATATCAACGAACTGTCGCAATTGGCCGGTGTGTCGATCGAGCAGATTGACGAGATCACCGACCGCTATTGCAAGGCGAAGAACGCCGTTTTCAGTTGGACGATGGGCATCACGCATCAAGCGCACGGGGTCGAAAACGTCGAGGCGATCGGCAATCTCGCCCTACTCCGCGGCATGGTCGGGCGAACGCACGCCGGGCTGCTGCCGATCCGCGGGCACTCCAACGTGCAGGGCATCGGCTCGGTGGGAGTCACGCCGAAATTGAAGGACGCGATCTTCGAACGGCTGCAGTCGAACTACAATGTCGACCTGCCGACCTCGCCGGGGCTCGATACTCTCGCCTGCATGGAGGCGGCTCACGACCACAAGTTGAAGCTGGGTTTTTGCCTCGGCGGAAATCTGTATGGTTCCAATCCCGACTCGCCGTACGCAGCGGAGGCGCTTTCGCGACTGGAGTCGATCGTCTACCTCAGCACGACGCTCAACACAGGACACGCCCACGGCTTGGCCGATGAGACGATCATCCTGCCGGTACTCGCGCGGGACGAAGAGCCGCAGCCCACGACGCAAGAGTCGATGTTCAATTACGTCCGTCTCAGCGACGGTGGCCCGGCCCGACATGAGGGGCCCAGGAGCGAAGTCGAGGTAATCTCACATATCGCCCGGCGAGTACTCGACTCATCCGGCCCGGTCGATTGGGCGGCGATGGAGAACACGAGCCGCATCCGAGAGATGATCGCGAAAGTGGTTCCGGGTTTCGACAAGATTGAGCAGATCGATCGTTCGAAAGAAGAGTTCCAGATCGCCGGGCGGACGTTTCACGAACCGCAGTTCCCGACGGCATCCGGCAGAGCTCAACTGCATGTGCACGAGATCCCTGACACTCGGCCGGCGGAGGGAAGGCTCACCATGATGACCGTCCGCAGCGAGGGGCAATTCAATACGGTCGTCTACGAAAACACCGACCTCTACCGCGGCATCGATCGGCGGGACGTCGTGCTGATTCATCCGGACGACTTCGAACCGCTGGGGCTGACGCCGAATGAGCGGGTGAAGGTGAAGAGTTCGAACGGCGAGCTCTTCCCGATCGAGGCCCGGCCGTTTGACAGCATCCGCCCGGGGGCATGTCTGATGTATTACCCGGAAGCGAACGTGCTGGTGCCCCGGCGGAGTGACCCTCGTTCGAAGACGCCGGCCTTCAAGGCGATTGAAGTGACGTTGGAGCCGATCTCAGCGGGAGCGGCAGTTGTTGGTTAGGCGGGCTGTCTTGAGGACGTCGTGATTTGCTCGTTTCGTCCCTTGCTGCGGTGCGGACTTGTTTGTCGGCGGGATCGACCTGTGGACGAATTTCTCGTGGCGCGTGGCGATCTGTGGCTCTCTCTGACACGATGGCGGATCGTCAACACGATGAGACCGCTACTGCAGAGGGGCACCTATGGAGTCGAACTGGGCGAAGAATATCGGTCGCGATCTCGCCGCGAGTGTCGTGGTCTTCCTGGTAGCGCTGCCATTGTGTCTGGGTATCGCATTGGCCTCTCGCGCGCCGGGGATGGAAGAGGGCCTCAACGTCCCTTTGTTTTCCGGCCTACTCGCGGGCATCGTGGGCGGCATTGTCGTCGGTTCGCTCAGCGGCTCGCACACCAGCGTCTCCGGCCCGGCGGCCGGCTTGACGGCGGTTGTGGCGATGCAGATCGAGGCGCTCGGGTCCTATCAGGCGTTCGTGGCCGCGGTCGCTGTGGCGGGATTCATTCAGATATTACTCGGCGTACTTCGGGCGGGTTTCATCTCCGCATTTTTCCCGTCGAGCGTAATTAAGGGGCTGCTTGCGGCGATCGGGGTCATCCTGATCTTGAAGCAAATCCCGCACGTGCTAGGGCGCGACTCTGATCCCGAGGGCGACATGTCGTTTTCGCAGCCCGATCACCACAATACTTTTACGGAATTGTGGGCCGTCGTGACGGATGTGACAAGCGGGCACGTGGTCTTGGGGGCGGCAATCATCGGTGTCGCTTCGCTCGTATTCCTCGTGCTGAGCGATCGATTCGCCTTCTTTAAAAAAGTACCCGTCCTCGCGCCCGTGACGGTAGTCGCTTTCGGATTTATTATGCGGTGGCTGTTTAACACATCCGGCGGCCCGCTACTGGCAGTTCAAGGCGAGCACCTCGTCAATGTTCCCGTCGCTCAGGGGCTTCAAAACTTCGACCAATTCATCGTGTGGCCGGATTGGTCCCACTATTTAAACCCGCAGTTTTATATTGCCGCCGTGACCGTCGCGATTGTCGCGTCCTTGGAGACGCTGCTTAACTTGGAAGCGGTCGACAAACTCGACCCGAAACAGCGGAACTCGCCGCCCGACCGGGAACTGTTTGCGCAAGGCTGCGGGAACGTTGTCTCCGGCATGTTCGGCGGTCTCCCGATCACGTCGGTCATTGTCCGCAGTTCAGTCAATGTGCGGTCCGGCGCCGTGACCAAGCTTTCGGCGATCGCACACGGATTTATTCTGGTCGGGTTCTGCTTTTTCGGGCCGCAGGTACTCAATTCCATTCCGCTATCGTGTCTGGCCGCGATTCTTCTCCACACCGGTTTTAAGCTCGCCAATCCGGAGCTATTTAAGCAGATGTGGCGGGAGGGTTGGAATCAGTTCCTCCCGTTCATCATTACTGTGACCGCGATCGTGCTGACCGACCTGCTGATCGGGATCATTATTGGTCTCGTCTTTGCGATCGGTTTCATCTTGAAGAGCAATCTCCGCCGACCGCTGCACCTGATTCGAGAGAATCATGTCAGCGGCGAAGTGCTGCGAATCGAACTCGCCAATCAGGTCAGCTTTCTCAATCGGGCGGCGTTGTTGCGGGTGCTCGAGAACGTGCCGGCAGGCAGCCGGGTGCTGCTCGACGCTCGTTCGACTGACTACATTGACCCGGACGTTCTCGACTTAATAAGTGACTTTAAGAAGGAGACGGCCCCGGCGAAGAACATCTCGGTCAGCCGGATCGGCTTTAAGGATCGCTATGTTGACGGGGACGAGATTGAGTTCATTGATTTCTCGACGCGGGAGCTGCAGGAGAATATGCGGCCTGAGCACGTGTTGCAGGTGCTCAAGGACGGCAACGAGCGATTCCGCACCGGCCACAGTTTGACAAGAAACTACACGAAGGCGATTCATGAAACTGCTGAGGGGCAATTTCCGCTCGCTTGCGTCGTGAGCTGCATCGATTCGCGGAATCCGACCGAAATCATTTTTGACCTCGGCGTCGGCGACGTCTTCACCGTGCGGATCGCCGGCAATGTCGTCAAAGAGAAGGTGATGGCGAGCATTGAATACGCCTGCGCCGTCGCGGGGGCGAAGCTCGTCGTGATTCTCGGGCACACCCGTTGCGGCGCCGTCACGGCGGCCGTCAACCTCGCCGAGCAGAACGCAGACCCCGCCGAGGCAACCGGCTGCGAGCACCTCGCGGCGGTCGTCAACGAAATTCAGAAGTCGATCGAACCGGCGCGACAATTAAATGAAACCCGTCAGGCGCTAAAGCAAACCCGTTGGGCACCGAAATCGTCATCTGTCGAACCGGAGGATGACTTCCCTGATATCGTCGCCCGGGCGAATGTCGATCGCATGATGCATGTCTTACTGGAGCAAAGTCACACGATGGCCAAGCTGTGCGACGAAGGCAAAATCGGCGTGGTCGGCGGAATGTACGATGTCCGAACCGGGGGTGTTGAGTTCTTCGAGAGCGCCCCCAGCAGCCTGCTCGAGCAATCTCCTCCCGAAGTGCAGCCGCCGGAGCGGGAGCAAACCGTGGTGCAGTCGAACGGGCAGTGATGCGGACAGCGCATGTGATTACGCGGATGATCATCGGCGGGGCACAGGAGAATACCTTGCTGACCGTCGAGGGGCAGCACCGCGATTATGGCGACGAGGTCGCCCTCGTGACCGGGCCGACTATCGGGCCGGAAGGAAGCCTGATCGACAGGGCTCGACGCGGCGGCTTTCCCGTCATTGAAGTGCCGAATCTGATCCGCGCCGTCTCGCCGATTGACGAGTGGAAGGCCCTTCGGCAATTGACCGAGGCGCTGTGCGAATACGCGCCACAGATCGTGCATACTCACAGCGGCAAGGCGGGAGTTTTAGGACGCGCGGCCGCGGCGAAGCTCGGCATCCCGGTCGTGCATACGGTACATGGTCCTTCGTTTTTCCGAGGGCAATCGGCGCTGCCTTACATGACATATCGTGCGGCCGAACTTTGGGCGGCTCGGCGAACGGATCGGTTCATCACCGTCTGCGATGCGATGGCCGATCAGTACGCCGACGCCGGTGTCGCGCCGCGGGAGAAGTTCGTCACCATTTACAGCGGGATGGACGTCGAACCGTTCTTGCAGCCGCCGCGGTCGCCGCGCGAAGTCCGCTCAAAATTCGGCTTCACGTCGACCGACATCGTCGTGGGCAAGATCGCGCGGTTGTTTCACAAAAAAGGACACGAGTTCGTTTTGCGCTGCGCCGCGGATGTCGTCCGCCAGAACTCCCGAGTGAAGTTTCTATTCGTCGGCGACGGAATTTTGAGAGAGTCATTGGAGCAACAAATTGCCGACGCGGGCCTGACCGATCATTTTCGCTTCACGGGTTTAGTGCCGCCCGACCGGGTTCCCGAGTTGATTCACGCGATGGACATCGTGGTGCATACGTCGCTGCGGGAAGGCCTCGCCCGCGTGCTGCCGCAGGGTTTGATCGCCGGTAAGCCCGTGGTCAGTTATGACATCGATGGGGCGCGGGAAGTTTGCATCACGGGTGAGACCGGTTGTCTGCTTCCGCCGGAGTCGATTTCCGAGTTGACTGCCGCTCTGACCGAGCTTGCCGGGGATGCTCGGCTTAGGGAAAAACTGGGCTCGGCCGGTCGTGAACGATTCACCGAACAGTTTCGTCACCAGACGATGACCCGGCGAATTCGAGAGGTCTATGCGGATGTGATGTCCCAGCGGAACGCGGGTAGGCTTTCGAGTGGTCGGACCGCCTCGTAAACTAGCGAGCCGTCTTGTTATCAGAGGGGTTCGGCTAAGGAAGGCCGGGTGGACTCATGAAAAACGAACGATCGAAACGTCCCGAGTATCTGAAAGCCGGACTGGAACGGCTCGTGGACCGTATGTCGGTCACGCCCGACGTCTTTGATCCTGGGCTTGAAAGCATCATCTCTGCCGAGACCCGGATCTCTGAAGTCGAAGAGCTGTATCTGTACCACGGGTATCCGATTGCCGATTTGGCCCGTGAGTCTTCGTTTCTGGAGACCGCCTACCTGTTGATCGCGGGGGAGCTGCCGAGCCTCGACTTCCTGGCTGACTTTCAGACGTGGCTGTTCGGTGACGTTGCCGCTGGACCGATCGTCGATGCCCTGCTGCACTCGGCGAATTCGAGCACGCGTTCGGATTCGTTTCTCGGCAACCTCATTGCGTCAGCGGGTGCGGTCCTCGAATTCGACAGTCAGGTCGCCGACGATGCGTTCATGGGAGAGTTCGCCCGTCTGATGGCGCTGAGCACGCTTGGCCTCTCGACGATTTACACGCCCCAGGCATCGGTCGACTTCAGCGAATCTGGCAGCGATGCCGTCGGTGATGGCCTCGACAGTGATTTCAGTTTTGCGGGCAATTTGTTGCTGCGTTTGACTTCCAAGCGACCGACCGACGAGCAGGAGCGGGCATTTGATGCTGCGCTGAGCGTGCTCGCCGATCAGGGAATCGATGCCTCGACGTTCGCCGCCCGCGCGGTCATCAGCGGCGGTGGAGATTTTTGCGGGGCGTTGGCGGCGGCCGCCGCGACCTGCAGCGGATCGGTTCATGCGGGACCGCGATTTGATATCGTCGCGCCGTTGTTTGAGCTCAGCTCGGTCGACGAGGTCAGCACTTTCCTCGACGGTCGCGCTTCAGATTTTCGACCGATCGACGGTTTCGACAGCCGCTCGATGTCGACCGACGATTCGCGGCTCGAACTGCTCCGCGAAATGTGCGACGTGATGGCTTCGGAAACCGGGCGACGCGACTTCGAGCGGATCGCCCGCTGTTTCGAAGAAGCGGTTCGTGGTCAGTTCGGACTTCAGCCGACGATCTATTGGCACCTGTCGCGGTTGTTCGAGTATTTGGGCATTCCGCAAAACGCCTATCGCGCTGTGACGATCGTCGCCCGATTGCCCGGTTGGGCGGCCCACGCATGCGAGCAACGCACGCACAATCAACTGATCCGTCCGCGCGGTCGCTATGTCGGACCGGAGCGGCGAAAACTGCCCGACTTCAGCACACGCGGCTGAACTCAATGATCGGTCGCCGCGTCGGGGTGAGAGTAATGGGACGGAATCGGGGCTCGAGCACAACAGAAATTCATAACGAACTGGAAAAGGAGACTTGATGGACGCCGACGAAATTTTGCTCGACGCCGAAGAACGGATGAGCAAGGCCGCGGACCTTTATCACGATCAACTTCAGGGAATGCGGACGGGACGGGCCACGCCTGCCTTGGTTGAGAGCGTCCGGGTCGAAATGTACGGCTCCATGATGCCGCTCAAGCAGTGCGCCACGATCAGCGTTCCCGAGCCGCAGCAGATCGTCGTGCGTCCTTACGACGCAACACAGATCGGCGCGATCTCCAAAGCGATCCAGGCCAGCGATGTCGGCCTCGCCCCCAACTCCGACGGCCGGCTGATCCGCCTGAACGTGCCGCCGCTGTCGACCGAACGCCGCAAGCAAATCGTCTCCCGTGTGAAAGAACTGGCCGAAGAGGCGCGAGTGTCGATTCGCAACATTCGGCGCGATGCCAATAAGCACGCCGATACCGCTGAGAAGGAAAAGACGTTCGGCGAAGACGATCGCGATTCCGTGAAAGACCAAGTCCAGGAATTCACCAAGAAGTACGAAGGCAAAGTCAACGACCTCGCTTCTCACAAAGAGACCGAAGTCATGAACGAGTAGCGTTTAGGGAAGCAGTCATGCACTGACGAGTCCGAGAGGACGCGTTCCGGGGGCGGCGAAAGCGCCGTCCCCGCCCGCCCCACGTTAAAATCTAATTTCGAGTGGCACGGACAACGTCCGTGCGGCTCAGCCGCCAGAGCAATCAGCTACCGACTCCATACGACATTCGATGCCAATTTTTCGGGGAAATCTTCGCCCAAGTACTCTTGTCGCTGCGCGACCCGGACGTTGTCCGGGCCACTCCCGAATGATATTTGCCGACTCCATTGGTTGCTGCACTTCACAGAATTAAGCGGGGCGATAGCCTCAAGCACACTGCGATGTGCTGATAACATCTCGTTCCACAGAATGAATTTTTGATCGGCTCATGTCATACCGTACCGTCAAGCGGTTGCTCGGTGAGACGAGCCTCGAACGGAAGTGCCGTTTCCTGTTCGGGACGGGGCTGCTCCTATTGATTGCGGGCAGCTTTTCGTTCTACGCCTGGTTGAATGTGCGGGTCGTGTATGAGCAGAACCGCAACGTCGCGCGGGCGCTCATCAAACCGATTTTGTGGCACAAGCACCGTGGTGACCCCGACCCGGAATTCAGCTTTACCGGTTCTTCCACCGACGCCCCGGTCATCGACAGTTGGCAGGTCTACAATGCCGCGGCGAACGCGCCTGCGGCCGATCGACCCGGCGACCCGATCAGTTCCCGCGCGTTGCTTTCGCTTCGAGCCGGCGCTGATGAGTTCGTCTCCACTTCGGACGAACAGTATCGCTACTTCGCCCCGTTGATTGCCGGAGACGATTGCTTTCGCAGTTGCCACATCGGCGAGTCGACTTACGAGAACTATCACGCCGCAACGCCGCGGGGCGGGCTGATCGGGATGGTCAAGATTTCGCTGCCGCTCGCCGAAACCAAGCGGGCTCTCGTGCAGAACAACGCTTTTCTTGTCACGACGGCAATCGTGACCGCTTTTCTGGCGATGCTCTCGGCTTACGCGATCGTGCGGTACGTGATTGTGAAACCGGTGCTGCACCTAAAAGACGTTGCCGATGAGATCGCCCGAGGCACGATCGACCTGCGGGCCGATATTCGGACGGGCGATGAGTTCGAAGAACTCTCTCACGCGTTCAACCGCATGCTCCGGCACCTGATCACGATGCAGGACGAGTTGCGAGATTTGAACGTCGACCTCGACGGAAAGGTCGACGAACTCGCGCGGGTCAACCTGCGACTGTACGAGACGAATCGTCTCAAAGATGAATTCCTCGCGACGATGAGCCACGAACTGCGGACGCCGCTCAACAGCATCTTGGGCTTCAGTGACGTGCTCTCCGGTGCAGAGAATCTGAACGATAAGCAGAAGCGATTCGTCGGCAACATTCGCAAGTCGGGCGGCGATTTGATGGTGCTGATCAACGACATCCTCGACCTCGCCAAAATCGAAAGCGGAAAACTGACCGTCGAAGAGACAGAATTCTCGCTCAGCGAGGTCGTTGAAACGCAGGTCGACCAGCTCTTGCCGCTTGCCGACCGCAAGAACATTCAAGTTAAGATCGACGTCTCCCCGGACATCCCCGCACTGTGGCAGGACGCGGGCAAGCTCCAACAAATCTTGAACAACCTGCTTTCGAACGCGATCAAATTCACGCCGGAAGGAGGGCAGGTTCGCGTCTACGGACGACTTGCCGATCGTGAGAAGCACTTCGATCTGATCGTCGAAGACACCGGCATCGGCATTCCGCTCGAAGATCAAAGCGTGATCTTTGAGAAGTTTCGACAGGGACGCTCCGGTCCGGGTCAGTCGGACGCCATGACCCGTGAACACGGCGGCACGGGGCTGGGGCTTTCCATTGTGCGCGAGCTTTCGAAATTGCTCGGCGGAGATATTTCTCTCGAAAGCGAATTCGGCAAAGGCAGCACATTTACGATCCGGCTGCCGATTCGGATGCCCGATCGGTCGAACATGCCGAGTCGCCCCAACGCCAATCGCGGCGTCGCCGTCGGCCCCGTCTCCTAACGCACACGAGCCCGCAGCGCGGGGCAAGGGACGACACCACCGACACCACCGACACCGCCGATCATCACCGACTCTAGCTTCGATGAAATTCAAGCAGCCGCAGCCGGTGGCGAAATAATGGCTTCGTCTCGATTCGGCGATGAGCTGTCGCTCTCAAAACGTGCAAAGATTTGCTCGCTTCGTTTCCGGTCAGACAGCAAGAGCACACCCGTCGAAACCATGCAGGCGATCGTGACAATAGTCGCACTGCCGGCCGCCTGCGCCCAACTGGAGTACGTCTCGCCGACGAGGTCCTGCGAGGCGAGCGGGCCACCAAGCATGACCGCCGACATGCCGGCGAGGGCGACCCACGTTCGACGGATGAAAAAATAATGGACAGTGAAGAACGCGATCGGCAGGCAGAGCGCACAAAAGTGCTGGGTGCTGCTCATCGGCGATAGCAGCAGCATTCCACACAGCACGACTCCGGCGGCACCCATCCAATAGAACGACCGCAGCGGTCCCGCGTCGAGCAGCGGACTGCGTCGACAGGTCAGCACGATGAAACCGAAGACGGCGACTTCGATCAGCAAGACGATCAGTTTCGCCGTTCGGCCGCCGAGGTCTGCGATTGCGACGTTCTTCAATTCGCCTCCCGTCTCGACCGGCGTCATCAGGCGATACATTGTTCCCGGAATACTTTGATTGAGTGCATTCCAAGCCGTCCAGGCTCCGTCCCCCTCGGCGGCTTCACCGACACTCGTCTTTGAGACGAATCGGGAGTACCACGACTGAGCCCAGGTCGCATCGTCGGGCGATGCCACGAACAGGTCGGGCAGCAGCGTTAATACGAGCACGGCGGTGCCGAATGTCATGGAGGCCACAACGCGGCGCTGCATCACAAGGACCGGGAGCAGCAGCATCGGCGTCGCCTTCAGGGCCGCTGCCATGCCTCCGAGCAGTCCGCCCCATTTGTCGTTCGATCGGGACATCGCAAGCGCCGCGCCTCCGACGGCGACCACAACCATCAAATCGTGAGCCTGATATTTGATCGGCGAGATGATGTATTTGAGGCAGAGGATCGTGACCACGGTCGCCGCGATCAGGTACCGTCGGTCTCTCAACGGGGGGCCGTCGGCAGCGATCACCGGCCAGACCATGACCGTCGCCAACGCAATCAACCCTGCTGCCAGCGAGAAATTCTCCAACCAATTGAGCGCACGCCAGCCGTACTCAGGGAAGACCGCGAGGGGCACCGTCGTGAGGATCATCGCCGGCGGATACGTGTAAGCCGGAGGTTCATTAGGCAGGTAGAACTGCTCCCCCGCGAGATAGCGATCGGTCGCCTTCATGTAGATGGGGATCATTCCACCCGATGCGAACAGCGGAAGAACCGCCGACGCCACGATCGCGCAGAGAATGATACCCACGCCGATTGCGCGGACCTGCCAATTTTGAAGCGGGGCAAACATCGCACGGCCTCCTGCCGTAAGAGTAGTCAGCGTCGGTATCGGGCCGAGATTCGGCCGATTCGGACGCAGCCGGGTTATAGGTCGTTCGGACGTTTCGCCGCAATCGGCAATCGGTTGCAGAAGAACCGCGGACTCTTTGAGCCTCTGCTGGTTTGTCCGGCGCCGGCTCGCCGATACGATAGTCCCGCAAACACACTGAACAAATTCGGCGGTCCGCCGAATCTCGCATCCGCACGGAAGGAGACCTCGATGCACGGCAGGCCGTTGCTCATCGCATTCGCATCACTGATCGCCGCGCTGCTCCCCTCAATCAGCTTCGCCAAGGACGGTTCCGAAGTGACTCAGATTCGCTCCATCGAAGGCATCACCGAATACCGTCTCGAAAACGGAATGCAGGTGCTGCTGTTTCCGGATGAATCGAAGCCGACCGTCACCGTCAATCTCACGATGTTCGTCGGCTCGCGGCACGAAGGTTACGGCGAATCGGGCATGGCGCACCTGTTGGAGCACATGCTCTTCAAAGGCACGCCCGATCACCCGCAGGTTCCCAAAGTGCTGCAGGAACGCGGGGCCAGCTTCAACGGCACCACGTGGGTCGACCGCACCAACTACTACGAGACACTTCCGGCCAGTGAGCAGAATCTCGAATTCGCGCTGCGGCTCGAAGCCGACCGTATGGTCAACAGCTTCGTCCGCGCCGAAGACCTTGCCTCCGAGATGACGGTCGTTCGCAATGAGTTCGAACGGGGCGAAAACAGCCCGCAGCGGATTCTCGCCCAACGCGTCGTCTCGGCTGCCTACGAATGGCACAACTACGGCAAGTCGACAATCGGTAACCGGGCCGACATCGAACGGGTGCCGATCGAAAATTTGCAGGCCTTCTACAAAAAATATTACCGTCCCGATAACGCGATGCTCGTGATCGCGGGCAACTTCGATCCCGACTTCGCGATCGAGAAGATCAAAGAGTACTTCGCCCCCCTCGACAATCCCGACACTCCGCTGCCGCAGACCTACACGGAGGAGCCAGCACAGGACGGGGAGCGAACCGTTTTGCTGCGGCGCACCGGAGAGGTCGCTCTCGCCGCAGTCGCCTATCACATTCCGGCCGGCGGCAATCCGTCGTATCCGGCGATCGACGTTCTCGAAAGCATTCTTACGGCCGCTCCGAGTGGTCGGCTCTATAAAAAACTCGTCGAACCCGGACGAGCGGCTGACCTCTCCGGCGTGGCCTTCGCGTGGCACGATCCGGGCGTGATGCGGATCATGGCGGAGATCGCTGACGCGCAAGATGCCAGAGATGTGCTGCAGACAATGCTCGACGTGTTGGAGATCGATCTCGTCGAGAATCCGGTCACCGAAGCGGAAGTCGACCGGGCGAAGGCGCGGCTACTCAAGCAACGCGAACTGACCGCCAACAACAGCACGCGGATCGCCGTCGAACTGAGTGAATGGGCGGCGATGGGCGACTGGCGGCTTTATTTTCTGTACCGCGACCGCCTTGAGAAGGTCACGCCCGCCGATGTGACCAAGGTCGCCCAGAAGTACCTCATCCCCAGCAATCGCACGGCCGGGCTGTTCCTTCCGACCGACGAGCCGGTTCGAACGCAGATCCCGCATGTGGAGGACCTGGCCGAATCGATCGGCGAGTACAAAGGCCGTGAGGTCGTCAAAGCGGGTGAGAAGTTCGACGTCTCACCGGCCAATATCGAAAGCCGGACCGAGCGGGTCGAACTGGCGGGCGGAGCGAAGGCCGTTCTGCTCCAGAAGCAGAATCGCGGCGAGACCGTTGTGTTCCGGCTGCACCTCAATTACGGCAACGAGCAGTCCCTGCAGAACAAAGCCATGCCGGCGGAGTTGTTGCCCCTCCTGATGACCCGCGGGGCCGACGGGATGACCCGGCAGGAAATTCAGGATGAACTCGACCGCTTGCAGGCTCAGTTGTCGGCCAGCGGTACGGCGGGCGGCGCGACCTTCACCCTGCAGGCGAAGAAGGATACGTTGCCGGATGCGCTAAAGCTCTTGGGAAGAGTTTTGAAGTCGGCCACGCTTCCGGATGAAGAGATCAGCGTTGCGAAGCAGGCTCAGATCTCGTCGTTCCAATCTCAACTGAACGATCCGCAATCTCTGGCGACGACAAAAGTTAGCCGGAATTTGAGTTCGTGGCCGAAGGGCGATCCGCGCTACATGCCGACGCTCGAAGAGCAGATCGAAATGTACGAAGACGTTTCGCGCGATGGACTGGTTGGTCTCTACGAATCGCAACTCGGCGGGGCCGATGCGGAGGTCGCCGTTGTGGGAACCTTTGATCGCGATGCGACAGTCGAAGCTGTCGAGGAGATGCTGTCGGGTTGGAAGTCGGACGTCCCGTATCATCGGCTCACCGACCATGTGCCTGAAAATATCGCCGGCGGCTACGATGTGATTCCGACCCCCGATAAGAAGAACGCCGTCTATTTTTCCGCCACGGCGTTTCCAATGACCGACACCGATCCCGATTACCCCGCGATCGTCTTAGGGAATTACATTCTCGGAGGAGGCTCACTTTCATCCCGGCTGGCTGATCGCGTGCGGCAGAAAGAAGGACTTTCCTACGGTGTCGGCTCCGGCTTCAGCGCTCGGGCCGAAGACCCCCGCGCGGTGTTCTACATGTACGCGATCACCAATCCGGAAAACGTACCCAAGTTGCGATCCGTCATTGATGAAGAGTTGGCGGCATTGCTCGAGAAAGGTGTGACGGAAGACGAGGTCGAACGGGCCCAATCGGGTTATCTCGAACGCCAATCGGTGTCGCGGGCAAACGACGGCAATCTGGCTCGCATCTTGGGCAATACCCTCGAATATGAGCGAACGATGGACTACTACACGAAGCTCGAAGAATCGCTGCGGGGCTTGACGCCGCAACAGGTCCAAGCAGCGCTGAAAAAGCATCTCGATCCCTCCAAGTTGATGCTCGTGGTCGCCGGCGATCTCGAAGACAACGACGAATAAGAGCAACGCGTTCGAATCTCACTCCAAGCCCACGGGCACCGCCCCGTGGGTCTTCTTTGCGCTGCAGGAATTCGCGCCGCTTGATGCTCGCTGGACGGACCGGTAGGTTGGCGGAGTTGATTTCAGACGTGCGCCCGCCTTAATCAGATCCACCATGTCCGACAGCACCGCTTCCGGCAATCCCGACTCAGACACGCCCGACTTGCCGCAAATGTCGGCTTCGGTGGCCGACGGTCCGGAGGCGCCGGCAGACGACCTCGCGCTGGAGCGAAATTATCTCGCCGAGTTGGAAGGCAAATCGTGGCCGGTGAAGTTGGGCGGCTACATCAAGCTCTCCGGCCCCGGCTGGCTGCAAAGCGCCCTGACCCTCGGCGGCGGCTCGCTGGCGACGGGCATGTATCTGGGAGTTCTTGGCGGCTACGGCATGCTGTGGCTGCAACCGCTCGCGATGATCCTCGGGATCATCATGCTCAGCGCAATCGGATACGTGACGCTCACGACCGGTCAGCGGCCGTTCGGCCTCATCAACCGGCACGTCAATCCGGTGCTGGGGTGGAGCTGGTTGATCGCCTCGCTGATGGCGAACATGGTCTGGGCGCTCCCGCAATACGCACTGGCCAATGGCGTGATGAAGCAGAACCTGCTGCCGTCGCTGCTCGGAAATGAGAGCACGCTTGGCAGTACAGAAGTAATGGGCCTCAATGCGGCGACCGTGGTGATCGTCGCTTTTATTCTGCTGATCGTTGTGGCGATCACGTGGAGTTACGGGAGCGGCCACTGGGGCGTGCGTGTCTACGAGTGGATGCTCAAAATCACAGTCGGGCTGATCGTGGCCTGTTTTATCGGCGTCGTGGTAAGGATCAGCCTCGTCGGCGACGGGCTGCCGTGGGGCGAAATCTTCGCCGGATTTGTCCCGAACTTGGGGACCATGTTCCGACCTGCCGCCGGATTCGGCCCGATTCTTGAGGGGCTGCGGAATGTCGATGCGGAGGCCGCAACCTATTGGGCCGCCCAAATCGAACAGCAGCAGCGTGATGTGCTGATGGGTGCTTTTGCGACCGCCGTCGGCATCAATATGACCTTCCTGCTGCCCTACTCGATGCTCGGTCGCGGCTGGCGGAAAGAACACCGCGGCCTCGCGATCTTCGACTTGAGTACGGGGATGTTCATCCCGTTTCTGCTCGCGACGAGTTGCGTCGTGATCGCTTCGGCCAGTCAGTTCCACCTCAAAGCCGATACCGGGGCTTCGGCCTCGCCGGAAGTCGTCAACGGATTAATTGAAGGGCGGATCAAAGCCACGGGTGGCGAGATCGCCGACGCATCCACCGAAGAGCGAAAGCTCGCCTCGATGCTCGTGAAGCGCGATGTGGGCGGGCTGTCTGAGGCATTGACCCCGCTGCTGGGACGAGGCACGGCCGACATCGTATTCGGGTTCGGCGTGCTCGCGATGGCGCTTTCGACGATCACCTTGCTGATGCTGGTCTCCGGCTTCGTGATTTGCGAACTAATGAACGTACCAGCGTCGGGATGGCCCATGCGAATCGGCTCACTCGCGGCCTGCACTGGAGTGCTGGGGCCATTCATCTGGGGCGAGGCCCAAGCGTGGCTGGCCGTTCCGACATCCGTCTTCGGGCTGGTTCTTCTGCCGATCGCGTACGTGACGTTCCTCGCCCTGATGAACAGCAAAGCCGTGCTCGGCGATCAGCGTCCGACGGGCGGAAAGCGCGTGTTGGTCAACACGTTGATGCTCCTGTCGACCGTCGCGGCTTTGTTCGGCAGTGGCTGGGCCGTCGTCGGAAAGCTCGGACTGCCCGCATCGATTGGTCTTTTGGTCGTGGTCGTGATCTTGCTGATCGCCGGCGAGGTCTTTCGCCGGACACGTTCATTGACCACCGACGGCGACGCCTGAGCGAGCCCGCAGCGCAAGCGGTGAATGCTCAAACAAGCCCGCAGCGCAAGCAAGGGACTCCATCACCGAACTCCCAACACTCACAAACTCTGCGCAAAAGCCCGCACAGCCGCCACCTCGACCTCGAGTCGATCCGCGAACGATTCTCATCCACGACGAAAAATATTCGTCCGATCGAACGAATTGACCGGCGAAACATGCCCGTCTAATTGCTCCATTCTGTCTCGCGATTGGGCCAATCTTCTCCTCGCCCGCGATTGCCGCTGGACAACGTGAAAACGCTGTTCGCCATGACGAGCCGGTCGCCTGAGTTCTCGGCTGCGACTCCGGATTTTCTTCCCGATGCGATGCCGCATCACGCTGCAAATTGCTTCGCGGCATGGGCTTACGACATGCTCGTCGTTGCTTTAATGCAACAATCCATAATCCCTAAATTTCTTGGATTACCCCGTTTGACTGCCCCGAGCCCTGACCTACGTTTGAGCGGCACATGAGGTGCGCTGGGTGGTCGGTCTCGAACTGATCCCTTGCGTGCTTCAGCCACGGTCGCTGCGGCGGCCGGTTTGAACGACGGAATTTCGGATTCCGAGAGGAATCCGTTCTGGTGCCGGGTTTCGGAGGTGATGGTCGAATGGTTCGGCCGGGCCGCCGCGACTCATCCGTTTCGGTCTCGGCTGATCGCCGAGCTAACGTCTCTAGAGAGGGTTGCAATGAAGGATTTTGGTCTCAGCGTCAAGAAGTTTCTGGTTTCCGAAGACGGCCCGACGGCCGTTGAGTACGCCGTCATGCTGGCGCTCATCGTGATCGTTTGCCTGACCGCCATTCAGGCGATCGGTACGAACGCGAACGCCAAGTTCGAAGAAGTCGGCAACGCCATCAGCTAATGCCGGCTGATCCGGCCCGACTTTCGGTCGACCGACGGATGCGTCGCCCGGCCGCGGAGAAACCCTCCGCGGTCGGCGGCTACTCCGCCGCTCATGTCTCCCCCCGTCGTCCCGGTTCATTGCCTCACAACAGATCGTTAAGACTCATGTTTCCGTTTTGGCTCGACATTTCCGTGATCACGCCGGCTGAAGTCGCGCTGCTGCTCGGCTCGCTCGTCGTCACGGTTCAACTGCTGTTCGTCCGCCACGCCTGAGCGTGCCCGGTCGAATCGGCCCTTCAATCAACGCATACAACTCAATAGGTCGACCTCGCGTCGACCGATCCGGTCGCTCCCAGCCGCTAAACTCCTCCCGAAAGTCCCGAATCATGGATTGGACAGAACTTCTCCTCGATAACTGGCACGTCAAAGTCGTCGCGTTGCTGCTCATTTGGGCGGCTTGGATCGATGGCAAAGAACTGCGCGTGCCGAACTGGCTGACCTATCCGATGGCCTTGGCCGGGCTGATCTTTCAGACCTGGATCGGCGGCTTCGAAGGCCTTGGCTTCGGCATGTTGGGACTGGCCTGCGGACTCCTCACACTGCTCCCGCTCTACGCGGTCGGCGGAATGGGAGCCGGCGACGTCAAACTCATGGCCGGCATGGGTGCTTGGTTGGGGTGGGAGATCACCCTTTACGCCTTCGCCGTCTCGGTCGTCGTTGGTGCCCTCATGGCCGTTGCGATGGTCCTGTATCGCGGCGTGTTTATGAAGCACTACGCCAACTTTCTGATGCTTTGGTACGAGTGGTGGGCCGTTCGCGATCCGCGAAAGCTCTCCTCGATCGCCGCTGAGCGCAAGTCGTCCATGATGCTGCTGCCTTACGGCATTCCGATCTGCATCGGGAGCATCGGCTACTTCTGCTACGCAGGACTGATCTATTAGTCGAATCTCAAGAGTTGAGCGCTGAGGACTGTAGGGCGGGCTGTGCCCGCCGAAGCTCGACAACCGCGTGCGACATCACGAACTCCATCTTATCCACGACGCCTCAATAGCCTCCCCGGCTTTGTCCCGGAGAAAAACCGATGAAAAACAAATCACTGATTCTGTTCCTGGTCGCAGCCGGTTTCGGGCTGGTAGCCATGTTGGGCGTCATGCAGGTCATGGAAGCCAAGTCGGAAAAGGAACCGGTGGTCCGGGTGTTGGTCGCCACGACCGACATCATTCCGGGCGGCAAGCTCGATGAAACCAACTCGGCGTTCAAGGAAGTGCCGCGGAGTATGGCACCACGCGGTGCGGTGACCGATCGCAAGCAGACTGAAGGCAAAGCCCTCGTCTCTCGCGCGGTTCAAGAAGAGATTATCGCTGAAGCGAAATTGAGTGAATCGGCGCGTCCGCCTTCAGACACCATTCCCGTCGGAATGCGGGTCGCGACGGTGAAGGTCGACTCGACCAAGAGTCACAGCGGCCTGCTGCGACCGACCGACCGGGTGGACATTCTTTGCACCTACAAGTTGCGAGATCCCGGCGGCCAGCAAATCACGTCGACGAAAACGGTTCTCGAATTTATCGAAGTCTTCGCCACCGACAGCCTCCGCACTACGGGTGAATCAGACGGCGAGACCACCGCGAAGAACATCTCGCTGATCGTCACACCGGAGCAGGCGGCCCTGCTGAAACTCGCCGAAAATCGAGGCGAACTGCACCTGACGCTTCGTAGTAAAGAAGACACCGATGTCGCCGACACGCCGGAGGTGACTATGGCGACGTTCATGAATACGTCCACGGTAGCGGGCGTCCGAGACAAAAAAGGCGAGAAAAAGGCGGAAGAGCCGGTCAAGACTGAAAGCCTCGGCGACTTCGTTGCTCAGAAGCAGGAAGAGGTGAAGGTTGAAGCGGCTCCGAACGAGCCCGATATCCCGACCTGGACGATCATGATTCACCGCGGCAAGGATGACGCCGAATATACCGACGTGATCGATGAAGAAGCGCTCGCCGAACTTGATCTCGATCGGGCCAAAATGCAAAAAATGCGTGCCGAGGTCGGACGCGGACAACCGGCCACTCCTGCCGTCGCCCCCGAAGATACGGATGCCGACGCGGATGCCAATCCGTGGGCGATCCCGAGTGACGGCCCGAAAGATCGGCAGTCTGGGCCGCCGAGTGGGCCTGCGGTATCTGGCGAAAGCGAGCCGGACGGAATCGAGGAAATTTTTAACGAAGAAGATGTGGAGCGAACCAAGGAAATCGGCGACGAACTCGATGTTCTTCAAAATTTCTAATCGAGCAGCGTCACAAGTCGATTCTCGCCTTCAGTCAAGCGAACCGACAGACCGAAGAATAGGAACAACCGGACGGACCGGCACGACCGGCCCGTCCGTTGTGCCGTACCCGGATGGTACGGCAGTGACGGATCACTGCGGGCAAAGTACTTCGAAGCGTTGCGATACCGTCTGATCGGCGGCCGACGTGACGAACCCAACCGACAGGTGCACGGATGCAATTGCCGAACTCTTTCGGACGCTCAATGGCCTTTGCGGTCGTATTTGCGCTCGCCTCAGCAGCTTTCGCCCAAGAGACTGGTACTCCGAACGCGAACGAGCCGGTGGTTCGACTTGCGTCCCGAGAGTCGAAAATTCAGGTCATCGAGCAATTCTCGAAGATCGTGAAGCTCGACGATCGCATCTCGCGGGTCGACGGTTTCGACTCCGACGTCGTCGACATCAAAGCGTTGGATGCCCGATCGATCCGCCTGCATGCGATCAATCCCGGCGTCACGACGCTGACCATGACCGACGAGAACAGCGACATCTACACGGTCGAAGTGCTCGTGACCGGTGACGTGCGCTACCTGCAGGTCCAATTGAATCAACTCTTTCCCGGTGCCTCGGTTGAAGCACGGGAAGTCAACGACAGCGTCCTGTTACGCGGTTGGGTGACCCATCCCGAGCAGATCACGCAGATGGTGGAAATCGCCGAGCGTTTCTATCCGTCGGTTCTCAATCACATGCGAGTGGGTGCGCCGCAGCAGGTGATGATGAAGGTCAAGATCATGGAGGTGCAGCGGTCCCTGCTGCGTGCCTTCGGCATCAACTGGCTTTACTCCGACGGAAACGGCCTCGCCTCGGGAACGACCGGAAGTATCACGCCGATCACTCAGATCGCTGACCCAGATACGGGGGCCATCTCCCCACTGGTTGCCGCCGAGACGCTTTCGACACCCAACGCGATCTTCTCTGTCGCGCAAAGCACCTTCGCATTCACGACGTTCATTGAAGCTTTGAAGCAGGAATCGCTGCTGAAGATTCTGGCGGAACCGAATCTCGTGGCGACGAACGGTCGTCCGGCTTACCTGCTGCAGGGTGGTGAATTCCCGATTCTCGTTCCTAACGGTCTGGGTACCGTGGGTGTCGAGTTCCGCGAATTCGGTGTGCGGCTCGAAGCGGTGCCGATCGTGCTCGGGCACAATCAGGTCAGCATCCAACTGCAGGCCGAAGTCAGTGACCGCGATTTCAACAACGCCGTCGACCTCAACGGAATCACCGTCCCCGCTTTGACGACCCGCCGGGCCAATACCGAAGTCAAAATGGGCTTCGGCGAGACCCTCGTGATTGCCGGCTTAATCAACAACGGTCACACGGCCACGACTTCGAAGATTCCGATCCTCGGCGACCTGCCCTATATCGGAGCGGTCTTCAGCCGTAAGCGATACACCGAGGGTGAGACCGAACTGATCATCATGGTGACGCCGGAACTGGTCGCACCGATGCAGCCGGGACAGGTTCCGACGGGCGGTCCGGGAATGCAGACCGACACGCCGACCGACAAAGAACTCTTCTTCTACGGACAACTCGAAGTGCCCACCTACGGCGGACCTTGTGGCGATCGCTGCCGCGACCCTGCCGGTGTTGCGACCGAGCCGGGAATGGCCAGCCCCACGATGCCGCAGGGATTGATCCCGCCGGGTAACTATCAGGGCAGCACCGGCTATCAGGGCGGTTCCAGCCACCACGTCGTGGTTCCGCCGGGAGCCAGCCAGATGCGGTCGCCCCGCCCCGCTCCGTCGCCTGCTCCGACCCAACGGGTCGCACCGCAACCGCCGAAGCTCGATCCGATTCCCGAACTCAACAACATCCCGCCGAGTCCGAGTGCTTCGCGTGAATACCGAGAAGTGACTGAGAATCCCTGGAAGGATGAACCGGCGTTGCAACCGGCCTCATTCGATGCACCGGAGACGCCTTCATCGGCATCCCCGCGTCAGCGACCGGGTTTAATCACGCCCGGTTCGTGAACCGGGTGACGGGATGAAAGACATCGCTGCCTCGGCGACGGCGAACGCCCTACCGGGCGAGCAGTCTCGGGCAGTCAATTTCGGGCGAACAAAACTGGTCGAATAATCGACTAAGGGATCTTGAGCTATGAAGAGCGTCGTCCGACTGGCGATCGTCGATCCGAACGACGCCTCGCGTGCCTCGGTGAAGAACATGTTGCTGGGCATCGACATGGTCTGGCTGGAGGCCGAGTGCTCCCGCTACGAATTCTTCGCCGACGTTCTGTCGCAAACCCAACCCGACATCGCGCTCGTCTCACTGGATGCCGACCCGACGAAAGCCCTCGCGTTGGTCGCCCGACTCACGCAGGACATGCCGGGCTGCGCCGTGCTGACAATGAGCCAGTCTCAGGAAGGCAGCCTGATCCTGCAGGCGATGCGGAACGGAGCGCGAGAGTTCCTTGCCTATCCGCCACAGCTCGAAGACTTTTTGGCCGCGCTCGATCGAATCAAGCAGCAGGGCGGCGCTCGCGAGGGCGAGGGTAAGGTCCGCGCCTGCCAGATGATTACCGTCGCCGGAGTCGGTGGCGGCGTCGGCTCGACTTCGCTGGCCATCAATCTCGCCTGCTGCCTGGCACAGAACGAGAAGAACGCAGTCGCAGTTATCGATCTCGATCTCGCGCTCGGCGACGCCGACGTGTGGCTCGACATCATCCCTGACTACACCATTCAGGATGTCGCCGAGAACATCACCCGGCTCGATTACTCACTGCTGAAGCGGTCGTTGACGAAGCACGATTGCGGAGCGTTTCTGCTGCCGCGACCGACGCAGATGGAAGATTCTTCGTCAATTAACCCGGAAGAACTTCGCCGAATCGCGGCGTTGCTCAAAGCCACGTTTACGCACCTGGTGATCGACATCAGCAAGTCGTACGGGGCACTTGACCAAGCGGCGATGGAGGTTTCGGACTCCGTGCTGCTGGTGACGCAGTTGGACCTGCCGAGCCTCCGCAACGTCGTGCGGCTAATGCAATATTTCGATCAGAACGAAAAACTGGCCGAGAAGATCGAGGTGGTCGTCAATCGCGTTGGTCTGGACGATAATCAGATCAGCGTGAGCAAAGCCCTCGAGACGATCGGTCGCGAAATCTATTGGGAAATTCCCAACGACTACCCGACGATGGTGGAGTCGCGAAACAATGGAATTCCGCTGATCACGCAGGCTCCCAAAGCCAAGCTGACTCGATCAATCGTCGACCTTGCCAAGAAGTTCGACCAACCATCGCCCAAGCTCGATACCACGACTTCGGCTGCGGAGCCGAAAAAGAAATCGAAGAGCCTGTTCGGCTTCCTCGGCAGCGGCGCCAAATAGAGCCGCCAAGAGACCGTAGCGCGAGCAAAGGACCTCTCAGACGCGAATGTCGAGGCCCGGCCCGCCGTCGGACCCATCCTGCTTCGGTGTTCCGTCCGCCTCGGTGGTCGTCTCTGTTTCGGGCTTCGGCTCGTGATGGGCTTCCGGTTGAGCATAGCCGGCTGATCCGTCGGCATCCCGATCGGCGGAGGTTTCGACGTCCCGCCCGTCATCGAGCGAATGCGTTTTCGCACCGGATGCACTCACGGCGCGGCTCGCGTCGGCCTGTTCGACGCGGTTTTTCTGCTCCGCCGCGTGGCCACGTGCAGCACCCGCAGCGGAAGCATTGGTCATCGGCCCGAATGAAACCATCTCGGCTTCTCCCACGATGAACCGGTTGCGATCGCGCAGTCTGCGCGATGGTCCGCATCAAGCGTAGCTCACGAATCGGCATCCGCCAATTGCGACTTCGTCCGAAGTGCGGTTCAGCGAGTCTGCTCGGGGTCGTTCAGGAACAAATTAAGGACGGCGTGCGCCTGCCCCTGATGTTGAGGTTCGTGCCAAGAGAGGATCTGCAGGCTCTTGCGGACTGTCCACTGTCGCTCGGCCAACGCCGGCGGGACGGTCTCAAGGTCTTTTTCCTCGATCGACTCGACCGTCTGAAGCAGGTTCGAACGTGTCTGCTCCAGCAGCCGTTCCAATTCGTCGGCGGTTGGGACGTTCGAGTCAGCCACACTGCCGCCGCGAAACCGCTCAATGAGGGGGCCGAGATCTGACGGACGATCGGCCAGCCGGGCCGTCGCGAAGAGCTCTTCAGTCACCGCGATATGTCCGAGATGCCAACCGATCGGAGCCCGCCCCGGCCCCGGCTGCCACGAGAGCGCTTGATCCCCTCCCGTGGCCTCGCGTGCCCGCTTGAGCAGGTCGAGTGTGCGGCTGCGGTTCAGTTCCCATTGTGACAAAATCATTTCGACGAAAGTCATCGTTTGCTCCCCAACACCGTCGATTTATCGAAACGGACCGGTGATCCGGCTCTTGCATCATTGGGGAACGTCCCCTGCGAAGTTATCTTGTCCGCATTCTGACCTCCCGGTGACTTGAAGCAAGGCCCGTGCAGATTCCGCCTCCGGCCGATTTGGCGTGGCTGCTGCGCGGGTCGTAATCATGGAAGCTGCTCGTGTTGAACGCGAAACTGGCTATTGAGTGATCGTCTATAGTGGCGAGTACGTGATGTCGCTCGCCTGATTGCCGTCCGTCGAGGAATGCTCGTTGAGTTCCACGATTGATACCTATGAAGACGCGGTCGACTTCCTGCTCGGCCGGGTGAACTTCGAACGTATTCCGGGCAAACGGCATGCGCTGCGAAACGTGAAGCTCGAACGAACCGCATTGCTGCTCGAAGGCTCAGGCGACCCGCAGAATACGATACCGGCGGTTCATATCGGCGGGACGAAAGGCAAAGGCTCGACCGCGGTCATGACGGCGGCGATTCTCTCTGCCGCCGGGGCCCGAACGGGGCTGTTTACGTCGCCGCACATTGACTGCTTCGAAGAGCGAATTCAGATCGACGGCGTTCCGATCGGCCGGTCGGAGTTCACACGTGCCGTCGCCGCCGTGGCAGATGTGGCCACGAGCCAGCGGTTCGAATCGCAGTCGCTCCGACCGACATTCTTTGAACTGTTGACGGCGGCAGCATGGTTCGCGTTTCGACAAGTCGGGGTCGAGATCGCGGTTATCGAAGTCGGGCTCGGCGGGCGGCTCGATGCGACGAATGTCTGCCGACCGGTCGTCACGGCAATCACCAACGTCAGCCTCGACCACACGGAGTTGCTCGGCGATACCGTCGAGAAGATTGCGTCGGAGAAAGCCGGGATCGCCAAACCCGGCGTGCCAATGATCACCTCTGCGATTGAGCCGGCGCTGTCGGTCATCCGCGAGCGGTGCCGATCGATCGGAGCACCGCTCGCAATAATCGAACCGACCGTAGGCAATGACCAACTCGAATCGTCAAAGGAGTCGCCCGATTGGCACCGAACCATCGCGATCCGACCTTCCGGCGAGGATTGGGGAACGCATCGACTCCCGCTGCCCGGCCGTTTTCAATGCACCAATGCCGCGGTCGCCGCCGAGTTAGCCGCGGCAGTTGCCAAGTCAGGACAGCTCCGCCCGGAAGTGGCCCGAGCGATTGGCTCCGAAGCCGTTCGCAAAGGCTGGTCGGCAGTTGATTGGCCGGCGCGGCTGGAAATTGTTCGAACGCAGCCCACGTTTATCATCGACGCCGCCCATAACGATGAGTCGATCCGTGTGATGCTCGAGGCCCTACGGGAACGACCGGAAGGGGGGACTCGCGTCGCAATTTTCGGAACGTCGACCGATAAGAATGCGACGGCGATGCTCGGTCGGCTGTCAGGTGAGTTCGCCGACATCGTGCTGACGACCGCACCTAACAACCCCCGAGCTGCGGGCCTTCATACGCTTCGAAACATCGCGTCCGAAACGACCCCAACGCGAGTCAACTTTCACGAGCGAGCGACGATCGTCGATGCCGCCGAACTGGCCGTGACCCTTGCCGGGGAGGCCGGCCTTGTTTGCTGCGCCGGTTCAATCTATCTGGCGGCCGCCATGAGAACGGCGATGTTAAGTCGCTCGGATTCCGACGCGGCACGGCGTTAAACCGATCGGCCGCCTGACTACTTTATCGCCGAATCCCCGACCCTCGCCGGGTTCGATCATTCGGCTCGTCTTCCTCCTCGTCCGACTGAAGAAAGCGGGGCCTGTCGGCATCATTGTTTGTTTCGCTGAACGCGAGTCTGTATGCGCCGACATCTGATTCGGCTTTTCGCAAATCGGCTTGTGCAGACAAACGATCTCTAAACACCAAATCCCCGTACTCGTCGACAAGTAAGACGAGCGGATTGACTGAGACGTCGCGCGGTCTCAAATCCAAGTTGTCTTTCTGCACTCGGTTGCGAAGGTAGTCGACCGGGTTTTCGAACGTGTCGAGAAGAATCGAACCGGTGCCGAAGTTAGTCGACTTATTAATGTACGATTTTGTAATCGGATCGGGCACGCTAGCCTGCCTCGTTTCGCCCACCATCGATCCAATTTCGGCGACGAACTGTTCGACAACCGGCGTTCCTTTCATCTCGTGCCACTTCAGCACGTTGAACCCCGCCGAACTGATGTCGCGAAACCCGCCGTCATCGACGCCCGCGAGAAAGTATTCCGAGTCGGGGGCGATCAGCACGGGATTTGTCGGTTCACTCCAATCGGTCTTGCGATCACGTCCCACGGCAACATCGGCGGTCAGCACCGTGTCGGCCGATCGACCAAAGTTGGGGTTCAAGACCTTAACCTTAACGCGGTAGCGGTAGGCATTGCCGGGGTCGATATCGAAATCAATATATCGAAACAGCAGCAACTTTCCCGATGCGGTGAACAAAGCCTTCAAGTCTTCGCGCGTCACGCCGACACTTTGGGCGTCGTTGGCGCGGATCGATCTGACGAACTCATCCAATTCCGATTCGTTCTGTGACAATCGCCGACGTTCGTTTCCGATGTTATAGGCAACGCCAGTCCAAGCCTGCGGCGTCACCTGCTGTTGTTCCAGAAGACGCTGACGCTGCTCCTCCTCTTTCTTCTTCAGTTGCTCGGCCATCCACTCCATCTGCTCTTTTTCTTTGTCCGTCAACTCGTATTCGAGCACGTCGGGGTGGATCGCATTGCGGCCCCACTGGCCGACGAGACGCGACGGCAACGGCATCGTGAAGACGGCGTCGGTGATCTGCGAATCGACTTCATCGACCGCGAACGAATTGGCCCGCTGCAAAATCTCGAACGCGATTTCGCGGTCGACTTTCTCCCACGAACCTGACCAAGGATCATCGCCCGCAACGGCCTGCTGACGTTCGAGTTCGAAATCGAGGAAGATCAATTTGTCATAGGCTTCGGAAGTGGAGTTCAGGTTGAGCGCGTTCATCACGCTCTCGAGTTGTTCCCGTAGCGGAAATACACCGCGAATCGAGACATATCGCCGGTACAAATCATCGGCGGCCGTCGGCGTCTGGCTCGCTGAGTTATCTCGGCCAGCTGAGTTACCTCGGCCGGCCGATAAGAACGGATCGTCCTCTGTATTCCGGCCTTCGGAGGCCCGATTCACGGAGGGGAGATCGGTGTTCCCAGTGGGAAGATCTAAATTCGTGCGAGGTCGGTCCGAACTCCCTGGAGGAGGCCCCGGTCCGGCAGCCGTGTTGTTGACCAGGTCGTATGAGGCCGACTCGGGCTTAAGGTCCAACGGGACGCGCCCGCTATCGGCGATCAGCGTCTGCACCGTGTACCATTCCGGTTCTTCGATCGGCTTGTTCGGAGGAATGATCGGCCAGAAGGTCGGCGTCGTCAGTTGGTATTCGGCCGTCGGGAGTGGCGTGAAGATATCAACCACTTCATTCACGATGTTGCTCGAAGAGGTGTTGTACTTCTCCTTCTCGCCGTCCGGCCAGACGCTTCGCTGCAGCGTCTCCGTGTTTTCCTTGACTTGGAGTTCGAAGGTACTCGGCTCGCCGGGAAATCTCATCCAGTACGTTCCCTGCCACAGCGCGAGTAGCGCCAGCAGACAGATCAATCCGAAGGCGAACTTTTCGCCGTGATCGATCATCAATTTCTTGTAGTCGGTCTCTTTCAGGGATGCGACGGAAAACTTCATAAGACTATTCCCTGTAATTTAGAGGACTCTCGACTCGTTGCGTCAGAGGGTCACGTCGACTTTGTGTTTATTCGTATCTATGAGACGCTGGATCGGGAATGAAAGTTCCGCGGATTGTCGTCACGTCAAAGAATGCAGTGATTCGGCTTGGATAAGTTCACTGTCAGGTGCCGTCCGGCAGGTCGGAATTGACCGGTGCTTCCGGTGCGACGGGTGGAGCATCACCGGTCGCGGGAAGATCGGTTTCGTTCCCGAGGCCCTCCTCATCGGTCGGAGGCATCGGTACATCAAGCTGTTCGCTGGCGGAGTTAACCGCAGGCATCGGAGTCAACGAACCGTCCGCCTCGTCTGGCACATCGCCGGGCGCGGGGGTCGGTGAGTCGGACGGCTCGACCGCTGTTTCCGGCGGGTCGGTCGGCGGAATGTCGGGGTTCACGGTCGGATCGACCTCGGCGGGGTCCGCTTCGGTTTGCTCAGGCTGTCGGTAGATCGTCAAGTCGCCGGCGATCGTGACATCCGCCAGGAACGGCTCCGCAAAGGCCGAAGCTTGATTGCCGGCGGCCCCGGTCCCGAGCGTATTCCCGCGTCCTCCGAACCGTGACTGGCTTTGCGTGTTCTTCGCGTAAACCGATCCGTTGTGGTCCTGCTGATGCACGCGAACGATTTTAACGGGATACGGATTCTCGGTCAGTTCGATCAAAAGTTCGGGAACGTAACGATGGTCAACGATGACCTTCAGGTAGAACCCGCGGGTCTTGAACGGGACGTCCGGCGCGTTCGTAACGTAGCGACCGTCGGCCCCGGCTCCCGCGGCACTTCCGGTTCCACGAAACTCTTCGGCCGGATCGAAGTCGACGGGACCAGCCGAGCGATTGTCCCTCGTTCCGCGGCCCGCGCCACCGAACGGACTGTCATCCTGATACTCTTCGGGCACGAACGATTCGGTCGGGGGGGCTTCCATCGATCCTCCTTCTGCCGCCGAAGGCAGGGCCGAACCTTCACCACCTCCATGCAATTCCAAAGCGACGATCCGCTTCAAACGCACTTTTCGGAGCGAATTTCCGCCGAATGAATTGTTGAAATCGCGGATCGACTCAAGCAGTGATCGAATCAACCAGTAATCTTCCTGCAGCGCCCATACTTGTCCGCTTGTGGGCAAAAACTGATTCCATTCGGTCGGTGCGTTCAGCGGGATCAGACTTCGCCCAAAGATAACCTCGCCTTGGCCGGTGATCGGGTTGAACGGGTTGACCGTCTCGTGCAGTCGATTCTTTTCGACTTCAAAGTTCGTGCGGTACAGGTCCAAGGCCGCGACGGGGATTTCGCCGCCGACGGGAATGCCCCGCATCGCCGCTTCGATGTCCTGCGGCCAAGTCATTTGGTCTTCTTGGACCTTCCACAGGTTCCCGCCCGCTTCTTGTAGTCGGGCCGATTGAACGGCCGCGACTTCGTCGATCCCGCCGATCCAATCATTGCTGGGCGTTCCGCTCCCCGGTTTGACCGTTATCGCCTCAAGTGTCGACCGGCGAGAATCGATCGTCTCGGCCAGCGTACCGGTGCCCATGAACCAGCCCGCGGTCATCACGATGAGACCCAGGCCGAGCAGAATCCAAAATTTGTAGGCCAAAATCGGCTTCAGCTTATCCATGGAACGATTCGCTTTGAGTTTCGATCAGTCTTGGATTTCGATTAGTTGTCTTCCGACGGTCACGGGCTCAAGCCGTCGACCTCACAGTTTGTTTCCAAATAATTCAATTTGACTGTGCTACGATCAGTCCAACTTCGTACGAAGCGCCGGACTAATTCTCTCACAGTCAAGTGCCTCAACTCTCCTGTGGAGGAGTCTCGGCCCCGCCTTCGGTTTCGCCTTCCACTCCGGCTGCATCAGCGGCTTCAGGGGCTTCGGCAGGTCGGGTGTCTTCCGGCGTCGGAGTCCAGCAGAACTGAATCGTAAACGTCGTGCGATAAATCGGTTTGTCCGTAGGATCTGTATTGTTGGGATCGGTTCCTGCGGGCGGATTACCACGATTGGTGTTGCCGAAGTTGTTGTCGGGCCGACCGGCGAAACTATTGCCGAGACCGCCTAATCCTGGGATCCCGCCGGGGCCTGAGCGACTTGGTGCCCGCGCCTTGCTACGCTCGGCCAGGATCGCTTTCGGATGACGAACCTGTTCGTAACCCTGGTCGGTCATCGTGGCATGGCTGATACCAATTTGTCGGACCGGAACGACCAGTTCTTCTTCCAAGCCATCCTTATCGACGTCATCGACCACAGTCACCTGAAATTCGTTGAGCGGGTCGACGAAGTTTCGCAGGACGAAACCGGTCCGCCGACGATTGACCCGATCGAGTGGGTCGGTCGCTTCATCCGATGTGTCGTGGAAGTGCTCTCCGGTCAACGTAAACAGGTAGCCGGCACCGGCCGGTGCCGCTGCCTGGTCGCCCTTGAGCATGTGCGTTTTCGTTTGCTGCGGCAGGCTGCCGAACCACTCCGCAAAGCTCTCGAGCCTTTGCGCCGTGATGGAATTAATCCGGATGCGTCTTTGACTCGTCACGTCGGTCAGGTCGAGTCGGTCACCGGTATCTCGCGGCAGGCAGGCGTTAACGGCGCGATAGACTTCGAGCCAGTAGTCGCGCCGTTCAATATTTCCGAGCAGTCGATTGCCGCGATCGACGATGTCGGCATATTCGGTCTCTTTGCCCTGATATGTCTGTTTGAGTGAGTCGACCGTTGAGTTGTGCTGCGACACGTTCGTTTCCGTCGACTTCCATCGCGCCTCGCTGACCGATTGCATCACGTTGCCGAAGCCGATGGCTGAGACGCCGAACGCCAACAGCAACACGGCCGCGGCGGCAACGCCCCAAGGCTTCTTGCGACGAATCTCGCGGGCCAAGGCGATCTCGGGCGGCAGCAGCGTTGTTCTGATCGTCGTCTGGTCCATCGCCTGCAGGGCGAGACCGTAAGGCACGACGAAGCTCAGGACATTGTCTTTGAACAGGTCGTCATCAAGGACCTTGTCGCCGACGGCGGCATCGAACGTTTCGATCCGCTCGACGTCATACTGCAGGTTTTGCTGCAAGAACTTCTGAAGCCCGGCGAGCTTGAATCCGTTTCCGGCGCCGAGGAGCTTCACAATTTTCGCGCTGCGATTGACGCTCGAAAAGTAACCAATGGAGCGCTGCAGTTCGGCCACGTAGTCATTGAAGACCGGCCGGAGTGCCTGAAAAACCGCCCGCGGATCGGGACTCTTCGTGGCATTGCACTTGAGGTGTTCCGCCTTCGCGAACGTCAACTTCATGCCTTTGACGAGCGCCCGGGTGAAATGATTTCCGCCGATCGGCACGTTGCGGATCCAAATCTTCTTTCCGTTCGTGACGACGAGCATCGTTTGGTCGGCGCCCATATCGCACACGACAATGTGCTCATCATCGTCCACTTCGATCTCTTCGCCCGGGCGAATGCCGAGTCGATCGAACGTGACGAAGTTGAACAGCGCCAGCGGCGAAATCTGAACGAGCTGCACCTCGACTTTGCGATCCAGAAATGGCTTGATCGTCTTCTCAACCAGATCGCGTTTCATCGCGAACAGGCCGACTTCGGCCTCAAGGATGTATCCGCTTTCTTCGGCCGCACCGCCGAGCGTTTGATAGTCCCAGATCACCTCATCGAGCGCGAACGGAATCTGCTGCTTCGCTTCGTATTGAACGATCTGCGCGACTTTGGAGGTCTCAACCGGCGGCAACTGGATGAAGCGTGCCAGCGCACTGTGGCCCGGGGCGGCGATGGCGATGGAGTCGCCGCGAATGTCGTTGCGGGCGAGAAACGTCTCGATCGCCTGCGGAATCAGTTCTTCCGGTACCGCGTCGGGCTGGCTGAGTAGTTTCGCGTGCGGCACGTAATCGAACGCAACGGCGATGACCTGTTTGGCCGCCTCCGCGTAGCGCAGCCGGATCGCTTTCAGACCGGCCTGACCGACTTCGATTCCCCAGCAACCGCGCTCTTCAGCCATGTGAGGCTCCGAAAATCCCGTGACAGTGAAACGTCAGTGTAAAGTCAATTCCGGCAGTTCCGACATCGAATGATCGAGCACGAGTTCTGCTCCCGCTCGGCGACCGGCAATCACCGACACCGAGGTCCCCGACCAAAATTCGTGATCATTGAAAATATCGAACTGCGATCTCCGGGAACCCGGAATTCGGAAAATGTTCGCGATGGAACAACTTACGTCGATCGATACGTCGAACTAAGGGTATCGCCGCAACTTCCGTCCCGTCAATCGCCGAACCCTCCGTTGTCAGATTCCAAGCGGAGCCGCCGGTGCAGTCGTCCCTGTCGTTACCGTCGGCACGTTTTTCAGAATCGCAGTCCTCATTTTGACGCTGGTGAACGAGCGATTGTTCCCGGCCAAACCGAGATGCTTCAAATTGTGATGTTTCAAAAACAGCGGATCGATTCTGATCGTCGGCGGTCACGCGCATCCTTGCCGCGTCAGTGATACGATACCGCGACGTATTTCGTGTGAGAAATCGCCCGGTGGTCGACGCTTCCCAACCCGCCGAGGAACGTTCCAGACCGCGATAAGCAATCATCGCGCACTGTTTGAGTATTAACTGTTCGAGTATTTTCACGGCATGTCAGCAAACTCGCCGCTCATCCTTCTGCCGTCGCACGGGCTCGACGATTTTCCGCTCGAATTGGAGGAGGCGTCGGCGGTCAATCTGCTTGACGCGTTCGCCGCGGTATTCGATCCAATTGTCTTGGCTGCAGCCAAAGGACTGTGGGATGCCGAACCGGCAGAATTCCCTACGCGGCATATCGGCGAACGCGTCATCGTGATTCCGGAAGCGGCAAAGTCCTGGCTGCAATCCGATTGGATGTCTCGGGCAAAAACCGACGCGCGCTCGGTGATCGATTCGTGGGAGGACCGCGACGATCTGATTGCGAAACTCCGTGACGCTTTTGCGGAAGACGCGCAGCCGCCGCAAAGTGACTCAACTGATCCCGGCGAATCTCACGAGTTCTCTGACGAATCAGTTTCGGGCTCCCTGTCATTCGACCTTGCCGCAGACTTTCACGCCCTTGGCACGATCTATCTCCAAATTCAATTGCTGACGCGGCGGATGCACTACTACGACGATCCGGAGGATACCCGGATCGCCGACGCCGCCATCGAAGCCGCCGCCGCGGCTGTTGCGGGGGACGAGGAAGTCGCCCGTAAGTCGCTCGGCTCCGTCTTCGAATTGCTTTTGGAAGCTCGAGAGCGACTTTATCCCGTCGAAGGCTTTTTGCTCGATCTGTGCCTGTTGGTGCCGAAGCTGGCGAATGTCGAATGGCTTTCGAAGACGATCAGCGGCGGGCCAGTCTCCATTTTGGCGGACGGAAACGACTGGCCGGAAATGGCCGAAGCTTCGCCGGAGTTCATCGATCGATTGCGTGAAGGACTGCAACAAGGCGGCGTGTCGATTGTCGGAGGCGAGTGGCGGTCTGATGGCGGGATCGTCGATTCGGTCGATAGCTCAATCGCGCGACTTCGAACCGGGCGGGCGGCGGTTGCGGAGACGCTCGGTGCCTCACCGACGTGTTGGGCTCAGCGTCATTTCGGTCTCGGACCGCTCACGCCGCTGGTTCTCAACCGCACCGGTTACAAATCGGCCCTGCATCTGCTGCTCGATAACGGGACGATGCCCGACGAGGAGTACTCGCAATTTCAGTGGACCGGCAGCGACGACAGCACCATCCCGGCATTGTCGCGGATGCCGATCGCGGCGAACTCCACAGCAGGTTTTCTTCGACTGGCCGATCGGCTGGCCGAGTCGATGGATGCCGACCAGTCCGCGGGCATCGTTTTCGTGCGTTGGCCCGGCGAAGCATCACGCGTGTTTCATGACCTGCAGCGGGCCGCGCGCTACGCTCCCGTCCTCGGTAAATTCGTCACGTTTGATAAGTACTTCGAAGCGATCGAAGCGCCGTATCGAACCGGGCAATACGACGCTTGGGAATACGTCTCGCCGCAGTTGGTGCGAGACGTCGCCGCCGGACGACCCGATCCAATTTCCCGCCCGGCACGGCAGCGCGCACAGTACGAGCGATTGAAAACGCAGGCGGCATTACGGGTGTTCTCACAATTGCTTGGTCTGCGGGAGCAGGGGCAATCGATCGACGCTGAACTCGACGCCGCTTTGATCGACGGTTCCCAGGATCGCGCGGAAGGTGACGAGCCGACTCTTGACTCGGACTTGTCGGAAACAGAAGCCGACGACGTTCGGTTGCCGCGTCGCTTGGCAGAGCTGATTTCCTCTGGCGGTGAAGAGGCTCGCGGCATTCTCGTCCTGAATCCGCTCGCGCAACCGCGCCGGACGTGGGTCGGGGTTGGCGATGATCAGCCCCTCCCGTCTCCCGGCGAATCAATTCTGCACGTCCAACCGGTCGGTCCCCATCGCGGCTTTGTGGCCGATCTCCCGGCCGCCGGCTTTCTGTGGTCAGCCGTTTCCGATAGCGCCGCGTCGACCGGGGCTTCGGGCTCGAATCGCAAACGCCGCAGGCAGCCTCCGCTTGCCGAAGAAGGGCTGCTGCGAAACGATTTTTTCGAGGTCGGCATCAGTTCGGCCACCGGCGGGATCGGCTACGTGCGTGACCACAACACACGTCCGAAACGGCTCAGTCAGCAATTGGCGTTTCGGTTCCTTCGTGAGCGATTGATCGAATCGCCCGAGAGTGATTTTGCCGAGCGGACGGCCTATTCACGAAGTCGCTGCCTGTCGCAAAAAGTGCTTTGCGACGGCCCCGCGGTCGGAGTCATCGAAACCGCCGGCGAGATCGTTGACCAACAGGACGATCGAGTTCTTGCGGGATTTCGTCAGCGATTCCGCGTCACGCGTGGGATTCCCGAAATCGAAATTGAGATTGAATTGGACATCCGGCACGAACCGGTCGGCGATCCGTGGTTCAGTTATTACGCCTGCCGATTCGCCTGGGGTGACTCGTCCGCGCCGATCTTGCGGAGCCATGCTCAGCAGTGCCATCAGCATCGCGGGCAACGCATCGAGGCCGCCGATTTCGTGGAGGTCATTGAAGACCGCAAGAAGCGGATCGCGATCTTCCCGCTCGGACGGTGCTTCCACCGGGAGTCCGACAATCGCATGCTCGACTCGATTTTAGTCGTACCGGGCGAGTCGACGCGTCGGTTTCGATTTGTCGTGCGGTTTGACGATGGCCATCCGTCGCGGGCATCGGCGGCGACGATGCAGCCACCAGTGCTCATTCCCGTCGATCGTATTCCGGCGACCCCCGCTTCCTCTGCATGGCTCGGCCGGGTCGACCCGGCGAATGTCGTACTGACACGTCTCCAACCGGCGTCATCCGAAGACGCGGGGGTCGCTATCAAGGCGCGGTTGGTCGAGACCGAAGGCATCGGTGGTAACTGCCGCATCAGCCTCTGCCGGATGCCCGGTTCGGCGCGGAAGATCGACTTCCTCGGTGAGACGATCGCCGAGTTGGAGATCACCGATGACCGGGTCGAAGTTCCGCTTACGCCGTATGAAGTCGCCGACGTCGAAATTTCGCTGAAGAGTTCGCAATGATCATCACGATCGACGGCCCCGCGGGATCAGGCAAGAGCACGGCGGCGCGGCTGCTTGCGGAGAGACTAGGGTTCGAGTTTCTCAATACCGGCGCAATGTATCGCGCGATCGCGTTTCGCGTTCTCGCTCAGGGTATCGATCCATCCGATGACGAACGTGTCGTGCAATGTGCCGAGAGCGCCGCGATCCGCTTTGAAAAAGGCCGCCTGACTCTCGACGGGGACGACATCACCGACGCGATCCAGTCCGAGTCGGTCTCGCTCGCCGCCTCGCAAGTCGCCGTCAACCCCGCCGTCAGGGAGGTGCTGGTCGGATTGCAGCGGCGGGCGGCTGAGGGAAAGCGAATGGTATCGGAGGGGCGAGATCAGGGGACGGTCGTGTTCCCGGGTGCCGAGGCGAAGTTCTTTCTGACCGCGACCGCCGAATGCCGCGCTCGACGTCGGCAGGCGGAACTGGCTCAGCGGGGCGAAGAGGTCGAGTTCGAATCGCTTCTCGCCACGATTCGTGAGAGGGACGAGCGCGACGTCAGTCGAGCCGTCGCCCCGCTTGTCCCGGCCGATGACGCGGTCGAAATCGATACGTCAGAGATTACGGTCGCCGAACTCGTCGACCAACTTGCGACATGCGTCCGCGATCGCCTGCCTGAGTCGATCTGAAAAATAGATTAGCATCGTAGGTGGCCATCGGCCCGACTCGGTTCTGTTCAGGAATTGCTTGCTTGGGAAATTGCTCAAGCGTAGCTTAGTTCCTTATCCCATTCCGCTTGTTGAGTGCGACCATCGCTCCTGTCGCCGTCGGAGAAAGTCCACAAATGGCCGATGAGATCGATGTCACGATCGACGAAGACCTCGTCGAGGTCCACGCGACCGGCAAGCTGACGAGGCAGATGTATGAAGACCACATGCCCCGGCTCAACGAGGTGATCGATAAGTATGGCAGCCTGCGAATCCTATTTTTCATGAAAGACTTCCAGGGTTGGTCGGCTGACGGACTGTGGGAGGACATCAAGTTCGAGTCGAAGCACGGCGGCGATATCAGTCGACTCGCAATCGTTGGTGAATTGCGCTGGCACGCCGGGATGGCGGAAGTTTGCAATATGTTTACTTCGGCTACGGTCAAATACTTTGATCCCGGTGATCTCGAGGTAGCCCGAGAGTGGATAGCCGCAGATCCGAAATGATGCGTCCGGTTTCGCCTCGGCCGGGAACTTCCACTCATCGGAATTCCGCGAGCAGCGCCCGATTGCGATGCGGCCTCGCGAATTATACCGTGACGAAAGTTACACGTTCCGGGTTCGGGGAGTCCCTCCAATGACTGACGCGATTGAAGTCAAAACCGCTGACGATCTGGTCGAAGTTCACGCCACCGGTCACCTGACCCACCAGATGTACGTCGAAATGGTCGGGCGGATTGATGAGGTCATCAAGGCCAACGACAAGATCCGGGTGCTGTTCGTGATGCACGACTTCAAGGGTTGGACCGCCGGGGCCCTGTGGGACGACATCAAGTTCGACATGGCCCACTGGAAAGACATCAAGCGGCTCGCCATCGTCGGCGAATCGAAGTGGGAAGAGGGCATGGCCGTCTTCTGCAAGCCCTTCACCGCCGCCAAGCTGAAATACTTCGACCACACGAAGCTCGACGACGCCCGCGAGTGGATCGTCAGCGACGACTAATCGCTGCGGCACGAAACGAACAAGCCGCGCACGAAGTAAGCGGATCAGAGGCGACTCTCCCGTATATCCGCTTACTTCGTGCGCGGCTTGTAGGGGCGCCTATGTGAGGATCGGCAGGCCGACGTCGCAGCCGTGCTGGACGTCGTGTGTGACGATCGAGCCGATCAGCGTGGTCGTCGTGCAGTCTTCAATCGCAATCTCGGTGGAACTTCCCGCCAGTCGCGGGTTGCCCTCGAAGACCACAATCCGATCGCAGCGCGTTCGGCCGGAGAGCTGAATGGCGGGACGCGCATCTTGAGATGAGGGAGAAGCGTTTGCGTCTTCCGCTTTCCGTTTTCCGCTTTCCGCTTTTGACTCGCCTTCCACGAAGACCTTCACGCTCTTCCCGATGAACTCCGCGTTGTCCTCTTCGCTCACGGCGTTCTGGATGGCGAGCAGTTCGTTGTTGCGGCGTTTCTTATCGGCTTCGGGCACATCGTCTGCGAGCCGGTCAAACGCTTTCGTGCCGGGCCGCGGGCTGTACTTGAAGATGAAACTGTTCTTGAAGCGGAACTCCTGAATCGTCGCGATGCTCTTATCGAATGACGCTTCCGTCTCGCCGGGATGCCCGACGATGAAGTCGCTCGAGACACTGCAGCCGGGCACGATCTCGTTGATGCGGTCCATCATCTCGCGGTACTGCGCGACGGTGTAACCGCGCTTCATCAGTTTGAGTACGTCGTCGCACCCCGATTGCAGCGGCACATGCAGATAGTGCATGCACTTGGGCAGATCGCGAATGGCTTCGAGCAAATCGCTGCCCATGTCGCGGGGGTAGTTGGTGACGAACTTGATCCGCTCGATGCCGGGCGTGTCGTGAATTTTGTGAAGCAGGTCGCTGAGCCGGTAGAGGCGACCCTCTTCGGTGTGCTTGTAACTGTTGACCGTCTGTCCGAGCAGCGTGACCTCTTTGACGCCCTGCTCCGCCAGAATGTCGACCTCCGCGGCGATGAGAGTCGGCGGCCGGCTCTGCTCAGGGCCGCGGGTCATCGGGACGACGCAGTAAGTGCAGAATTTGTCGCAGCCGATCATGATCCGCACGAACGCCTGGTGCGGCGTCGGCCGCATCTGCGGTTCACGCGTCGGATCGTAGCTCTCGAAGCTGTCGGCGACCTCGACCCGCTTGCCATCGCGTCGACCGAGGCTCAACGCTCGTTGCCGTCGCCGCGTCTGTCGGGCCTCGGCAATCAGATTTGGAATCTCGGCGAGTTGGCCTGTCCCGGCAATTAGATCGACATGGGGAGCCCGGCGGAAGATGATGTCCTGGTCTTTTTGGGCCATGCAGCCCATGACTCCGATGACCAGGCCCGGTCGCTGCCGCTTCGCATATTTTAGCCGGCCGAGCAGGCTGTAAATTTTGTGCTCAGCCCGTTCGCGCACGCTGCAGGTATTGAACAGGATCGTATCGGCCGACTTCATATCGTCGGTCAGTTCATAGCCCTGGCGGCGGAGCGCTCCGACGACGAGTTCGCTGTCGAGCACGTTCATCTGGCAGCCGACCGTCTCGATGAAGAGCTGACGGTTGTGTGTGTCGGCCGTGTTGGCGTTTGTCGTGTCGGTCGCGGTTGGAAGGGGCGAAACCATGAGCTTTGCCGTTAAATCTAAAGTTGAAGAAGTCGCTGCGGCGGAGGGAAGTAGCTAAGCTGATGAGTACGATTCCAGAGGTCAACCACCATCTGCCGTGCGGATCGTTGATGAACTAGAAGCGATTTCAATACCAGCCAGAGGCGCAAGCCGACGGTCGAATAACCAGCGATTTTCCCGACGGCTTGCGCCTCGGGCTTGTATGATAGACGAATTGAAACTGCTTTTGGCGCGATGGCTCACGCTGCTTTGGATGCTTCTTTCTCCAATTTTTCGCGGGCCTCTTTTTCGGCTTCTCTTTGTTTTGCTTCCTCGCGAGCCTGGCGGCTCAAGTCATCGCGGAGTTTTCGGTTCAACCTTTTCCACGTCGCCCGTTCATGATCCCGCGTCATGGAAATGAAAATTTTGAACGCGAGAAACCCCGCGATCGCATAAATCAGGTGCGGCATGAAATCGACCATCACGACGTCCCTGTCGGATCGGATGCCAACGCGACATTGCGCGAAGCAGAAAGTGATTAGTTCTTGACGCGTTCGACGTAGCTTCCGGATGCGGTATCGATCTTGATGACGTTGCCTTCTTGAATGAAGGCGGGCACCTGCACTTCGGCGCCTCCTTCAACCGTTGCGGGCTTCGTCACGTTGGTCGCCGTATCGCCGCGGGCGGCCGGTTCCGTATAGGTGACCGACAACATCATGTGCTGCGGCGGCGTCATGTCGATCACGTTACCGTTATACAGCAACAGATCGACCTCGGCGTTCTCTTGGATAAATCGCATCTTGTCGGCGACCGAATCAGTCGGCAATGCGTACTGCTCGAACGTCTGCGACTCCATGAAGACGTAGCTGTCGCCGTCGCGGTAGAGATATTGGCCGGTCGTCTTTTGAATGTCCGCGGCATCGAGCGAATCGCCGCTGCGGAACGTCCGGTCGAGAATTCCGCCTCGCAATAAGTTGCGAAGTTTCGTCTTGTAGAGCGCTTGACCCTTGCCCGGCTTTACGAAATTGACTTCGATGATTTCATACGGCTCTCCCTCGACCTCCAGCTTGAGGCCTTTGCGAAAGTCGTTGACGTTGACTGTTGCCATGGGTTTTTCTGCGTGCCGAGCGTAGTCGATGAAACGATCGTCCGTCGGATCGAACGGAGGACCGTGTTGAAGAAGGCGGAAGTACTTAAGACAGAAACACGGACGGCGGAACAAGTTCGGTCCGAAGTCCGGTTTCGGAGAGGATAGCAGAGTTGGTGGAATTGGAAAATGTCGGGGCGCCGCGAGTTTCCGGCGATTTGGTCGGGCGGCGACCGGCCTATTTCGAGTCGCTCGCCCGTTCGATTCGTGACCCGGCGGAATTGCTGCGACGGCTCGATCTATCAGACGAATTGCTGCCCGCGGCCGTCCGTGGGGCGACGGAATTTCCCCTGCTAATTCCCGAAGACTACCTGAAACGGATGTCGCCCGGCGATCCGCTCGATCCGCTGCTGCGGCAGGTCCTACCACTTGATGAGGAGTTTGCAAGAGCCGAAGGGTTCGTCGACGATCCCGTCGGCGATTCCGCCGCCAGGCAGGTTGACGGATTGATCTCCAAATATCCCGGCCGGGTACTGCTCGTGTTGACCGGCTCGTGCGCGGTCCACTGCCGTTATTGCTTTCGCCGGCACTATCCGTACGAATCCGAACCGCGGCAGCCGCGCGATTGGGAACTGGCATTGGAGACCATTCGCCGTGATTCGACGATCCACGAGGTCATACTCAGTGGTGGCGATCCGCTGATGCTGACCGATACTCGACTGGCCGAATTCCTCGCAGCGATTGAAGAAATCCCGCATTTGAATCGGTTGCGGATTCACAGCCGGCTCCCGATCGTGCTGCCGGATCGCGTGACCGACGAGTTGATCGCGATGCTGAGTAAGACCCGGCTGACGCCGATCGTAGTCGTCCACGCCAACCACCCAAATGAAATTGCCGGGGCGTGTTCCGACTCGCTGGGTCGATTGGTGCGTTCGGGGATCACCACGCTGAATCAGGCCGTGCTGCTTAAAGGTGTCAATGATTCGGCTCAGTCGCTCATCGAACTCAGCGAGCGACTGATCGATCTGGGTGTGATGCCCTACTACCTGCACCAACTCGACCGCGTCCGCGGTGCCGCTCACTTCGAAGTCAGCGAATCGACGGGGCGAAAACTCGTCGCCCAGATGCGAAGTAAATTGCCCGGCTACGCCGTCCCGCAATACGTCCGCGAGATCGCCGGTGAGGCGTCCAAGACGCCGCTTTTTTGAAGGAAAAAGCCCCACAAGCCGTGCCCCCAAAAGCCGCGCACGAAGTAAGCGGATGAAAAGGGAAGTTGGCCCCGTGATCCGCTTACTTCGTGCGCGGCTTGTCGAGAACCGTTGATACGGATCGCTTTCATCAAATTCGCTTAAGCCGCTTGTGCGCTATCTTCGGCCGCGATATCTGCGACGCATTCGCGGAAGGTCATTCCGCGATCTCGATAGTCCTGAAACTCGCCGTAACTGGGGCAGCCGGGAGACAGCAATATCGTGTCCCCGTTCCTCGACTCACCCCATGCCCTGAGTACGGCGGCGCGAAGAGTACTGCAGCGGATCGTCCGAGCCTGCGGAGCAAAGTCTCGGAGCAGGGTCTCGATCTGAATCGCCGTTTGGCCGATCAGATAGATGGCCACGCTTGATCGGGCCGCCGCGTCGACGAGAGGGCGGAGATCGATGTCGCCATCGGCTCCGCCGACAATCAGGCGGAGTGGTTTCGGCGTGGCCTCCACGGCGGCGACCGTCGCCCGCGGCGTTGTTGATTTGGAATCGTCGACAAACGTGCGGCCGAGCGTCTGGCCGACCTGCTCCAGACGATGCGGTAGTGGTGCGAATTCGCGAAGGCCCGTCGCGATCGCATCAATATCAACGCCGGCCGCCAATGCGGCGGTCGCAGCGGCCGCCGCGTTTTGTGACTGATGAGGCGAATCGAGCGTCGGCGGAAGCGTCAGTGAAGTCGACACTTCCTGGTGCGACAGCTTGATTTCACCGTTCTTGACAATCGCGGTCGATTGAGTGCTCGGCCCGCCGGAGAATGTCAGCCTGTTGCCGAGAGTCTCCCACCGGCTGACGTCGAGGTCATCGGCGTTGAGCACCGCCGCGTCATTCGGCGTTTGATAGGCGAGAATCGTCTGCTTCGACTGGCGGTAGTGCTCGACCGTGCGGTGCCAGTTCAAGTGGTTTGGTACGAAGTTCGTGACGACCGCGATCTCGGGGCTGACTTTCAGACGGCGTAGACCGTGCAACTGAAAGCTGCTCAGCTCGAGGACCACCCAGTCTTCCGGCTTGATGTCGTCGACTTCGCCGAGCAGGCTGTGGCCGATGTTGCCACCGAGGTGGCCGCCAAGACCTCCCGCCCGCAGCATGTCCGCGATCAGCGTGGCCGTCGAGGATTTCCCGACGGTGCCCGTCACACCAATGATCGGCGAACGCTTCGCGTTCCAGAACAGTTCGATTTCCGAGGAGAGCCGGACGTTCGCGAACGACGCCATCTTCAGGAAAGGACTGGACGGCGCGACCGCCGGGCTGACCACGACCATGTCAGTATTGACGAAGTCGTTCTCACGGTGACCGCCGACGTGGATGCCTTCGAGCGGGACGTCATCGAGCGCGGCCAGTTCATCGGCCAACTCCGCCTCGGTCCGAAGGTCGGTGACCGTCACGCGTGCGCCGTGGTCGGCGAGATAGCGCGCGGCTGCGGTTCCGCCGCCGAAGCGGCCCAGTCCCATCACTGTGATTCGGCATCCGTGGTATGTGCTGCTCATAGGCAGCGCATACCAGAAAAGCCCGTCATCGCGATAGATCGAATTGAGAAGCGGAGCAGCGGGGGACGCCGTTTTAATGAGGTCCCGTGCTCGCACTGCGGGCTTGTCCGACTTTAATCGTCGTAATCGACTTCGACGTAGTCGCGCTTCGTTCGGATTTCGACCTCGTATTCGCCGTAGTCGAGCTCGATTTTGCGGCCGTTCTTAGTGACCTTCAAATCGGGGCACGGTCCCGGCGGGATGCAGACTTCCACAAAAACGATGGCCGGCTGCTGTGGGCAATCCGCACAGGGATCGGGCGGCGGCTGACACGGGTCGAGCACGGCAACGATCTGCTTAACCCCACACGGGTGGATATTGTCGAAGTCCTTATACTTCACTTTGCCATACAACCCGATCGGCTGAATCGGTTGCGGTGCGTAGTGCGGAATGTAGGCCCCGCCGCCCGGTGCGGGAGGAACGGCGTACGTGGGGCCGACCGGTTGCGGCTGAGAGACAGCGACGATCTGGCCGAGGCCGGTCGTGTCGATCTCAGGCCCGCGGTGGAACAGCGAGCCGAACAGGTCGGCACTGGCCGAACCATTGCTCAAGCAGAAAGCGGCTACGATGAGCGGGAGAAATTTCATTGGGGTACCGTATTGGTTCAAAACCGTACTGGTTCAATTCTGACGTGCTGTCGGGTCGGTACTGTCGATCGGCCGCGGAAAACAGCAGTTTCTCTATATTAACATAGGGGCCGTTCACACCGTCAGGCAAATGGCGATCTGTCGATTCGGCAAAAATTTTCCTTTCGCCGCTTTCTTGGGTTCGAGCACATCCGGATGATGCCAAAACGCAACGCCCGGTTGCGGCTGGAAGTCGGCGATCTGATAATCTCACTCCACGATATTCTTCGATCGTCGCCACGACTGACTCCACTCCCAGATTCGACTTCTCCGGTGGAACGAGGCAACATCAGCGGCGATTTCGATCCCGGCTCCGCCGCCGCGAGTAACGACCATGAAAGTTCATCCGCGAAGCCCGGCGAAACGGTTCGAAGTAAACGACCGTCGCTTTGATAGTCAGGGGGCAACGTTGAGTGGCGAGCGATTCGGACTCCGACTCACTTCATTGCGGATCGCACGAGCAGCAGCGGCGATCGTGATGTCCGTCGTGCTTGTCGGCTGTGGCGGATCGGGAGACGGACCGGACGGGTCCGGAACGCCGGTCGCCGGTGATGGCGCGGCAAGTAACACTCCGGCTGCAAACGGAACAGGCACCGCCAGCCCCTCTTCTTTCGGGACTCAGGCGGCTACGCAAAACGGCGGAGACGGTCCGCTCAGGGTGTTGCCGAACGGGCGACTCACGTTCCCCGGCGCTATCCCGCTGGACGCCTACGGAGACGTGCGGGCCAGTACTTCGTCGACCGGAGTCATTTCGGGGGTCGCTTCCCAACCTCCGGGTTCGCAGACGGGCGGTGGAAATTCGGGGATGTCGGGAAGCCCGGCTGTCGTCGGCAATCCACCCGCCAACGTTCCGTCGACTCCACCGACCTCTTCGACCGCTGGCGGCTCGGCCCTCTCCTCATCGAACTGGGGTGACGCGGTATCTATGACGGTCCTGACCGAGGAAATATCGTCGCTGAGTAATGATCTCGCCGCGGTTCTCATTTCAGTGGGCAGTTACAATCGCGGGTATGAGCAGGTGCAGCTCGGCGGTGAAGTTCTCGCGGCAATGTGTGACATCGTTGCGGCTCATCCGGAGTCGGTCTCGTGGAAGGCCGACGCGTTACTGGCCCGCGATCGCGGGACCGCCGTCGCAGCCGAAGCAACCGGTTCGGGGCGTTCGAAGTTCGCTCCGACTCAGCTCGCGTTCGAGCAATTCTCTTCGATTCTCAACAACAATCGCCCGCCCGGATTGCCGGAGCCCGACGCCGATCTGCCGCGGTCAGAGATCGCGGCGCGAGGTCAATTGATGCAGCGGATGGACGCGGCGTTCTCCCGATTGCGGCAGGCTTCCGGCGACTCGTCCGGGTTCGCGGCGAACTCGGAGGAACTGGCCCACGAAGCGGCAGTCCTGGGCCTATTGATGAAGTACACCACCGGGGGAGATTACGCCGACGTTGAAGTGGCTCCCTATCGAAGCACGGCTGCGAAACTGATTGACGCGTCCGACGAGGCCGCGTCAGCCGCGGCGATCGAGCAGCACGCGGCTTTCAAATCAGCCGTCATTGCGATCGAAGCGACCTGCACCGAGTGTCACCAGCAGTACCGCTTCGGTGGTTGAGCGTGTTTGATCAGGGCGCGACACGTGACTGGAATAGGCGAACGGTGGTCGAATTGAACCGGCGCCGTAAGAATGGGCGTCGACCGGAATGAAGCCTTCACGCGTAAGTCATGATACACGACGGGCGATTGTGAGTATGAAAGATCGACTCTTGTCGGGCGGCCTGCGATTGATTGCGGCGAGCATTATGCTTTCCGCTATCGCCGGGGCGGATGTGATCGAGCTGAAAAGCGGTCAGTCGATCGAGGGGGACGTGCTGAAAAATGACGGGGCGAATCTTTATGTCGACGTAGGCGTCGATGTCGTTCGCGTCCCACTCACGGAAGTCGCACGTCGATCGGACAGTCGCAAAGAGTCTGAAGAAGTCGGCGACAGCGGTATCTATTCCACCGCGCGACTGAAGCGCCGCGAGGTCAAAACGCTGGCGGAGGAATACGGCTCCGGTGTCGTACTGGTGCAGACCCCCGGGGGCCTGGGGTCCGGATTTATCATCAACGACGACGGATATTGCGTGACGAACTGTCACGTGATTGAGGGCGAAACGCAGATCGCCGTCATCCTCTACGAGAAGCGAGACGACGGAACATTTCGACGCCGTCGGGTTCGCGAGGTGAAGATCGTAGCCCTGAACCCATTCTTCGATCTGGCGATTTTACAGATTCCCAAGCAGGACGATCTCGATTTCCAACCCGTTTTTCTTTCGAAGGATGCGGATTATCGCGAAGGCGACGCGGTCTTTGCGATCGGCAACCCGCTCGGGTTGGAACGATCGGTTTCGCAGGGGATCGTCGGAAGCCGAAATCGAAATTTTGAAGGTCTCGTCTACATTCAGACGACGGCCCAAATCAACCCGGGGAACTCTGGCGGCCCGCTGTTCAATACCCGCGGCGAGGTCATCGGTGTGACGAACATGAAATTGCTGTTCGGCGAGGGACTCGGCTTCGCGATCCCGGTCAATTACGTCAAAGCCTTTCTCGATGAATATCAGGCGTTCGCCTACGACAAGACGAATCCCAATACCGGCTATCGCTATCTTGAACCGCCTCGACGGCAGGATCGTGCGGCCACGCCCCGGCCTGACAAAGATTGATCGCGACGAATTGAAACGGAATCAGGCCGAGGGAGGTATCAATGGATAGATCGAGCGCAGCTCGCAATTTTTCAAGCGTGCAGAGGGGTTTGGTTTCGATCACCCGTCAAAATAGATACTCGCGATGAACCATCGAATCGTCATGCGTGATTTGTGCTAATTGAGAAGTCACACGGCTGCATGGCGGCATGGACGATCGGTCCATTGTGCCCTTGATGAAACGACTGACACGAAGTTCCTGACAGACGAAGGACCGCAGGTTTATGAATCCGCTGAAAATTGTTTTCTGTGTCGCACTGATGGCGACTCCGCTAGTTGCCGCCGCTGGGGAGACGCCCAGCGAACGACTGCTGACCCAGCAGGTCTACGCCTATTTCTCGATCCCCAGTGTCGATGCGCTGAAGGAGCGATTCCAGGAGACGAAATTCTCCGGACTGTTCGAAGAACAAGGCATCAAAGACTTCGCCGCACAGCTTGAAGATAAGTACAACGAAGCCGCGTCGAATCTGCAGGAGAAGCTCGGGATGTCGGTCAGCGAATTGCTGGCGATTCCTTCGGGCGAATTTGCGGTCGCGGTGACTCGACTCGAGGGATTCGAAGTCGGAATTATCGCCATGATCGATTACGGCGATAGCGGCGACGCCGTCGACAAGTTCTTCGAACAATACGAAGAGGCGGTCGAAGAAAAGGGTGTCACATGGTCCTCGGAGAGCTTCGAAGGTACCGAGATCGTGACCTACGAATATCCGCAGGACGAAGACGCCGAAGCGGATGCTCCGGTGAAGGCGCCTTCGGGATTCTCGATGTTCCGTAAGGATTCGACCCTTGTCATCGGGAACACGCCGGCGGCTTTGGAATCGGTCCTGGTGCGTTGGGACGGAGATCACCCGGAGACGTTCGCCGGCAACGAGGTCTATGACTACGTCCTGCAGCAGACATCGATCGGCGATCGTGCCCCCGCAATGAAGTGGTTTGTCGATCCGGTCGGCGGGATCGAAATCGGCATTCAAGCGAATGCCGATAAACTGCCGCAGGCTCAGATGGCCCTCGGCTTCTTGCCCGTACTCGGACTTCGCAACATGCGGGGTTGGGGCGGCAGCGTCGATCTGGCGACCGAAGAATTCGAATCGGTTAGCCAATCACTGCTCTACATCGATCCGCCTGTGACCGGCGTGCTCGGCCTGTTCTCCTTCCCGGAGACCGACCTCTCGGTTCCCGATTGGGCGCCCAACGAGGCCACGGGCTACGCCGGCATGAATTGGGACGCGGAGAAGGCCTACGACACCGTTCGTAATCTCTACAACATGTTCCAAGGGCAAAACGCGCTCGAAAAATTGGTCGACACGTTGGCCGATTCGCCGACCGGCCCGTCGATCCACATTAAGGATGACATCGTCGACCAGATCGATGGCCGAATCCACGTCGTGAATTTTCCTGTTGAGTTGGGCGAAGACGAGTTGGGCGAGACCTCGCTGCAGAACGTTCAGCAGGACATGATCGTGGCGATCGACGTCGTCGATGCCGACAAGATGAAGTCGCTGATGAGCAAAATGGCTGACGGTAATACGTTCCCGGGCAAAATCCGCGAATTCGAAGGGCAGACGATTTACGAAATGCCGAACCAGGCCGCGGCATCGGGCGGGCCGGAGAGTTTTGCCGTGACCATCGCCAACGATGCGATCGTAATGTCGACCGACGTTAAGCGGGTCGAATCGATGCTTCGCGGCGTTGATCGCGCCGACCGCCTCGCCGGTGATGGCACGTACCAGCGGGTGGCATCGCACTTCCCTGTCGAGGTCTCGATGGTCGGCTATCAGAACGCCGATTCGCAGTTGAAACCGTTCTGGGAGATGTTCCGGACCGATAAGGTTCCCGGCGTCGATGTCAAAGAGGTCGATTTCACGAAACTTCCGCCGTTCGAAGTCATCCAGAAGTATCTCGCCCCGTCTGGCAGCTATGTCATCACCGACGATAAAGGGGCCAAGTTCGTGAGCTTTGGCGTCCGTCCTGAATGACTTTCGAAGGCACTCGTAATCTGGTTTCGAGTCGCCGGAGCACCGACAACTATCGAGCACGGCCGGCAATCGTCGGCCGTGTTCTTTTTAGTTGCCACGCCGGTCTGTCGATCAATGAGGGAGTCGGATTCTAAGAGCCGAGTTCTGCAATCACACGAAATTGATTGGCGATATCGACACCCACTTCTTTGTTCCATGCTCCGAGCAGCGTGTGATAGATCGGTCCGGCTGTTTCGTCTCCGATCTTTGACCCGTTCAGCCGCGTCACGGGAAGTAGGCAGTAGACGGTTGATGCGGTGAAGATTTCATCGGCGGACAACAAGTCGTTGATTTGCAGCGGGACTTCTCGACAGGTCAGTCCGAGCTCAACGGCCAATTCGCGTACGACTCCGGCACTGATCCCGTCGAGTCTCGAATCTCGCGGCGGTTCGCACAGCGCTCCGTCAATCACAGCGAACAGACACCCGGCCGCCGTTTCCGTCACGACGCCATCGCCGCGGACCAAGAGCGAACGGGCTCCCGGCTCCGATCGGGCGGCCTCGTGCTCCGCGAGATACCAGTGCAGCCGATTACGCGTTTTGATCTTGGGAGAAAGCGTTCCCGGCGGGACGGCCTCGATCGACGGCACGATGAGATGCTGACCCAATTCGAACAGTACCGCATCACGACTCGCGCGGATCGGAAACGCATAGACGCAGAGCGTCGGCTCTTGTTTCGCAGATCCGGTGGTGATCGTCCCCGGGTCGTAGTGACGATTCCTCCCCGGAGAAGCAAAGACCGAAACGGTCAGGTCGTGCTCGACCGTCAGACTCGCACCGCGTCGGCTGATCGCTTCAGCAATCAATTCCGCGAGCTGATCACGTTCGACCCGCAACGGCACGTGAGCCAACTTTGCCGATTGCTCGAACCGGTCGAGGTGAGCATCAAGCCGAAACGGCTTATGCCGAAATGTGCGAATAATTTCCGTGATCGTCACGCCGGAAGTGATCGCGAAGTCATCGATCGGCAAAACCGCGTCAGTCGGCTCCACCCAGGAGCCATTGAGGTAGACCGTTCCGGGGGGCGACTCCGCCGCAGCCAGTCCCTCTGAATCGCCATTTGGCATTGCCTCTTCCTCGACGCGCGCTGTTATCTCCAAGCCATCCGCTGCCGCAGGCACCCCCCGCGGCGGGACCGCCGCCATGACCGTGTGACTTGGCGTTGGTCGGCCGATATACTTGCGGCTCGCCCGATGTATCATGCCCGACCGGCGCGTCATTTCCAGCCGTCGCAATCCGTCAAACTTTCTCAAGCACATGGAAACCGATCGCGAATCGAATACGTCGTTCTCCCCCGGCCATACCAAGGTCGGCTGGGTGGGAACGGGTGTGATGGGATCGTCCATGGCCGGTCACCTGATTGACGCCGGCTACTCGCTGACGGTTTTTAATCGCACGAAATCAAAGGCCGATTCGCTGGTTGAGCGCGGGGCCACTTATGCCGATACGCCGGCGGATGTCGCGGCCGATGCGGACGTGATCTTCACGATTGTGGGATATCCCGAGGACGTGCGCGGCGTTTATCTGAGCGAGAGTGGAATTCTTGAAGCGGCGAAGTCGGGAGCCACTGTTGTCGACATGACGACCAGTGATCCGAGCCTCGCCACGGAGATTCACGAGGCGGCCGCAAAGAAGCAGATCGCCAGCATTGATGCCCCGGTCTCCGGCGGCGACGTCGGGGCGAAGAACGGCATGCTGTCGATCATGGTGGGCGGAGAAGCGCAAGCGGTCGAAAAGGTGATGCCGCTGTTGGAATGCTTCGGCAAGACGATCGTTCGTCAGGGCGGGCCGGGTGCCGGTCAGCACACGAAGATGGTGAATCAGACGCTGATCGCGACGAACATGATCGGCGTTTGCGAGGCACTCCTGTATGCCCGAAAAGCCGGACTTGATTTGGAAACCGTCCTGAAGTCGGTTTCTGGTGGGGCGGCGGGAAGTTGGTCGCTTTCGAATCTCGCACCGCGGATCATCGCGGGCGATTTCGCGCCCGGTTTCTATGTGGAACATTTCTTGAAAGATATGGGCATCGCGTTGGCCGAAGCCCGGCGGATGAACCTCGCACTTCCCGGCTTGTCTTTAGCGGAGCAACTGTATCGCGCGGTCGCGGCCCAAGGGCACGCCCGATCGGGGACGCAGGCGCTGGAACTCGCCCTGGCGGAATTGTCGGCGGTCGAGTGGCCGGTTACGAAGTCATAAGTTGGAAATCACGACGACGGGATCTCGGAGAATTTCATGGGAAATAAGGGAAGTCAATTTGCCGGGGTCACCGTTGCGCTCGTGACGCCCTTCAAAGACGGTGCGGTCGATGAGGCCATGCTGCGGAAACTGGTCGACTGGCACGTCGAAGTGGGGACCGACTGCATCAGCCCCTGCGGGACGACCGGCGAAAGCCCGACCCTCTCACACGACGAGCACGAACGGGTGATCGCGATCGTGTGCGAGCAGGCAGCCGGGCGAGTAAAAGTTATCGCCGGCACCGGGTCGAACAGCACCGCTGAGGCCGTCCGGCTGACCGAGCGAGCCAAGGCCGACGGGGCCGATGCGGCGCTGATGGTCGCGCCGTACTACAACAAGCCGACGCAGGAAGGCTTCTATCAGCACTTTCGGACGGTGGCGGATACGGTCGATTTTCCGATTGTCCTCTACAACATCCCCGGTCGAACGTCGAAAAATATGGAGCCGGAGACGATCTGTCGGCTCGCCGAATTGGAGCAGGTCGTCGCGATTAAGGAATCGACCGGCTCGATCGATCAAGCGTCCGCGATTCTGGCCGACTGTGATTTGACGCTGCTCTCGGGCGATGACAGCATGACGCTGCCGCTGATGTCGATCGGAGGCAGTGGTGTCGTCTCCGTGGCGGCGAACATTGTTCCGCGCGAAGTGAAGGCCCTCGTCTCTTCCTTTGCCGAAGGGAATGCGGCGCAGGCGAAGCAGATGCACTGCAAGCTCTTCCCTCTATGCCGCGATATGTTGTCGCTGTCGACGAATCCGATTCCGGTCAAGACTGCGATGCGGCTGTTGGGGCATGAAGTGGGCGACGTTCGGCTTCCGCTTGTGCCGCTGACCGAGGTAGAGATTGCGACATTAAAAAGAACACTGGGTTCGTTCGGGGTGATGGGCTGAGTTACGTCGCCGTGAAGGAACTCGCCCGTCGATGACCCGCCTTGCGGGCGCGAGGTCCGAGTGGCCTGTCGACTGAGACTTCGTTCGAGTGAATTGTTGCCGTGACCTGTTGTGCTGATTTGTAGTACGGGGAGATGCCGTGGCTGGTCGACGTAATCCGTCCGATGATGATTTTGACGACGAATTCGAGGACGAAGGCTTCGAAGAGGATGAGGATGTTGACTACGTCCTCTTTCAGGGAGCGCTCAACGGCCGCACGCCGGACCTGTCACGCCATGCGCGATTGACACAAGCCGCCTTGATGCCGGCCAAAGACTTAATCACCGATGCGCTATTGCGCCGCGCGGAGATGATTCTCATCGAACCGCGCGGCAATGCCGCGATGATTCGTCTGTTTATTGACGGCGTCGCCTATCCCGGCGGTCGAATGCAGATGCGTCAAGCGGCGGCCGTTAGTCAGATGCTCAAGTTACTGACCGGCCTGAATCCTCAGACGCGCGATCGCAAACAGCGTGGCGGCGTCAAAGCGGAACTCGACGAAATTCCCTACGAACTGCACATCGACTTCGAACCGTCGAAGGGCGGCGAGCGACTGACGATTCGGTGCAAGAACCTCAAGCACAAGCCGGAGAAGCCGTCGGAACTCGGCCTCCACGAAGCACTCCGTGAGAAAATTCGCGAAGTATCGGGCAGCAATAACGGCTGTCTGTTCGTAAGCGGGCCGCCGATGTCGGGGGTCAGCGCTTCGACCATCGGCGTGCTGAAATCGATCGACGTTTATATCTACTCGATTTTCGTCCTGGAGAGCCTCGGTGAAGAGGTCCCCATGATGACGCCGTTCGAGAAGAACGAAGAGGAAACGCTGGAAGCTCAAATCGAACGGTGCCTGCGGCGCGAGCCTGACGTGCTCTACATTGGCGAATTGGACGGCGAGGAGAAGCTCAATATCGCTTTTCAGTACGCGGACGTGACGTCGATTGTTTCGCAGTTCGCCGCGGCCGATGCCGTCGGCGGGTTGGCCAAACTTCTAAAGATTTCGGGCGATTCCGAAGCGGTCGCGAAGAACGTCGCCGGAATTATTTCTCCGAAGCTGGTCCGCAAGTTGTGCGAGAAGTGTCGCCAGGCTTTCCGTCCCAACCCCAAAATTCTTGCGAAGGTGGGACTTCCGCCCGAGACGAAGCTCCTCTATCGCGCCGCAAAGCCTCCCGCCGAGGACGATCCAGATGCCGAACTCTACGAGCCGTGCGAGAAATGCGGCGGCACCGGTTACTTCGGCCGGGTCGGCATCTACGAGTTCCTGATCATGTCGGATGCGGTCAAAGAAGTGGTTCGCGGGAGGCCGGACGGGGCGAAGATCCGGCAGTTGATGAAGTCCGAGGAGATGCCGACTTACCAGCGCGAAGGGCTTCGCCTTGTGGCCGACGGTGTGACGACGTTGGAAGAATTGCAGAGAATCCTGCGATCGAAGTGATCGAAAGGCCACGCTTTTGGGGCTTGGTTGGCCGATTTTTCCGGTCTTGACGATTCGATTGAAAGTGCGGGCGTCCTGCAGTCGATACTACCGGTAGAACCGCCTCTTGGCGTTCGATTCGGTACAACTGGCGATCTCACTCGGGACTCAAGGACATCGCACGGATGAAACTCACACCGTGGAAAATCCGAAGCGTAGCGGCGGCACTCGTGCTGTCGGCAGCCCCGTTTGCGATGACCGGCTGTCAGTCGAGCGTTGCGGGACAAACGCTGCCGTCGCCGTGGTATCTTCGTGACGACGTGCAGTTCTATCCGGCCGGGCCGGAATTCCTGCTGCCCAACCAGGTTCGTGCTCTCGAAGAGTACAAACTGCGTCAGGCGGCTGAAGAAGCGGGAATCGATCCGGGGCTGGAAGGCTTCTAAAGTCGGTGCCCGCGATCTGTCATGACTGGCAACGGCATGCTGCCTGCGAATCCGCAGGCACCGCCGTCGGAATCCGCGACATGCACGCCGCAATCTGCTGCGAACGCGGATGAGCGGCTGTGCCTCGTGATTAGACCTGTTTCGACATCCGCTCGGCCAAGCGCGTCAAAGCGGGGCTGACGTCGTCCGGTTTGAGGTGGACGTTCAGAATGCTGAACGCGTCCTCGTTCGCCATGGCGGCCTTGAGGGCCTGATCGAGTTCGCCCTCGGTGCGGATTTCGAATCCCCATCCGCCGCCGAGCAAATCGGGCATGCGGTGATAGGCCCAATCGGGGATATCGTTGAACGGCCCCTCCTGCAGGAAGCGCTCCGTCGTGTAGCCGTGGTTATTCAGCACGACCACGATGGGGTTGAACCCGAGTTTGAGGGACGTCGACAGTTCCTGCCCCGTCATCTGAAATGCGCCGTCGCCGACCAGAACGAGCGGACGGAGCGACCGATCGGCAACCTGCACGCCGACTGAAGCTGGCACTGCAAACCCCATTGATGTGTAATAGGCCGGGCTCAGAAACTCTGTGTGCTGATGGATCGAGAGGTCGACCGACCCGAACAGGGAGTCGCCGACATCCGCGACCACGACCATCTTCTCGTCCAACATCGCATTGATCCGCCCGAAGAGTTGGCGGACCGTCACGTTCGCGTCGGGCGAAATTTCGTATGAATCGAGCGGTGACCCCTCGTTCTTCGGCAACTTTCTCTTCTTCATCTTCAAGTCGGCCTCGGCGAGACCGCTCACGAAGTCGGACAGTTCGACGTCGTGAAAGTGATGGTGAGAAATGCGCAGCTTCTCGCTGGTCGCATAGACGCAGCGTCCTGGGTCGAGCCGCGCGGTGTAGATTCCGAGGTTGATGTCAGTCATGAAGCAGCCGAGCAGAATCACGCAATCGCTGCCTTCGACGTACTCTCGAACCGACGCGCGACCCATCGCTCCCTCGTAGACGCCGAGGTACAGCGGATGTTTTTCGCTGACCACCGATTTGCCCAGCAGCGTCGAGCAGACCGGAATCGAATTGCGTTCGGCAAACTCCAGAACGGGTTCGCGCAAGCCGAAGCGATGCGTCTCGACGCCGGCGAGAATGACTGGTTGGGAGGCTCCCGCGATCATCTCAGCGGCTTCGTCGAGAGCTTCGGATAACGCCGCGGCATCACTGGGATGCGTCCGGCTCAACGGAACGTGAGGGTACAGAGCTTTGGTCTCAACGCGGTCTCTGGGTAACTCCAAAAAGACGGGCCGTTTGTAGCGCACGGCCGCTTCGAGGCACCGGTCGATTTCACGAAACGCCGTCAACGGATCGTCGAGTGAAGCGTTGGCAACCGTGATCTTCTCGAAGACCTGACGCTGAGTGTCGAAGTCGCGGACGCGGTGGTGCAGGAGTGGGTCCGATGTTCGCTCATCGACTCCCGGGGCGCCGCTGATCACGACGACCGGCGACTTCTCGGCGAACGCACCGGCGATCGAGTTGCACAAACTCAGCCCGCCCACGCAGTAGGTCACGCATACGGCTCCGAGGCCGTGGACCCGAGCGTAGGCATCGGCCGCGTAGCCGGCGTTGTCTTCCCGCGTGGTGCCGACGACTCGGATCGGGCTTTCTTCCAGCATTCCGTAGAAATTGAGCACGAAGTCGCCCGGAATGCCGAAGACGTCGTCCACCCCGTACGCTTGGAGCCGGTCGATCAGGTAGCCGCCGATCGTGTGCTGTTCATCGCCGGAGGGCTTTGCCTTCTTCGCTCCGGCTGACGCAGATTTCGATGCCTTTCCGTTCGTGTTTTTCTGCTTCGAGACCTTACTTGAAGTGCTCGGCTCAGCACGTTTTTTCGGGTTGGTCGCCGTCTTCCCTGCCATTGTCGGTGCTCCTGCGTGCGGTGCGATCGAATCGACAGCCCGACCAGTTCTCGCTTGAGGCGGCGACGGTTTGATCGGCCGACCGTCACCTGATGAAATTCTCCGGGGCACCATCCGAACGGTCAACCGGCAGACTGCGGCGAACCCATGGGGCGAACCGTTTTTGTTGGAGCCGTGAGCCCAGGTTTATGGCCGATTCGATATTGACCGCCGGTATCAATTGTGCCATATCGGGCGTTCTCTCCACTTCACTTCCAATCCATCGCCATTTCGGCACTTCCAGCAAATCGATCCGTCCGGATCGACAGGATGATTGCGCATGCAACGCCCCTTCACCGCGGCGCTCATCGGCCTTTGCGCGCTGATCGCGGTCGGCTGCCAGAGTCTCTCCGAGAAACGGACCGTTCGGCTCTTCGCCGAGGCGCTGTCCGAAGGCGATTACGAGGCGCTCACCGAGCGATCCTCGCCACGCTTTCAATCGGTCGCTCTGCCCGAACCGGACGCTCTGACCCATTTGAAGTCACTCTCCTTGCCGACCGGCGAGTTCGAGGTCAAAGAGATCGTCGATCTACAGGACGACGACTGGACCGATCCAGACATCCCGGAGAAAATCGTAACGGTCGAGGTCGGCAATCCTCCGCGGACCATGCGGTATCGAATCGCACGGTCCGGGCATGGCGGTCGATGGGTTGTCGACGATGTCTTCATGCGGCGGGTGAACGAGGGCGTGACCAGCACCCGCAGCGTGACCGAACAGATGACCCTGCTGCTGGCGGTCTCAAATTTCGTTGAAGAGTGGGCCGATAAAGACGGCGGGCGCGATACGTCTGCCCTCGCCGAACCGTTGGCGTCGAACTTTGCTGCACTGCCGGAAGCCCAACGCGAAGCGCTCGCGCACCGCATGTTCCACGGCTTCTCGAAGCGAAATCTCTCGCCCGAAGCGTCCATTGATGATGGGGTCGCGGTCGTCACAATGACTCGCCCCGGAGGCCGGGTCCTGCTGTCGCTCAAACGCGACGGGAACGCGACTTGGTTGGTCGACGAAATCGCGTTCGAAGATCGTGACAAAAAACTGCATCTGAATTCGCTGAATCAGGCTGCCTTAGCACTCGATGTCGGTAACTCATTTTTCGACGCCTATACCGCGGCGGACCTCGATGGTTTGCAGTCGACGGCGACGGATCGATTTTTCAATCACTGCCTGAAGTCGGCGGACCTTTCGAAGGTCAGTCTCGACGAAGCGGCTGCGGCTCGTGGTCGAATTGCACTCGATCTTCTTGACGAGAGTGCGGAATTGGTCGCGCAGACCGATGGCGGTCGCGTCGTCATCGCCTTGGATTTAGTCGGCGCCGATGACTCCTCAACCGGTCGAAAGTTTCGCGTCTCCGAAGTCACGCTGTTCTCACCCAACGATCAAGAAGAGCGGCGACTTTCCTCGGCACTCACCGGCGACGCCGTCATGCTGCTGTTTGCCGGGGCACTCGCGGATGGCGATTTGTCGCTCCTGTCGCAAACCTCGACGTACGACTTCCGGGAGCGCGTGTGGAAATACGTCAAGCCGGGTGATCTCGACCGACTTCCGTTGGATGAAGTCCGAAACTCAGCGCCAATCGTCGACCGCGTCATCTATCGTGGTCCGGTCACCGAGTACCTCGTGATGCACGGGGGCGTGGCGGCGACCTATCACCTGATCGATCAGGGGGGCGCGGTTCGCGTCAACGATGTGCAACTGGCCGTCGAGAACCGACCCCGTTCACTCAAACAAACATTGGAACACACGTTGCCCGTCATCGTGTTTTGCCGAGGTGTTGAGCAGGACGATCTCAACATGGTGCGGCAGACATGCTCGTCGGAATTTAATCGCCTGGTCTGGTCGCAGATGCGAGCGACGCCACGCGAAGCGAAAACGGTGGCGGCCCTGCTGAAACAACCCTTGGCCTCCCTCGAGATCGGAAGCGAAGCCGTCAAAGTTAAATTCGGCGACTCATCGAGCGGCGGCGCGGTCAAGCTGATTCGCGAGGGTGAAGACTTCCGCATCGACGAACTCGTCGCCGTTGCCGGGCCCGCGGCGCATCAGCAAGCCGAACTCAAGCAGGCTCTTAAAGACATGATCGCCGCCGGTTCGCTGCAGCGACGAACGCGCGGCGATGTTCAAACCAATCGGCAGGTCGTGCCTGTCGGATATACGACATCAGAGGAAATGATTGGCTTGCCGACTCAACCGGGAATCGAGCGGACGGCGGGAAAGGTCGAAACCAACCGCGCTCAACATTAATAGCGGTTTCAAATCGCTCAACATACAAGCCCGAGGCGCAAGCCGTCGGGAAAATTGCCGGTTGATCGACCATCGGCTCTGGCTGGTATTGAAATCGCTTCTAGCGGAATCGGTGCGCGACTCGGCCGATCGGCGACTCCGTCGAATTGATGGCGTTGGCGTATCGAACCGCGAAGCTCAGATGGGGTCGGGATCGATGCCGTCGGCTTCGAGGTGCTCGAGCCGTTTGTGGATGTCGACGTTTACGCTGGGGTAAACCATCGAGAGCTTTCCCGGATTGAACGCGTCGTTGAGCAGGTGTTCAACGTCGTCGCGACCGAGAGCCTGAGTGAAGATCGGCTTGAGATAAGCCCGCCCGAATTTCGATGGCTGAAATTTCTTCTCGTCGTACAGATACGGATGGAGCGTCCGGGCGTGAATCTGGCCCCAGCGGTCCCGCAGTTTGTTGGCCGCGATCGAGTCGAGCTTGAAACCGTGCTCGGGTGAGTACTGCAGCGTCGCGATATGATTGTTGCGACCGTGGACCAGTAATTCGGTCGCTTTGCCGCCGAGCTGCGTGGCGTAAAAACGGTCGAACATAATCGGGCGTCCGCCCCGCTGCGTGTGACCGACTTTACGCGTGAAAATCGCCTGCTTGGCGTTGTCGTGTCGTCGCCGGTGCTGGAAGTATCCGTCGCCCAGTCGTTCAATCAGAATTTGTTGTAGCGCTTCGCTCGCTCCGGTGAATTGAATGTTGCCGGCCGGATCGACGCTGGCCGACTTCGCGCCGAGCTGATGTCCTTCTTCGTCCCGGACGCCTTCACCGACCACGATGACCACGTGCTTTTGCAGCTCGTAGATTTCACGGACGCGCCGTTCGAGCCGCTCAATGTCGATCGGGATTTCCGGAACGAGGATGATGTCGGGCTGGCCGTAGGCTGAGCCGAGCGCGATGTATCCTGAATCGCGTCCCATCACCTCGACGATGGCGATTCGCCGGTGACTTTCGGCTGTCGTCCGGGTCCGTTCGATCGCCTGCGCAACCACAAACACGGCGGTCGCGTAACCGGGCGTGGCGTAGTTGACGATGTCGGCCAATTCGAGCTCGGTCCGGCTGTAAATGCGGGAATACTTCGATTTGTGGCCGGGTGTCTCGATGAGTTCCCAGTCGTTCGGCTCTTCGATGTAATTTAGGCCCAAATCGTTGTCGATCGTCTTGGGGGCCAGCGCGCAGGGAATGAAGTCGGAGATCGGTTGCAGGCCGTTGATCGTGCCGTCGCCGCCGACGCAGATAATGCCTTCGATCCCGAGCCGACGCAGCCGCGCCACGACCGCCTTGAGCAGCTCTTTTTCGTTCTTGTCGATATAGGTCCGCGAGGCCCCGAGAATCGTGCCGCCGATGTCGGGTCGCAATTCGGGAATCGTCGTTCGGAGCGGATTGAGCCGCAGGTGCGGGATCCGCGGGTCGACCATTCCGCCGAACCCTTTGATGATTCCGATAACCTCGACGCCGAGTTGATTGGCCCGTTCGACGACCCCGTAAATGGTCGCGTTCAACGCGGGCGTATCGCCTCCCGCGGTCAAGACGCCGATACGTCGCATAGCTCGAACCTATCCCGCGGGTAATTTGACTGAGGCGACGAGCGCGAACTAACGCAAAAACGATTTGGCCGACGACGCGACAGTGACGTTACACACGCTCAATTGCACGGAAAGCGGAGAGAAACATGACGGCGGATCGAGGGCGGGCGAGCGGACTGCGTGCGAGCCACCGTGAGTAGGGAGAATACCCACTGGCTGCGGGGGAATTCAATCGGCGAATCACCGATTTCACGCGAAAACGAGGGAGCAACGGATGAGCAGCCGCAATGTCGGCCTAAGCGACCTCAACCGGCTCAACATTGATCCGCCGACCTTTGCGGTCGAAATAGACGTGTCCGTCGCACAGGGCGAAAATCGTGTAGTCGCGACCCATGCCGACGTTCATGCCGGGATGCCACTTCGTGCCGCACTGCCGGGCGATAATGTTCCCGGCGATGACCGATTGGCCGCCGAACTTTTTGATGCCCCGTCGTTGGGCATTCGAATCCCGACCGTTCCGGCTCGAGCCCTGTCCCTTTTTATGTGCCATAGCCGTCGCGTCCGAAAATCGCTGAAAACGTCAAAAGGAATGCCCTGCGGCGAGCGGGGGAGAATCGCAGACTTCTCGCGAAATTTCAACCGAATTCAGCAATCGCGACCGAACGGAGCCGAACGTCCGATCAGTCACGGGCTGTTCGGCGCTGAACTTCAGGACCCACTCCCGAGATCGACTTTGCCTTCCTGCCGCAATTCTTCGTCGGGGAGGTAGAGCCATCGCGGGCCGCCTTTGAACTGAAATTCTTTCTCTTCTTCTTCAAATTGGTCGCCGGGCCGCCAGAAGTCTTGCACCAAGACCCGTCGCAGGATCATCGGCTGCCCGCCGGGACCCTTCATCTCTTGGTAACCGTTCGAGAACCCTTCGAGCGCGACACGGAAAAAGTCGGTTTCCGGATCGATGTTGCGCCACATGGCGACCCCGTAAATCACGTCGTCACGATCCGGCTTTTCGCCTTCGGCGAGCCGTTTCGGAATCGGTTGCACGATCGAGACGGAATTATTGAGTTTCGTGTCCTTCAGATCGCCCCGCATCTCTCGCCGCTCGATCGCGGCTTGGGCTTCGGGAATAGTCACGTCGAAGTGTGAAACGGGGGCGTCCCCATCCTGCGTGACGAGCAGAAACCGAGGAATGATCAGCGACGGACCCGGCGGATCGTCGTAGACGTTGACGGGATCAAGGTCGGGCGTTTCCGGCGGAGTCTTCAGCGCTCGATTTTTCACCCGATAAACAAGATACCAAATCAGTTCTTCGGTCTTCTCGCCCGACTTCGGATCGGTGATGCCGACGCGAATCAGCCGGGCCGGCTTTAAGTCGACCTCGAGCACCCAAAGGTCGGTTTGGGTCGTCAACTCTTCGCCTGAGACCGACGGTTCCGCCGTGACCGCGAAACCACGCTGGTTCCCTTGCGCCTGCGCGGTCGGAACGGCCAGCGATCCGACCACGACGGTCAGACCGACTGCGGCGATTGCTCGTAAACGGTTGCGAACCATAGGTACCCCGAGGTGAAAATATCGAGTCGCTTCTTCGGGTCGTGAGGGTCAGAATCCTCTGATCGTTAGGAAGCGACCTTTGATAACGTATCGGCCCGAGCCGTTCGGGGTCAACGATTGCTCGCTTAATGTCGTCGGCGAGCAACAAGTTCTGCCGTTACATACGGTAAGACCGGAGTGATCGATGGGCGAAAGCATCGGGCGTTCGCCGTGTAAGGCGATTCGAACCGCCGGCCGATCAATAAATGTCGTCGCCGGTCAGCACCTTCTCGACGGCGTCGGCCCGCTGGGCGACTTCCATCGCACTTCGCCGCAATTCTTCGGCATCGATCGTGGCACGCGGGTAATTGTCGATCATGCAGAACATTTCTCGGCCCTCGATCGTCCGAATGGCCAGTGCCCCGTGGGGTATTTCCGAATTGAGTTTGAGCGCCTCGTGAAAATACTGCGGTTCCGCATCGCAGCAGGGGCTGAAGATTGTCAGTAGGCGTTCGCCTGCCTCTGCCGGACTCGGTTCGAGATAAACCGACTGTCCGCGGCCGTTCGGCAGTCGCACGTCGATGCGATACTCGAGATCGACGCGACTCCATTTGACGCTGAAAGAATTTTCGAATGCTTCCCGGAGCAGGCTGTCGAGATCGCGGGATTGTCCGGCCGATGCCGAGATGAGATGAAACGCGTCAAGACCCGTCTGCGGTCGATTATCAGCGGCCCGGTCCATCAATCGATAAACGCATTCGGCGATCTCGAGCGGCACATCGGGAGCGAGTTCGCGAATGTTCGGAACGGGTCCGGAGACGACCCGCGAACGTAACTCCCCCAGCGTTTTGCCGGTGAACGGCGGTCGCCCGGTGAGCAAGACAAAATAGCTGACACCCAGAGCGTAGACATCGGTCGCGGGTGAATTCGGGGCACCACTGAAAAGTTCCGGGGCCATAAATGCCGGCGTGCCGACAAGAAACGGGTCTTGCCGCTGCCGCTCATCACGAACCCGTTTGGCGAGGCCGAAGTCGGTCAGCTTGGGCACACCGGTGAACGTAATCAGAATATTGTCCGGCTTGACGTCGCGGTGCAATATGCGATTGCGGTGGGCATGACCGAGGGCGTGCGCAATGCGAGCGGCGATCGTGGTCGCCCTCTGCGGGGTCAGTCGCCCTTCCTCGTTGAGCAGGTGCTTGAGAGAACCGCCGCCGACGTATTCCATTTCAAGAAAATGGTAGCCGCGTTCTTCACCGATCGCGTGGGTGGTCACGATGTTCGGGTGCAGTAGTTCGGCCGAAGTCCGGCCCTCGTCTAGAAAGCGGGCGACGTAGTCGACCTCTTCCATGACACGCGATGGCGAAAGGACCTTAACCGCACACCGGCGATGCAGGTGCGAATGCCGCGCGAGGTAGACCCGGCCCATGCCTCCTTTGCCGAGCAGCGACTGAAATTCATAGATGTGAAGCGATCGCCCCAGTTGCTTCTCGAAATCGCCCTCGGACGACGAACTCGACAGTTGTTTTGCCAGCAGGTTCGGGTGGCGACTCTCGATCGTGCGGTCAGCGTCGGGCGGCACTTCGTCGACGTCTTTGAGTGCTTCGGCGTCAGAGGCAGAAACGATGATCTCGATGACCTGATGACAATGCGGGCAATTGCCCATGTCGGAATTCGGGACGACGATATTATTGCAATTCAGGCAGAACACGCCGGTCACGGTCGACAACTGAGTCACATCGTCCGAGTAGTCTTCCTCGAAGCCGAATCCGTCGTCAGCGGTCACGCTTGGGCCCCTGTCGTTTCGGTGGAGGAAAACGTATGATCTGTCGGCATCGGTCTCTCGGCGATGAGCGTCTCGCCCCAAGTTCGAAGGGGTGGGAGATTCCTTAGATCGGATTCTGAAATTCTGACCGATTAGCGGTCAAATGTCGAGATGCGAACGTTTTCGGAGGCTGGCGAATGTCTTACGAAGAATTTTTTGAATACGTCGATGCGGAGCCATTCCATCCATTTCGCATCAGGATGGTCAGTGGCCGCACATTCGAAGTGAGGCATCCGGAAAATGTCCGGGTTAGCGAACGATCGATCTACGTGTTCCTCCACTCCGAGCAGGACGAGCGTCTCGTCGAAAAAATGGTCATGCTTGGAACGTCGCTAATCGAGTCAATTGAGCATATCGACAGCCCGGTGTCGCAGGAATAAATTGAAAAATGTTGGAACTGCCCGTAATCGATCGACCTCGTGAGGAAGCCTCAGCCGATGAGGCGGGTTCAAAGGATTCCCGAGGCAATTACGCCTTCATCAGCCTCGGCTGTCCCAAGAATTTGGTCGACAGTGAGAAGATGCTGGGGCATTTGGCGCTCGACGGTTACACCCTCGTCTCGGAGCCGCAAGGCTCAGATTTTGTGATCGTCAATACCTGCGGGTTCATCGACAGCAGCCGGGCGGAATCGAAGGCGGTCATTCAGGAGATGATCGACCTCAAGCAGGCCGGGCGAACGAAAGGCGTCATCGTCGCCGGATGCCTGCCCGAACGGTTGGGCGGGGCGAACCTGCGGGCAGAGATGCCCGAGATCGATCACATCGTCGGTGTCTTCGCGCGGGACGAGATCGCCAAGGTCGCCGATCGGCTGGTTGGCAACGTCAATGAGCAGCGCGAAGTTTTTCGCCCCGCACCGATTCGTGCGCTCGACGATCGAGCTCGGCTGCGAATCACCCCGAGTCACTATGCCTATCTGAAGATCTCCGAAGGCTGCAATCGCACCTGCACGTTCTGCTCGATCCCGATGATGCGGGGCAAGCACGCGACCAAGCCGATCGAAGAGGTCGTCGCCGAGGCCCGTGAACTGGCCGCCGACGGAGTCAAGGAGTTGATGCTCGTCGCGCAGGACACGACGTACTACGGCATCGACCTGTACGGCGAGATGAAGCTCGTCGAACTGATTGAAGAACTGGAGCAGGTCGACGGCATCGAATGGATTCGGCTGATGTACCTCTACCCGGTCAATTTCACCGATCGGCTCATCGAGAAGATCGCCACTTCGCCGAAGGTCATCCCGTATCTCGACATGCCGCTGCAGCACGTAAATTCGAAAGTGCTCCGCCGGATGTCACGCCGCGTCAATCGCGAGCGGACCGAGGCGCTGGTGCGGAAGCTCCGCGAGTCGATCGACAACCTTGTGCTGCGGACGACCTTCATCGCCGGATTCCCCGGCGAGACCGAAGCGCAGTTCGAGGAACTGGTCGACTTCGTGCAAGACATGCGATTCGAACGGATGGGCGTGTTTCCCTATTCGATCGAACCGGGCACTCCGGCGGTGAAGCTCGACGGCCATCTTCCGGAGGACGTGAAGGCGGCCCGCGTCGATCGCCTGATGCAGGTCCAACAGCAGATCGCGTTCGAGTTCGCCGAATCGCTCGTCGGCTATGAGCTCGACGTGCTGATCGATGGAAATAACGGCGACGGTTTCTCGATCGGCCGGACGTTTGCCGATGCACCGGAGATCGACGCGAACGTCTACGTCCGCGGAGCCGAGGGGCGCGAAGGCGAGTTCGTCTCGGTCGAGATCACCGGCCGCGATGATTACGACTGGGTCGGCGAAGTCGTCGCGAACGATGCGTGATTCGCCACAAGACGTTTAGCCGCGACCGCCAGGAAGCGCGGCGGAAATCGGTATGACCCCCTTCGACGACAGATGCGATCAATTATGGTCGAACCCGTGACCGAACCCCCTGAGCGAGAGCAAGCCGATGACGCGGCGCGCTCCCTTTCGGTCGCGGCTAAACGCGAATGGAACATTCCCAACGCGATCACCGTGTCGCGATTGTTCGCGGCGTTTGTGCTGTTCGGGATGATTTCGCTGACCGATGCGTGGATCACCTCTGCGGTGCTCTTTGTGGTCGCGGTGGCGACCGACGCCATTGATGGGTATCTCGCCCGGAGATGGAACCAGATCACCGTCACGGGACGGATTCTCGATCCGTTTGTCGACAAGATCATTGTGGGCGGCGCGTTCATCTTTCTGATCGAACGCAACGTCGGCGACGGTCCGACCTCCGGCGTCAACGCATTGATGACGGTGATCGTGATCGGTCGCGAAATGTTCGTTACTGGGCTGCGAAGTTTCGTCGAGCGGCAGGGGCTCGATTTCTCTGCCGACAACCTCGGTAAGGCGAAAATGGTGCTGCAGTGTGTGGCAGTGACGGTCGTGTTGCTGTCGATGTCGCCGACTTTCAGGCAATGGCCGCAATTCGTCTTGATGCGTGACGTACTCCTTTGGGCGACCGTCGCCGTGACGGCGTATAGCGGGGTCGCGTATACGGTGAGGGCGGTGCGCGTGATGCGGGCGGGCTAATTCTGGACTCACGGGGTGTGACCGGTGGGCTTTGGATCGCGGTGCGGTTTGGGGTATCGTTCGCGGCACGACTCGTGAACATCACGTACTAATCACTGCACCGGGGAGCGACTGCAACGTGGGGGAATTCGAAGCAGGCACGGCCGCCGAGGTCCATCCGGGCGTCAAAAAGCTCGCCGATCTCCGCGAGGGCCTTGCGCGGGTCATCCGCGGTAAAGCCGAGGTCATCGATCTGCTCTGCGTCGGCCTGTTGGCGAACGGTTCTGTGTTGATGGAAGACGTGCCCGGTGTCGGGAAAACGACGCTGGCCAAGGCCCTCGCACTTTCCGTCGATTTAACGTTTCGCCGCGTGCAGTTCACTCCAGACTTGATGCCGACCGATATTCTCGGCTCGTCGATCTACAATCCCAAGGACGGCTCCTTCGAGTTTCGCCCGGGGCCGATCTTCTGCAACGTCCTGCTCGCCGATGAGATCAATCGGGCTTCACCGCGAACGCAGTCGGCATTGCTGGAGGCGATGAGCGAGGCTCAGGCAACGATCGAGGGGCAAAGCCGATCGCTGCCGCGTCCGTTCTTCGTGCTCGCCACGCAGAATCCGGTCGATTTTCACGGAACCTATCCGTTGCCCGAAGCGCAACTCGACCGATTTCTCATCTATCTGCAGTTGGGATATCCCGACAAAGATACCGAGGTCTCAATTCTGTTCGATCAATCGGAGCGGCATCCGATCGACGACATCCGACCGGTCCTTTCGACTGACGAGCTCCTCGACATGCAGTCGAAGGTGAAAGAGGTTGGCGTGGAAGAGTCGGTTGCCCACTACATCGTCGAAATCGTGCAGGCAACGCGGTCCGATTCGCGGCTGCAACTCGGCGTAAGTCCGCGTGGCTCGCTGATGCTGTTTCGCGCCGTGCAGGCGGCGGCATTTCTCGACGGTCGTGATTTCGTCACGCCTTCGGATGTGCAGTCGGTTGCCGCCGCGGTGCTCGCCCATCGCGTCATTTTGACTTCGAAAGCCCGTTACAGCCACGTGACGAAATCGGACGTCGTCGACGAGATCGTCAGCGGTATCTCTGTCCCGGCCTGAGATTCACCGTGCAATATCTTCTTCAACTCATCTCCGGGCGTCGCCGCGACGGCACTTTGAAGAGTAAACGGAGAAGCCTCGTCGGATGGATGTTCAACTCGCTGTGGAAGCAGTGGCGAGATGATCTGACGCCGGCGGGAAAGATTCTCGTGTGGTGCGTTGTCCTGACCGGCCTCGGTGCCGTGACAGTGCAGATGCCGATCTACCAGATGTTCTGTGCTTTGATCGTACTCCTTTCGGGAGCCGCGACGGTCGCCGTAATGTTTCGGCCGAAGGTCGAGATCGAAGGAAGTCTGCCGGCGCGCACCACGGTCGGCATCGAAACAACTGCCGTCCTCACGGTCACGAACCGGGGGATGTTTCCCGCCTTCGATCTGTCGGTCGCGGCATTTGATGTGCCTGCAGGTCTTGAATGCGAGATCGATCAGCACATCGTCGGCCGGCTCGATCCGGGGCGATCGGTGCGATTGCCGCTGCGGATTAAACCGAAGTCGCGGGGGACGTATCAGTTGGCAGACGTGCGGGCCTACAGTCTGTTTCCCTTCGGGATCGGTCGTGCAGGCAAGAAGGGCGTCAAGCTCGATCCGCTTCTGGTGGTGCCCTCTTTTGAGCCGATGGAAAGGTTTCGCCTCTCCGCCGCGGATCGCTATCAGCCGGGGGGCATCGCGCTGAGTTCTCGGATCGGGGAGTCGCCGGAGTACATCGGCAACCGTGAGTACGTGCCGGGGGAACCGATCGGCAAGCTCGATTTCCGGGCATGGGCGCGGACCGGAGAACCGGTCGTCCGAGAGTTTCAAGAAGAGTACTTTGTTCGCGTGGCGCTGATCCTCGACACGCACATCTCCCGATTCCTCAAGGTCGGAACGACGGGCCCTCGCGATTTCGAAGCTGCCGTCAGCCTGACCGCCGCCGTCGCCGATGCACTTTCGAGCGAAGAGTACGTGATCGATCTGTTCGCCGCGGGTCCGGAGCTGTATCGGTTTCGCTACGGTCGTAGCACCGGTAACTTCGAGCACGTGCTCGAGATATTGGCGTCGGTCGAGTCGACTTCGAAAGAGACGCTCGACGTGCTGGCGAATACGATATTAAATGAGCTGAATCAGATATCGGCGGTCGTCTTTATCCTCACGGGATGGTCGCCGTCGCGACGAGCGCTTTTAGAGTCGGTTCGCGAAGCCGGTTGCGAAGTGCGCGCGTTTCTCGTTTCGGGTGATGTGAAGCTACCTCCTCCAACCGAAATTGACGCCGGCGTCGTGCGGCTGACGCCCGCGGCGATCGAAACCGGTTTCTCCGAGGGACTATGAGCGGTCAGCGCGGTTACGCCTTGCTATTGATTCTGATCGAGGCGGTCACGTTCGGCACGCTCTCACGGACGGTGATCTTCCCGACATTGGCGGCTTTGGTTGCGATCGCATTCGCTGCCGGCCCGTGGCGTTTCGAAGTCTCTCCCTATCGGCGGACCGTGCTGATTTTGTTCGGTGCGCTGCTGTTCGTGGTCAACTGGCGAGTTTCGACCCATACGCAACAGAACGACATCTTGGACTTCCTCTCGCCGTTTTTGCATGTGATTGGTCAGTTCTTGCTCGTGGTGCAAATCGCTTTCCTATTGATGAAATTCGGAGGCGATCGGATTCCGCCGCGATTCATCTGGCTCGGCGTCCTGGTCATGATTTCGGCGGGGGACATCCGGGCCTCGCGATTCGAAGCGGGCATCTTTCAATGTGCGACGATCGCCTTCGTGATCGCCTCAGCATTGTTCCTCGGATACGACCGCGCGACCGGCCGAAGCCATCGCAGGCGGGGCGCTATGCACGTCGCCGTGACTGCCGTGACGTTGGCGATCATTGCCTCCGGTGCTGTCGCGGGCGCTTTCGCATTGCAACGCTATGAGCGGACGCTTGATCGCTGGGTGGCCGATCTCTGGATGTCGACCGATGTCGGCGGTTCGGTTGGGTTTTCCGGGGAAGTAAATCTCGGCGACGTCGCGGCTCAGAAGACGCAACGATCAAATGACGTTGCACTACGTGTTGACGGCGGTGCGAGTCCCGGCTACCTCCGCGGTCGTATTTTCGATCGGATCGAGCGGTCCGCCCCGACACTTGGTTTTGGCCGATGGCAGTTGTCATGGAGGCCGGCTGAGCGTTCGGGAGATGAGGCGAAGCCGATCAAGCCGGTTCCGCTCGGCGATGATGAAGCGGTTCCGTTCGAGCCTGTCGATACGCTGCAATCTTACTCCGTCCCGAAAAGCAGCGAATCTCAAGTCCGCACCTTCGTCATTCGGATTATCGATAGCGGATTGCTCGGGCATTATTTCCTGCCGAAACACTCACTCAGCGTGGTGACGGACGACACCGAACTCGAATTCGCACCGGACCAGGTCGTTAGCAATACGGCGCTGCCGAGTGCGAGCTATTCAGCCGCCGTTGGATTTTCACCAGGTCTGCTCGAGAAGCCTCCATCGCCCGCGGATGCGACCGAAGGGAGTTTTCTGACGCTGCCCGATGCGTATTCGGAGGACCCCCGTATCCAAGCCCTAGCTGATCAGATTTTTTCGGATGCGGTCACGGTCGAAGATCACGTTCAGGCGGTCACGGCTTACTTTCAGGCGAACTATGTCTATCGCGTCGGCATCTCGATTCCTGCCAGCGAAGACCCGCTGTTGCATTTTCTAACGCGAAAGCCCGACGCGCACTGCGAGTACTTCGCCGCCGGTGCGACCGCCCTGTTACGAATGCGAGGGATACCGACCCGCTACGTGACCGGGTTTGTCGTCGCCAGCCGCAACGAACTGGGCGACTACTGGACGGCGAGCAATTCCGATGCACACGCTTGGGCCGAAGCGTATGACCCGGAGCGGGGCTGGCTGCTCGTCGAGGCAACGCCGTCGGGAGGCGTGCCGCAGGCGGTCGAGCGACCATGGCATCGCCAACTGTGGGACTATGTGAGCGTTGCGATCGGCAATTTTCGGTATGAGTTCACGCGAGGCGGCTGGCTGTGGCTGGGGCGATCGCTGTTGAGATCGCTGATGTCACTGCAGGGGTTCGCGATATTGCTGGGTTTGATCGCCTACGTCATCTGGCGTCAGCGTTCGCATATTTATTTCAGTCGGAAGACGGGCACCGACCCGTACTTGGCCCGATTGGCCGACGTGCGATCAAAGGTCGATGCCGCCGTACTCACGCTGGGCCTCAATCGCACGCCGGAAGAACCGATAAGTCTGTTCGCCGCCCGTATCGAATCGGAACTGGCGCGTCCGGATATTGCGTCGTGGTATCGCGATTACGTCGCCGTACGCTATCGCCCACGCCGCGATACGAACTTCGTTTCGGACCTCGCCCGTCGCGCAACACGACTCGAACGGCCGAAGGAAGATCGCGTGGGCGAAAGCCGATCGGCCTGATCGACTGAAGACTCAAACCGTTAATTGCGGTTCGGCCGTCCTTTGGGTTTCCACAGCGGTGAAGGCACGTGCGACTCCTTCATCAGTCCTTCCATCTCGGCGACGATCTCAGGGTGTTCGCCCGCGACGTCATGGTCTTCGCCGATATCTTCGCGGAGGTTGTACAGCTCAAGCTTCTCGGCATCCCACGGCTGGCGGATCGCCTTCCACTTTCCTTTTCGCACTGCCTTGCGCCCGCCCTGCTCGTAAAACTCCCAGTAGAGATAATTGCTCTCCGGCTGGTCGGACTCTCCGAGCAGCGTTGGTGCGAAGCTTACGCTGTCGAGTCCAAGATCCTCCGGAACGCTCGCCCCCGACAGTTCAGCCGCGGTTGCGAAGAAGTCGCCGAAGTAGCTGGCGTGGTCAGTCACTGATCCAGCTTCGATTTTACCCGGCCAACGGGCGATCATGGGGACGCGAATCCCGCCCTCATAGAGCGCCCGCTTCAACCCTCGCAGCGGACCGTTGGAATCGAAGTACTCCGACCGATTCCCGCCTTCGTTGTGGGGGCCGTTGTCCGACGTGAAGAGCACGATTGTCTCGTCGTCGATATCAAGTTCGGCGAGCTTGTCGAGCACGCGGCCGACATCGGTGTCGAGCTTCTGAATCATCGCCGCCAGCCCCTTTTGTGGCTCCGGCCAATCGCGATCGGCAAATTCGCCGAGGTCGGGAACTTCCATTCCGCGCGGCCCTCCTTGATTGTTGGCGTGCGGCAGGGTGACCGCCATGTAGAGGAAGAACGGCTCGTCTTTGCTCTGTTCGATGAAATCGAGAGCGTTCTCGGCGATCAGATCGTGGCTGTAGACATTCTTTTCGCTCGCGACGCCGCCACCGCGGCTGTCTTCGTCCGGCACGACATTGTCGACCGAAATCCGCTCCTGATTTCGATACAAGAACGTCGGATAGTAGTTGTGAGCATGATGCTGATTGAGATAGCCGAAGAACTCATTGAAGCCCTGCTTGTTCGGCACTCCGGTTGAGCCCTCTTCTCCAAGACCCCATTTGCCGAACAAACCGGTCTTGTATCCGGCGTCTTGCAGAACTTCGGCAATCGTGACGTCACCGGGCTCCAGAGGATACATCGCGTTGCCACGGATGCGGCAATGACCGGTGTGCATGCCGGTCATCAGGACGCAACGCGACGGAGCACACACGGTCGAGCCGGCGTAGAAGTCGGTGAACTTCATGCCCTCGCCGGCCATCTCGTCGATCCGCGGCGTCTCGAAGTTCGTCTGCCCGTAGCAGCCGAGGTCTCCGTAGCCGAGATCATCGGCCAAGATGAAAATGATGTTCGGCTTGTCGGCGGCGAATAGCGAGGAAGCGGTTAGCGAAACGACGGCAAAGGCCGCCGTCAGGCAAATCATCGAGTGACGAAACATATCGATTCCGTGTGCGGATAAGGTGTCGGATCAGCGCATGGTCTTATAAAAACCTAACCTCGTGGCCCAGCTCTGGCAAATTGGCGGGCGGAACCGGCCGTGCAACCTCGGTGTTGAACCGATAGGCTGAGCAAGAAGTCTGTGCTCCGTCCGGGATGGTTTTGTGTTTGAACTGCGGCAGGTGTCGAAGAGCTACGGCAGCGTTCAGGCGCTGCACCCGCTCGACTTTGTCCTCGAGAAGGGCAAGACGACGGTTCTCATCGGGCCGAGCGGCTGCGGGAAGTCGACCTTGCTGCGACTGCTGGTCGGCCTGATCTTGCCCGATGCCGGAGAAATGCGATTCGAAGGCGAACCGATTCGACGCTCTGATTGGCAGCAGATCCGTCGCCGGATTGGTTACGTCATTCAGGAAGGCGGCCTGTTCCCCCATCTGACCGCTCAGCAAAACGTCGAGCTGATGGCCGGCTACCTCGGCAAAAACGATTCGGAGATGCGGTCGCGAATCAACGAGCTGGCCGCGATGACGCGGTTGGCCGAAGAGGCGATCGAAAAGTACCCCTCGCAATTGTCCGGCGGCCAACGCCAGCGCGTGAGCCTGATGCGAGCCCTGATGCTCGATCCCGATGTGTTGCTGCTTGACGAGCCGCTCGGAGCGCTCGACCCGATGGTGCGTGCCGAGCTGCAGCGAGATTTGCGTGAAATCTTTCGGTCACTCGGCAAAACGGTCGTGATCGTGACGCACGATCTGGCCGAAGCGGAATATTTCGCCGACCGGATCGTTCTGCTCAGAGACGGCCGCATCGAACAGAGCGGACCTGCGAAAGAGCTGACCGGCACGCCGGCCAACGAGTTCGTGCGTGAGTTCGTCTCCGCCCAACGAGCCGTCCACTCGAACGAACCGCAGGGGGCGAACTCGTGAGCAATTTATTGTTGAGAACGACTACTGCGATCCGAGCCCGAGGCGCGAACCGTCGGGAGCGCACCCAGCCGAACGTCCCGACGGCTCGCGCCTCGGGCTGGTATGAAGACATAAGACGATTGTCCTGCGCGATTATCCTCGCGTGGTTTGCGTTGCCCGCGATGGCTCAAGAGGCCGCGGAACCGGCGCCAAAAATCACGATCGGATCGAAGACCTTCACCGAATCGGTCATTCTCGGTGAGATCGTCGCGGCCGTCGCGCGAGAGGCCGGGGCGGAGGTGATCCATCAACGGCAACTCGGCGGGACCGAGGTCGTCTGGAACGCTCTGAAGTCGGGCGGGGTTGACCTCTACCCCGATTACACGGGAACCCTGCGCGTCGATCTGTTCGACGATCTGAACCTTGAAACGGATTCGGAGTTGCGGGCGGAGCTGAACAAGCTCGGCCTCTCGATGAGCGAGCCGCTCGGCTTCCAAAACACTTATGCCATCGGAATGCTGAAAGGCCGTGCGGCCGAGTTGGGAATTGAGACCATTTCCGATCTGCGTGATCACCCCGACTTGAAGTTCGGCTTTAATCACGAGTTCTTGCAACGATCAGACGGTTGGCCCGGTCTGCGTGATGCGTATCGTCTGCCGCAGCGCGATCCGATCGGCCTCGATCATCAGCTTTCCTATGTGGCATTAACGAGCGGCAAGATCGACGCGGTCGAGGTGTATTCGACTGATGCGAAAATCGCTCAGCTCGGGCTGACAGTCCTCGAAGACGACCGCAATTTCTTCCCCGATTACAGCGCCGTCCTCGTCTACCGCCAGGATTTGGCTGAGCGGGCCCCGGAGGTTCTGCGGAACATCCTGACATTGGAAGGGGCGATCTCTGAAGAGCAGATGCGCGGCATGAATTCAACTGCCGAACCGCCCGAGGGACGGGGCGAGCCGGAGTCGGTCATCGCGGTCGAGTTCGTGAACGAAAAGTTCGGTTTGTCCGCCGTCGCGACGACACGGAGTCTCGCCGAACGGATTTGGCTTCGTACGAAGCAGCATCTCCTGCTGGTTGGAATCTCGGCAATCATGGCGATTCTGACGGCGGTGCCATTGGGCATTGTGGCGACGAAGTTTCCCGCCGTCGGGCGAGTCATTCTGACCGTTGTGGGCTTGCTCCAAACGATTCCGTCGCTGGTCTTATTCGTTCTGGCCATTCCGATTTTTGACATCGGGATGACGCCGGCGATTGTCGCCCTGTTTCTATACAGCCTGTTGCCGATCGTGCGGAACACGCATTCGGGACTGATCGGTATTCCTCGCGGTGTGCGCGAGTCGGCCGAAGTCCTCGGTTTGCCGCCGCTGGCCCGGATGCGGCTCGTTGAATTGCCGCTGGCGGCACCGTCGATTCTCGCGGGAATCAAGACCGCGATTGTGATCAACGTCGGCACCGCGACGCTCGGCGGATTCATCGGCGCCGGAGGATACGGCGAGCCGATCTTCGCGGGATTGCGGAAACAGGACACGTGGCTGATGCTGGAAGGGGCGATCCCCGCCGCGGTGATGGCACTGGCGTTTCAAACCCTGTTCGACATTCTGGAGAGGGTCATCGTGTCTCCCGGACTGCGTCACGCGAGTTCGTCGCATTCTGAAAATTGATTCCAAGAAGTGAACGGAACGAATTACTTCATCCCGCGCCGCGTGGTCGCGCCTCCGCGTCGCGAAAACTCGTCGGATCAACATGGATCGTCGTCTCCCGCTGTTCGTCTTCGGCACGCTGCGCCGAGGTGAAAGCAATCACGATCGGCTCAAAGGCCGTTACGACCGCGTGCTGCCGGCGATATTGAATGACTACGAACGCATCGATCCGCTGATGATCGACGCAAAACCGGGCGGCGTTGTCGATGGGGAACTCTTCTTTCTGACGACCGCCCTCTACGATGTCATTATGGCTGACTGCGATGAGCTTGAAGAACTGCCCCCCGGCGAAATGCGGGGGGAGTGGTACGAACGTCGAACGGTTATTGTGACTACGAACGAAGGCTCTTTCGAAGCATGGGCTTATGTCCGACCGAGCGTCGCGCGGCAGTAAACCACCGGCTGATCATGGCGAACAGCCCGCCAGTCGCCGCGGCTTTTTGCGTGGTGACTCGGCACGAAACGCCCTCGAAGCGGCACAGGAACAATTGGCCGATGAAGTCGCCGGCGAAGAGTCGCTCATTCCCACGGCCGGCCCGACCGTTAGGCTCAGCACGCAGGCGATGGCCTGTGAGTTTTCGGTGGTCATGAATCCGGGACCCGCTTCACAGGTGATGCGAGCTTCGGACGCCCTCGACCTCGTCCATGTTCTAGAACAGAAAATGACGGTCTATCGGGACGATGCCGACCTCGTTCGCGTCAACGAGCAGGCGGCTGATGGGCCGGTCCCGGTCGACGAAGACCTCTTCGAAGTGCTGGCCCTAGCCTTGGAACTCTGCGAGCAGTCCGACGGTGCGTTCGACCCGACCTCGGGCCGGCAAATCGACCTCTGGCGGCGCTGCCGAGCGGAGCGACGTCTTCCGACCCAGCGAGAACGTGACGAAGTGCTTGCCGCGACGGGTTGTGCTGACGTCGCCCTCGATCGCGAGGCGAAGACCGTGCGTTTTCGCTCGCCGCAGACGTCGCTCAATCTCGGGGCGATCGGCAAGGGGTTCGCTCTCGATCGGGCCGCCGAATTCCTTGCGGAACAAGAGGTCGACGATTTCTTACTGCACGGCGGACACAGCAGCGTCGCCGCGCGGGGAAGCCACGCCGGTCACGATGGCTGGCCGGTCGGCATCGGCAATCCGCTGCTGACGTCCAAGCGGTTCGGCACGATTCTGTTGAAGGATCGAGCGATGTCGACGAGCGGGTCGAACATCCAGTATTTTCGTCACGAGGGGCGCAAATACGGTCACCTGCTTGATCCACGAACGGCCATGCCGACCGACGGACTCCTTTCAGTCGTTGTGACCGCACCTTCCGCGGCATTGGCCGATGCCCTCTCCACCGCATTTTTTGTGATGGGTGTCGAAAAGGCTCAAACATTCTGTAATACTTATACGTCGGTCGGGGCGATCCTGATCCCGCCGCCCACGCGAGGCGGTCGGCTCGACATTGTGAGCATCGGGATCCCCGACGAAAATCTGTTTTTAGATACTGATCAACTCGTCTGTGGGTCTGATTAGTCGACCGCCCCCTCCCGCCTTGGTCGATTAGCATGCCCCGTGCCCGCTGGATTTCCGAAGTGCCTGATATTCGTCGCGTTTCCGTCTTCGCCTGCGTTGCCCTTGTTACCCTTCGATTGTTCATCGGATGGCAACTGCTGCACGAGGGACTTTGGAAAACCAATACGATGGACTCGGCTCGTCCGTGGTCCGGTGAAGGTTTTTTGGCGAACGCCCACGGCCCGCTCAGAGACCAATATCGATCGATCTCCGGCGATCCGGACAGTCTCGATTGGCTCGACTACGACAAGGTCGCCGACCGTTGGATCGACTGGAAGCAGCGTTTCATTGAGCATCACCCCGACCTGAGTGAGAGCCAGCTTCGAAAGCTCAACGAGTTGGTGGATGGCTACGAAGACTTCCGTGCGGAACTCGTTGAACTGCCCGAAGCGGTTGAATTCCCGCCGAAAGGGGTCGAAAAAGGGGCGATCCGTTTCGAGCCTGATTCGAAGCGTTTGATCGTTGATGGAAAGCTCCATCTGACGCAGCGGGAGCGAAACCGGCTGATCACGATGGCTCATCCCGATTGGAAAGACGGCGACGAATTGCCGTCCGAGTACGCCAAAGCCGTCGATTTAGTCTTCAAGCGGGCTCAGCGTTTAGGCTATCTGGAGCGTCTCGCCGCGGTCCTGAAAGGCGACCCCGAACGCATCACCTATGACGTGACCGACCGCGACGGCGAAGTCATGGAATCGTTTGTCGGCGAGATCGATGTCTATCGAGCCGGGCTGAAAAAATACAACGAAGACTTGGCCGAAGCCGATCAGGCATTCGAATACGACCATCTCGCTAGTCAGTGGAAAGATCTGCAGGAACAGCGGTTGGAATTGATCAGCCCTGTCGTCGCCCTCGAAACAGAAATGCATGACACCGCGGCAAAGATGTTGACCATCGAGCAGCTTTCCCGCGGCCCGGTTCCCGAACCGTGGACGATGCTGCGGATTTCCGACGCGATGGTGATCACCGGCCTGTGTACGCTCGGGACGCTGTTGATCATCGGATTTGCAACTCGCTTCGCCGCGGCTTCGGCGGCGATTTTGGTACTTTCGTTTTACCTCGTCTGGCCGCCGTGGCCCGGCGTGCCCGAACCGCCGGGGACCGAGCACTCCCTCATCGTCAACAAGAACTTGATCGAAGTTGCGGCGCTCATCTCACTGGCTGCCCTTCCCACGGGGACATGGTTCGGCGTCGACGGCATCATCGGACGGTTGTTTGCCGGTCGAAAACAGGCGAAGCAGAGCTAATTGGTGAACTCAAAGCGTCGAGATAGTTTGGCGCGGCGATTCGGGAAAAACCTGACCCTCATCCAGCAAATGATGGTCCGGCAGCGTAGAATAAAGACACACAAGGTCGAGGTTGAGTTCCGCCTCAACATTAAGTGAGAAATGATATGAATCTGACGCCTGAGCAAACTGAAATCGGCAAAGACAACTATCACGAATCGGTCGGCGGTATCCGTCGCCGTGAGTTTCTCGCCGGGGCCGCCGCCGCGACGACCGGCCTCGGGGCGATGTATTTCGGCTACGAGAAGGTCTCGGGTTCGCCCGTCAAAGTCGGGTTCATCGGCACGGGCGACGAGGGAAACATTCTGCTGACCGAGCATCCGGCCGACTACATGGATGTCGTGGCCATTGCCGACGTTCGTCCCAGCAATCAAAAGCGGGCCTTCCACGGTGATGGCAACAAGCACCGCAAAGGCTTGAAAGAGGTCTTGGGTAGCTCGGCTCCGAAAAATGTGCGAGTCTTCAACAGTCATAAAGAATTGATCGCCGCGAAAGACGAGCTCGGCCTGGAAGCGGTCGTGATTGCGACCCCGCTCGTCAGTCACGCGCCGATCGCCATCGCCTGTCTGAACGCCGGGTTGCATGTGCTTTGCGAAAAGCTGATGGCCAAGAGCATCGGCGAGTGCAAAGAGATGATTCGCGTTGCACGCGAAAACGACCGCCTGCTCGCCGTCGGGCACCAGCGGCACTACAGCGTGCTGTACGACAACGCCAATCAAATCGTCCAGCAGGGATTGCTCGGCGAGATCAAGTTCATCCGAGCCCAGTGGCACCGCAACAATTCGTTCCCAAATCGGGATAGCTGGGTCAAACTACCCGATGTGATAAAGAAGCACCCCGAAGACATAAAGGCGCTCGAGGACAATCTCGACGTCATTCAGGAGATCGGGTTTGAGACGCCGGAGCAATTTATCGAGTGGCGACTCTTCAACAATACCGGCGGCGGTCTGATGGCCGAGCTCGGAAGTCACCAGATGGACGCCGCAAGCATTTTCCTCGGCAAGGTCCATCCCGTCGCCGTCCAAGGTTTCGGCGGCCGCAACTTCTACGGGATTAAGGGTGTCGGCCCGAAAGACAAATGGGACGACAAACGAGAGATCGACGATCAGATCTTCGTCACGTTCGAGTTCCCCGGCGACCACTACGAAGAAGACCAGGACGACAAGTGCATCGTCACTTATTCTTCAATGAGCACGAACCGCTTCGAGCCTTACGGCGAAAGCGTCTACGGCAGTCGTGCGACGCTCATCATGAAAGCCGAGAAAGACGCGCTGCTTTATAAAGAAGCTAGCGCCGGCAATAATGGCGGAGGTCCCGATCAGCGTTTGTGGGTCGTCAATAACACCAAGGATGGCGGACCCGTGCTGGAGGCGTACGAAACCACGACATCCGCCGCAACCACTTCAAAGCAGGCTTCGCCGGACGATGTCAGCCGCGGCTATCGCGAAGAGATGGAGCACTTCGCCTTCGCGATCCGCAATCAGGGCGAATATTACCCCGGCGGCAAGCCGCTTCCGCCGAAACAGGGCGGTCTGCGTTGTAACGGTGAAGTCGCGATGGCCGATGCGGTCATGGCTTTGACCGCCAACTTGGCGATGAAGCACAAGCGTCGCATCGAATTCCGTCCCGAGTGGTTCGAAGTCGAAAGCTCGGCGACTCCGGAGGAAGACGTGAAAAAGATGGTCGGCGGGAGCCTCGCCTGACCTTCGATCAGGAGGCGACTTCAAAATCTTTAACCCGACCGATCAATTGATCGGTCGGGTTTTTTCAATTTGATCATCTTTTTAGAAGTAAACCACCAATCCGTATCGACTCCCCGCGTGCCGAAACTCGCAGATTCGATTGACCGCCGAACGTTGTTTGACCTCAATATATTCGCACAACTCCAACTCGTTTGGGATGGGTTCACGCCTATTCCCGCGATGGTCGTTTTTGGATGTGTCACAGCGTTGCTCTTGCTCGTTCTCGGGCGAACGGTCGCGCTCGCGGGATTCTCGCGAAGAGCACTTTCGCTATTGGTCGTGCGAGCGGCAGCGATCATTGTGCTCGGATTTATTGCAATTCTCCCTCAATTGGCGTGGGAGTCTGACCGAATGCCGCGCGTGGCGATTCTCATCGATTCTTCTAAAAGCATGTCGCTCCGAGATGTCAACGATGGCACCCGGACACGTCACGCTGCTGCCATCGATTTTATGAAGGGCGTCAGCAATCACCCTCGATTGGCGGGCAGTCGATTTTTCGTTTTCGCCGACGCCGTCCGGGAAGTATCACTGTCGGAATTGGAGTTTGATAACGCCAAGTTCGACATCGGAACGCGGAGCCGAATCGCCGGGGCGATTCAAAATGTCAAAGAGAACTCAGGCAGCGAGCAACCGGACCTCGTGATCGTACTTAGCGACGGAATCGAAACCGATTCGGAATCCGAGACAAGTGAGCTAGCCAAACCTCTCGACGAAACCCCGATTGCAGGCGTGTTGTTTGGGAGTGATAAAGACCCTCCCAACTTAAGCATTGAGAAGATTACGTCGCCAAGAACTGTTTTGTCAGGAGTTGATTTCGAGGTCCTTGTGGAATGGTCGGCAGTCCAAATGGCGAACGTCGATTTCGAGATTGCCGTCTTCGCCGATTCCAATGAAAAACCGATTACTTCGAAAGTTGTCACGATCCGTAGTGACAATGCGAAAGGAAACACATCGCTGGAAATCCCGCACTTGGCCGAGGAGACGCAGGATTTTGAAATCCGAGTGAAATCGATCGGTAAGCCTGAATTCTTAATGTCGAATAATCAAAGGTCTTTCCGGGTGAGCCGATTTTCCGAACCGCTCAAAGTTCTGCTAACCGGTGAATTTCCGAGTTGGGAGTTTCGCAGGCTCAAGGGGCTTCTTAAAAATGTGAGTGGAATTGAGCTGACAATTTATCTCGCTTCCGCCGATCAGGAATACGCGGCGTCCGATGCTTCCGTTGTCGAATCGCTTCCTGACAATTTGCAACCGTTTGACGTGGTTGTCCTCACCTCTGGACCTACTGCATTCTTTCAACATGGTCTCTCGAAAGTTGTAGCATCCGGGACAGGGGTTGTCGAAATGGACACATCGAAAGAGTTGCTCACGTCGAATAGGTCGACTCTGGAAATTACGCCGATCGGTCGTCAAATCTTAAATTTGCGGCCGCGAGATTATTTGAATGTAGAAATTCAGTCTTCCTCTAAAGACGAAGCCAATCTTGAAACGGGTGAACTAGTTCTGTTTCGCACAACAGGTCGTTCTTCATCGCCCGTTCTAACGGTACGGCAAACTGGCGAGTCGATCGTGCTGTCGCAGTATCCGGATCGCTCGTGGCGGCTGCTGGCTGCTGCCGATCGCTCGCTCTATGAACGGTATTGGCACGCTCTGATCGAATTCGCCGCGCAAAGCCATGATCTTGAAAGACCGATTATTAATATTAATCATCGCCTCGATCAGACAACCGGTGAGTCAGTATTCGGTATCGAAGATCGGCGGATTGCCCGCACGCCTTCAAACTTGTTGCTGAATATCGTCGACCCGGCCGGCAAAAAGTCGCAGGTCGAACTGGCAACCGAACTGAGTAACTCGCAGAGCCGAATGTCAACACGTGTCGGCCCGCTGCCCGGCGGGCACTACTCGGCTTGGGTCGGCTCACGACAAGGTTTACCGGGGGCATCGGCAGTGTTTTCCGAGCGAATCAAATTTCGCGTCGCTCCGACTTCCACCGAATTGACTCGACTGGCAGCCGATCGATCGTCTCTTGCGGCAATGGCTGACGCATCCGGCGGAAGATTCTTTACGGACTCCGATAGCGAGGCTTTTCATTCATTCATCGACTCCCTCGAAATTGAGAAGCAACGTGAGTCGATCGGACACTCCATAACCGCCTATTCTTTGCTATTAGCGGCCTTTGTCGCTTTTTTGCTAATTGAAAGAAGGGTGCGATTGTCATGACCGCCAATGGGGACAATCGAAACGTCGAGACCTTACTCGGTTGGAGTGATGCGGCGGAGCGAGGTTTGGCAACGACCTCTCGATTGGATCGACTTACCAACGCCCTCTTACTTTGCGGCGGTTGTTGTGTGATTGTGGTCGGACTCTTGTATTCGCTGGCTTGGCCAAGCGGTGTCGACCGGTTATCCGTTCTTGGTCTCTTAATAAGCGTTGCACTCGTCGCAGCGTTTCTTATATTCCGGGACTCGTCCATTCGTGGCGCGAATCGCCAGTTGAAGTTCGCACTAAGAATTGGGGGATACAGCCGAATCGCGACGGCCGTTGAAGTGGCGTCGCCCGATCGATTTTCCGGGTCTAGTTCGCTCGGGAACCACTATGCGAGACATGCGATTAAAGCCGTTGGCATACCGCAGGTTTCCTTTCGTGATGTCACGCTCCGCTACATGATTAAGGGGGTGATTGGAACCGCGATGATCATTGGCTCGATAATGGTCGCGATGTCGGCTGACAGTCGCTCAAGTCACCCAAGCGTTCCTGAGATCGAATCAGATTTAAGGGCGCGCTCTCAATCGCAAGCGGCGAAGTCTTCGCTTATTAGTTTCTCCGTGGGGTGGTCTCATCGATCGGATGAGCGAAGCGACGAGCCTGTCTTGCTCGGGCCTTGTCGGGTCGTGCCCTCGAATGCCGATATAAGGCTCTCGGTCGTGTTTGATGGCGACGTCGAAGGCATTGCCGTTCGTGACGAATCCAATGCGGTGCGAGCCACTCACGCAGAAGTTGTTTTCGATGGCGATGAAGTTGAACTGCGTTTTCCCGCCGGTGAACCGGGGGCGTTTCGATTTGTTGTGCTGTGGACAGACCGCGAAAACGATACTCAATACGCATATCAAATGACCGAGCCGATTGAAGTCGTCGCGGCCCGTTCACCGAGTGTGTCGCTGAGCACAGAGTTGTCGTCAGTCACACCGAATGGGATTGTACGCGCGACGATTCGAGCCGCGGATGAGTTCGGATTAGTGCAGGTCGGTGCCTTAGCGAACAAGGGCGCCGAAACGTTACGAGATAATAGCGTCGATCTTAAGGCAGACCGAACCGGTGCTGCCCCGCTTCGCGTTGTCGCTGAAGAAGTCGTATTTGATCTTCATGGATCGCAACTCTCCAATGGAGACGAGCTAAGAATTATCGGCAATGCGGCCTCGCTCAGCGGGATGCAGGGATCGTCGGCACTCATCGAAATTCGCATCGTCGCTCCGGAAGCGAAGCGGGCCGAACTAATCGCAAAAAGTAAACGGGAACTGGATTCGCTTCTCGTATCGATTGATCAATGGCGAAAGTTGGCACGAAGAATACTAGGCGATGGAGAAGACCCGGCTCAGTTTCGACAGTCGACCGTTCGGCTTTATCGCCGCATTCGTCTATCGGACCAGGGGGCTGCCGGTCGAATTCAACAGATCGTATCGGCCTTCGACGACAATCGAATCGACGCATTCGTGCCATCGGACAGGCTTCGCATGGTTCAGGAGAAATTGACGCAGACATCCGAGGGGCCGCTCGCGGACTTAATTCAACGGCTTCGCGAAAACCCGGAAACTCCGCTGTCGGCGGAAACCCAGTTGTTGATTTCTGACATATTAAGGAGGCTCGAAATAGTCGAGAGTCTTTCCGCAGAGATCGCTCAAGATGGAGTGAGCGAGAGCACCGTCGTTGACCGTGTCGAAATAAGTCGCAGAGCGATTGAATCCATTGAACGCATTTTGTCACTTCAGGAAGGCCTGTCGGGGAGATTGGACGGCCGAGAGAGTGAAGGTGATCGACGCGGGCTTTTATATGAGGCGGAGGAAATCGTGACTGAAATGACGGTGCTACTGAAGGCCGCCAATGTCGCTGAGTTGATAAAGGTCAAACCGGAGATTGAAAGGGCGGGGCAATTGACGTTGGCGGGGCGTGATGACATTCAGGCCGGGCAGTATCAGAGTGCAGCCGAGTTCTTGATCGCCAGCGAAGAGCTGCTGCAATCGGTCGCGGGCAAATTGCAGCGTGACGTTCTTCGGATGGAACGATCAATTGCCGCTCGCCGGAGCAAAGCCATTGGTGACCGGTTCTCGGACATATTTGAGGTACAGGATCAGATTCGGACATCGGTTCTCGCGATTCACGCGGAGAGCAAAGCCGGTTTCAATCGCTCTCTAAAATTGCGCATGGTTGAAAATGGAGCTGCGCAGAGAAAAGTGATGCGTGAATTGTCGGCGTTTCGGAAAACCGGTGGATTGTCAGAACTTTCTTCGGCGGCGACTTCACTCTTAGAAAGTACGATGACAACCGCGGCTGATTATTTGGACGCTCTTGATATTGAAGCGGCCGTCACTTCACAGGCGGCCCTTCAATCGCTGATCTCGTTCATTAAGGCGATCGTTGAGGAGAGTGGCCAAGAAATTCCGTCAATTAAAGAGTTGGCGGAAGCTCCGTCACAGGCCGAAGTCGATCCGTCTATCCGGATTGCCAGTAGTGTGTTGCAACCGCTGCAAGTGTTAAGAAGGCGGACCGAGGATTTGGACGACACGAATCGCCAGTTGAGAGGCGAAATAGCCCAGTCGCACCGACTTCTCGTCGAACTCGCGACCGCTGTGGCCGCACTGGAGCCGGAGACTTCCGCTTCTACGGACGAAAATAAATACAACGGACCTTCAAGAGAACTGCTGTCACTCATCGAGCGACTCCTTACTAAGATCGCCGAGGCTCTTGAGTCAGACGATGGATTGGGACCGGTGCGTGATTCGCAATCGGAACTGATTCTCCTGCTATCGGATCGACTGAACGTCGAAGGCGCCGCAGCCGAGGACGTCGGGGGAGGTAGTGCCAGTGGTAGTCCCGAAGTGACGGGGCCTGACGGCAGCGTGGGCAGTGCGAGTGGAGGTCAATCCGGGAGCGATGGGGGCGTATCGGCGGGAGCCGCTGCGGGGGGAGCATCGGGCGGCCCGGTTGATGCCTCGACTGGCGAAACCGATATCGCATTGCAGGCCCGGTTGCGGCTGACCTACGGGCGATGGGGCGAACTCCCCGACCGGCAGAGAGACCAAATCGGGACCATCGGTGGCGTACGGCCGCCGACACGTTTTGAAGCGGCAATCGAACGCTACCGTCAATCCATCGCGGAGTGAGGCGGCTGCGGTTAAACTCAGCAACTCCCAGTTGTCTCGCCGCGGGACGCATTGCTGTCGAAAGTGATTTTGTGACGTCGCAAAGAAAATCTGACCAAACTAAAGCTCCGAAAGCTAGGTTCGTGCCGGAGGCGGAGAGCCGACTGCAGAAGGTTCTCGCTGAGGCCGGGCACGGTTCGCGCCGCGCGTGCGAAGAGTTGATTTCCGAGGGACGTGTGACGGTCGACGGCGAGACGGTCACAGAGTTGGGGACGAAGGTCGATGCCGACCGGCAGGATGTTCGCGTCGACGGCGAACGGCTCAAACTTCAGCGGAAGAAATACTATCTGCTGAATAAACCGACGGGCTTCCTGTGCACGAATAGCGATCCGAGCGGGCGTCGTCGCGCGATCGATCTGATTGACGACCCGAATGCTCGGCTCTTTACGGTCGGACGTCTCGATGAGTCGAGTGAAGGATTGCTGCTCGTCACGAACGATGGCGAACTGGCCGAGCGGCTCTCGCATCCCCGATATGAAGTCGTCAGGAAGTATCGGGTCCAGGTCGCCGGGGTTCCCGACGCCGAGACGCTCAAGTCATTGCGGGAAGGTCTGCGGTTTTCTGATGGCGTGTTTCAAGTGTCGTACGCCCGGAAATTGAAGACGCACGGCAAGAGCGCATTTATCGAGGTCGAGCTCACACAGGGGCAAAATCGTGAAATTCGTCGGCTGTTCGCGCGGTCCGGCCATAAAGTGATGTCGTTGCAGCGGATCGCCTTCGGGCCGCTCAAACTCGCGCGACTTCCGGTCGGCCATTACCGCCCGCTTCGGGGTGAAGAGTTGAAACAACTCAAAGAATTCGCGCGAGGCTGCCAGCCGAAGAAGCGGGTCAAGCGAAGCCGCCGGCCGAGCGTCAAACGAAGCGGCGTTAAAAAATCGACCGAAAACCGCGGGTAACGCTGATTGACAGGAAGGATCGACTATGCCGACGGCAGGCACGACCGGTTCGGGACTTCATCCCGCCGCGCTCACAGAAATCGCGACGGTCGTTGAGCAGGAGTGTCTGGCAGAGCGCACTTATCGGCTGCGGCTGTCGTGCCCGGAAATTGCGTCCCGAATTACGCCGGGGCAGTTCATTATGATCCGGCCCACGAGTGGGAGCGATCCACTGCTCGGTCGACCTTTTGCGCTCTATGATACTTACTTCGAAGACCGTCGGCCCGTGGGGCTCGATTTTGGTTACGTGACGATCGGCAAGCTCACCGGTTTGATGCCCGATTGGACTGCCGGTCAGCAGGTTGAGGTTTGGGGGCCGCTCGGGAACGGATTCGAGGTGCCGCAATGTCGCCACTTGATGATGGTGGCCGGCGGAATTGGTCAGACGCCGTTCGTTGCGGTTTCGCGTGAAGCGGCAAGAGTAAACGCTTACGGCTCGCCCGCGCGTGAGGTCGCCTCTCGCCCCGAGCGGATGACTCTGTGCTATGGGGCCCGATCGAAAAATTATCTCGCCGGTTTAGATGACTTCAACGCGCCGGGGCTTGAGGTGCGACTTTCGACCGATGACGGATCGGCAGGACATCATGGATTTGTCACGGAGCTATCGGCTTCAGTACTCGACAGCGATGACCCGCCTGATCTGGTTTATTGCTGTGGTCCCGAACCGATGATGGAGGCGGTCGCGGAGCAATGTGTGTCGCGGAACGTTGAATGCTATTTGTCTCTGGAGTCGCCGATGGCGTGCGGGTTCGGTGCCTGCTTTAGTTGCGTGGCGAAAGTTCGCACGGATGACGGCGAATGGGATTACCGTCGCAGTTGTGTCGAAGGGCCGGTCTTTCCGGCCGATCGCCTGATCTTTGATTAAAGCATCGCGAATATAGAAAAGGTCGCGCCCGATGAAGTCTGTCGTTTTACTTTCCATTCCCGGCCTGCGGTCGGAAGACATCGCCAAGATGCCGTCGCTGAAGTCGATGGCAGAGCGTGGGGGCACGGTTCCGCTATCCCCGACGTTCCCCTGCGTGACCTGCCCGGTGCAGATCTCACTCTCGACTGGAACACCCCCCTCCGAGCACGGCGTGATCGCGAACGGATTTTTCTGGCGGGACCGTGGCGAAGTCGAAATGTGGACCGCGTGGGACGAGGTGATCGAGTCGCCTCGGCTTTGGGATCGGCTCCGCGGTCACGATTCGTCGCTGACTTCCGCCGTGTGGTTCCCGATGTTGTCGAAGGGAACCTCGGCTGATTACGTCTGCACGCCGGCACCGATTCATAATCCCGACGGCAGCGAGTCGCTGTGGTGCTATACGAAACCGGAGGAGTATTACGGAGAACTCCGCGATTCGATCGGTCATTTCCCGCTGATGAATTTTTGGGGACCGCTTTCGAGCATTAAATCATCCGCATGGATCGTCGACTCGGCGATTCACGCGGCGAGGAAATATGAGCCTCGTTTCTTTTGGATTTATCTACCGCATCTGGATTACGCCGCACAGAAGTACGGGCCCGATTCTGATCAAGCTGCCGCGGCACTGGTGGAACTGGATCGCGAAATCGCCAAGCTCAGTGAAGGTCTTAATGAAACGCTTCCGGGAGATGTGACATGGTTGGCCGCGAGTGAGTATGTCATCACGCCGGTCAGCGACGTGCAGTTCCCGAATCGATTGCTGCGGGAATTGGGGCTGCTGTCGATCGACGATCAAGATGGCGCGGAACACCTCAACCCGGCCCGCAGCGACGCTTGGGCACTCGTCGATCACCAGTTCGCCCATGTATTCGTGAAGAATGCGGAAGATGTCGAGCGGATTGCGCAGTCGATTCGCGATGCGGGCATCGCCGAGCGCGTGCTTGTCGGATCCGAGCGGGCGGCGGTCGGACTCGATCATCCGCGGGCGGGTGAGATCGTGCTCGTTTCCCGATCGGATTCCTGGTTCGCCTATTACTGGTGGACCGACGATGCCAAAGCCCCCGCGTTTGCGCGCACGGTCGATATTCATCGCAAGCCCGGTTACGACCCGGTGGAGATGTTTATCGATATGCCGAGCAAGCAGACGCCGCTCGACGCGACGTTGGTGAAAGGCTCGCATGGGTATCCGGCCGATGATGATTCTCGACGTGGCGTTCTGATCGCTTCGTCGGCCGGGCTAATTGCGGACCGCTCGTCGGGTGTTTCCGATACCGATGTGGCGAAAATGGTGCTGTCAGAGTTCGGGATCGATTATAGCGACGTTTGACGGCGGACACGTCTTTGCCATCAAACCACTATTCCTTCGGGCGCGGAGGGCTCAGCGATCTGATTGTGACGCTTGGGTGGACTCGAACGGTTATGCCGATTCCTCAGGCGACCGGCGACCGTGAAATCGGATCGTCGCGCACTCATCGGCGTTCGATTAAAGCGCATTTGGCTTAACCCGGCCGTTCGATGCGAATTTCGACTTAAACTTTTGTGCCGCTGAATCAGTGGATTTCGCGCGCCGGGTCGCATTCCGCGGAGTCGTATCGGTTGCTCCGGCAATTTTGGAGCCGCTTGCCGGAGTCTTCCGAAATTACGAAGGCGGAACGCTTTCACACCTGCGCATCAAGCATCGCCTATTGGCATTTCGAACCGGCCAATTGTACTGCTGAATCGACTGCGGCCCACGAATCGCGGCTTAAAGCGATTCATTAGCGAACGTTGTTAAATCTGATTGAGTGTCTTTTCCTGCCCGCGAAAGCGTCCATGTCTTCGCCGCTTGAGATCACGATCGAAGCACTGAAGCGTTCGAACGCTCCTCGCGTTGAAGATGCGCTGGTTCCGACGCTCGATTCGTCGCGAGCCTCCGTTCGCGATCATGTGACCGACATCTTGATCGAGCGTAATAGCGTTCGTGGGGCGATCGAGCTGATTCGCCGACTCGAGAACTTGAGCGAGTATCAACGGTCGCAACTCAAAGGCTCGCCTGAACTGGTTAACCGCGCTTTGACGCAATGCATCCGGTACGGGGACGACAATCTATGCCGCAACGGCTTATCGATTGCACGCGAGACCGATAAGCCGCAGTTCATTCCGGAGATTGTCGGCAAACTTAGTTCCGTCGATGACGGACCGGTGCGGGACGATGCAATCGAAGCCCTGACTTCTCTGGTCAATGGAATTCATGACCGGTTGAATGATCCGGCCGACACGATGCCGGACGCCTCGGTCGGACAGTCACGGCTCGATACCGTCAACGTACTCGGTCAGGCTTGTCACGCGGAACGCATTCGCAATCCTGAGCCGGTCATTGAATTGCTGCTCGCGCTGGGCAAGCCGAGCGACGAAACCATTGCGCAATTGTTCGGTCGCACGGCGGCGCAGAACCGCGAAATCGCCGGCCAGCTGGTGCAATCGAGTACGCACCCCGGAGTGATGCAGCTCGTCCTCGATTATTTGACGCAAAAATATCCGCCCGCCAAAGTCATTGAAGCGCTGAAGACGCGGACCGATCCGGAGTTCGTTGCCCATTCCCTCGCGTGGCTGCCCGATCAATTGAGCCAGCGTGAAGAGTCGAATTTAGCGCAGCTCGAACAGGTCGACTGGTTGATCGAAGACCGATCGTTGCTCGCATCGCTGCCGGATGAATTGCAGGGCAAAATTATCCGCTACGCCGAGTCGACCGGCTTGCCGGACCGCGAACGTGGGCTGCTGACGAATTGGCTCGTCCGCAATGGAAGCGCCTCTGCGCGGCGGAGTACGTCGAATCAGCTCAGCCGGATGACCCCCGATGAGGCGCGCGAAATATTGGTCGGCAGCCTCGAGTCGCCCGATCGAGACGTTGCGGCTTGGGCGGTCAGTGAATTACGAACCCGACGGGTGTCGGACGCCTTCAAGCTTCTCATCGATCGACTCGACGACCCGTCCGAAGCGGTCCGGGATGCGGCCCGCGAGGAACTCGGCGGCTTCACCCTCGATTACTTCCTGACCGTCTTCGAGAAGATGAATGAGGACGCGTGCAAACGGGCCGGTGAATTACTTCGCAAGATCGATCCGGACCTTGTCGAGAATTTAAATCGTATTATCTGCGGCCCGATCCGGCGTGATCGCATCCGCTCGGCCTTCGCAGCCGCAAAGCTCGGCTTGCTGGAAGAGGTCCGCGACTCAATTGCGACGCTCCTGGACGATGAAGAAAGTGTCGTCCGTCGTACCGCGGTCGAGTTGCTCGGAATGCTCGGCGACGCGCTAGCCATCGAAGACATTACGGACATGCTCGACGACCCGAGCGACCGCGTTCGCGGAACGGCGGAGCAAGTGCTGAAAATGCTCGGCGCGCAGCAGCCCGCCTGAAATTGGAATGAATCAAATGCTATTCGCCGACATCCTCTTCGACTTCTCGGCCGAGATCGGGCTGCTCGCCGATGTGAATCGTCTCGCGGAAGCCGGGCGCTATATGGAACGCCCGATGTCTCCCGGCGTGCAACGGATGCTGATCTTTTCGATTCTCGGCATCGCGGCGTTCTGGGGGGGCTTGTTTCTGTGGGACAAATTCCGCAAGCGGATTCGACCGACTGGTTCTCCGATCGCGGAACTCGCCGGCGAACTTGCAACCGCGCACAAACTGAGCCACGAGGATCAGCTATTAATCGCACGAGTAGCGGAGCGACTTAAGATTGACGATGCCGCCGTCGTATTTATCGACCCGGACGTCTTATCGGAGTACGCCGAGCAACGCCCGGCCGATGCAACGGCGGCGAAGAACTTAATGAATCGCCTGTTCGGCGAAGCCATTCTTGGCGACGAAGTTTTAAACTCGAATCGATCGGCCGAGGAACAGAGTTTTGGCGATCGGGATCAAGACGGAACATTAGAGACCGAACCGACGTTGGCGACTTAAGCGAAGTTAACGGGCTGTTCGAGATCGCCGGGCAAGAAAATAATCTCGTCAGGACCCCTCAAATAAGTGCGGAAATAGCCGGCTCATCTGATGAACCTTGCCGTTGCGGTCGATGCAGGCGAGTGTCGTTTTCGCCGCATTCAACAATTGATCGCCCCGCTTGATTTCGTAACTATGAATCAGTTTGGCGGGAGAAACGTCGGCGATCCGGGTCGTCAGCGTGAGCAGGTCATCGTAATGAGCCGGTTTCTTATAATTAATCTCCGCTTTAACCAGTACCAATAGAAGGCCGGACTCTTCGATCGCGCGGTAGGTTCCGCCGGAGGCCCGCAGCATTTCCGTCCGGCCCTGCTCGAAATAGGTCAGGTAGTGCGACTGATGCACGAAACCCATCGCGTCGGTTTCGGCATAGCGAACACGAATCTCGATTGTATGTTCGTGCAACATTGTTAAGAGACTGTGCCTTGAGCCGTGGGGGGCAGTCAGGATCGCGCCGCCAGCTCCGGGCGGTCGAAGACCCGGCTGGTATCGACTCCGTTGCCGTCGGAAGAAACGCCGGTCAGTTGATAGAGCCGCTGACCGTGAGCCGTCGGGTACTCGGAGTCGACGCACGCCTGGCACAGTGCCCCCGCCTGCATCGACAGCGAGCGGCTGATCGCTTCGACCGGCAGATAGCGGAGGCTGTCCGCCTCGAGCACAACGGCCATTTCCTGTTCCATTTCGTCGGTCAAACGCATTTGCCCGTTCATGAACTTCGGGGCGAATAGCTCGTCGACCGTCGACATGTCGATTCCGTAGTAGCAGGGCGCGACGATCGGCGGGCAGGCCACGCGAACATGCACCTCTTTGGCCCCGCCCCGTTCGCGAAGTTGTTTGACCAACGTCTGCATTGTCGTCGATCGCACAATCGTGTCTTCCACCAGAATGACACGTTTGCCTTCGAGGACTTCGGGAACCGGAGTGTATTTCATCTTCGCTTTGTCAGCGCGGTTTCCGCCTTCAATGAAGGTCCGGCCGACGTATCGGTTGCGGAACAAGCCTTCGAGGCACGGCACGTTGAGCTGATAGGCCATTGCGTCGGCCGCGGCTTTCGCCGTATCGGGCACAGGAACAACGATTGTGTCTTCATCCGGCACCAAACGTTCCTGGGCGGCCAGTTCTTCGCCGAGCCGGCTGCGAACTAGGTAGACCGAACGATCGTCCAGAACGCTGGCGACGTTCGCGAAGTAGATCCACTCGAAGAAGCAGTGCGCGGTCCGAGAGGCCTCGGCGAACCGTTCAATCGACAGTCGACCGTTCTCGATGATGATCGCGTGGCCCGGCGCGAGGCTGCGGATGTTCTTCTCCGAGAAACCGAGGTTCGCCAGCGCGACGCTCTCACTCGCGGCGGCAAACAGCGGGCCTTCGATCGCATAGCACAGCGGGCGGATGCCCAGCGGGTCGCGGGCGGCGAACATTTCCCCGGCCGCGCTCAGATAGACGATGTTATAAGCGCCGTCGAGCTTCGCCCGCAGGCGACGCAGCAGTTCGGAGATCGGCGGACGATTGTCGCCCGATCGCTCCCGCGAAATCAGGTGCATCAAGATTTCGGTGTCGGTATCGCGGGAGAGATGGAAATCAGGCTGGGCGAGAATTTCGTCGCGCAATTCGCGGTAGTTGGCCAACTGTCCGTTGAAGCCGAACGAAAACCACTTTGCCCGCTCGATATGATGTCGCTCGAACGGTTGCGCGTAATTGCGATCGTCTTTGCCGCAAGTCGCGTAGCGGACATGGCCGATCGCGGCCGGTCCGCGATTCTGCTCCATGATCCGCTGGTAGAGCTGCTGCTGATTGAGGTGGAACACCTCGGTGACACCGCCGACCTCTTTGAAGGTCTTCAGCAACTGGGACCGACTCTCGTTGTAGGTCGTCATCCCGGCGGCGAGCTGGCCGCGGTTTTGCATGTCGAGCAACAGCCGCGGAATCAGACGCGAGATCTGATCGGGCCCCTGCGGCGGGGCGAGCGGGCTCGGCGTGTCACTGGGAAGGTGATAGACCGCGGCTATCCCGCACTCGTGAAACAAGTCCGCCATTGGCGTAGCGCCCCTGGATGATCGGCTCAGCATCCTGCTATGAACAGCTCCCTTGCAGCGCTATCATACCGGCTTGTTGTTTCGGATACAGGGAACCTTTTGGCAACCCGGTCGGTCGGGTCGATTCACCGCAAAATCCGCGTTCGAAGCTCCCCAACCTACCTCGACACTTTATTCGACGATGCACGATCTGCTGCGAAAAGAGGTCTACGAGACCGCCGAAACGATTGTCGTCAAGATCGGCACCAACGCTCTTTCTCGGGCTGACGATACGCTTGATGAGACGCGGATCGATCGACTGGGAGCTCAGATCGCCGAAATTCGCAAATCGGGTCGGCGAGTCGTGATTGTCTCCAGCGGGGCTGTCGGGGCCGGGCTGGGACTGCTCGGACTCACTGAACGTCCAAAGGATTTGCCGCACCTGCAAGCGGCCGCGGCGACGGGACAGGCGAAACTGATTCAGTTGTACGATCAGGCGCTGCGTCCCCACGGAATCCATGCCGCACAACTGTTGCTGACGGCGAACGATTTCAAACGCCGTCGCCGCTATCTCAACGTGCGAAACACGATTTACACGTTGTTCGAATACGGCGTCGTCCCGATTATCAACGAGAACGACACCGTCAGCGTTGAAGAAATCAAATTCGGCGACAACGACCATCTGGCCGCGATGGTCACGAGCCTGCTTCCGAATCCTCTGCTCGTCATTCTTTCGGTGGTCGACGGCCTCTTCGATGGCGACCCGAAATCGCCCGACGCCAAGCCCATCCGGCTCGTCGAGCAAATTGACGACGACCTGCTCGGGCTCGCGCGGGCAGAGCGCAGCAGCCGCGGCACCGGCGGGATGCAATCGAAACTCGCATCGATCCGCTCGGTGACGGCGGTCGGCGAGAACGTCATCCTCGCCAATGGCGAAGATCCCGAAATCCTTGATCGCATCCGGCGCGGTGACATCGTCGGGTCGTTATTTCTTGCGCAGAAGTCGATCCTGCCGGCGTGGAAACGGTGGATCGGTTACACCGTCAAACCGAACGGTTGGATTGTCGTAGACGATGGAGCGGTCGGCGCCGTGACGCAAAAGGGAAAGTCGCTTCTGCCGATCGGAGTCGTCTCGGTCGGCGGCTCTTTCGATTCGGGCGAATTGATCAGCATTCGCGACCGGACCGGACGGGAGTTCGCCCGCGGACTCTCAAATTACCAGGCGACGGAGGTCAAGCAGATCGCCGGTTGCCGGAGCGACGCACTGGCGGAGCGGCTCGGCTCGGCCTCCTACGCAGAGGTAGTTCACCGAAACAATCTCGCCGTGATTGCTTAAGCCTCGTCTCGCACAAGCCGCGCACGAAGTAAGCGGATAAAAGGGCGAGCCCAGAAACGGCAATATCCGCTTACTTCGTGCGCGGCTTGTTGAGGGTGCGCGGCTTGTTGAGGACTGCGCGATTTATTTCACGCTCGATCCGTTCCGGTTGTGACGGACGCGACGGTTGAGCGCGAGTTTGCCGAGCTGATTCGTCCTGTGATTTCGGACTCGGCCACACCGACCGGCCCGGCAGGTGCTATCGTTCGACGAACGAACTCCAACCGGACGACATCGGCATGTGGTCAGCAGTCCTCGATATTTGGTACACGGCAGTTGATTGGTTCTGGTTCTACGTGCGGTTCGTGATCCAGCTCTGGGAGCAGATGACCCCGCTCCATTATGCGATCTTGCTGACGACCATCGCGATCATGGGCTTCGTGCTGATGGGCAGAAGCATGAAGCGTCTTTAATTTGCGGAGCGTTTTGCGTTTTCGCGGAACTTCGGTTCGCTGCGCACCGTCTACAGGTCTGACGACCTTGACTTGGATGGTGGAGCCAGCGGATGAGTGCCCGTGACTCGGATCAATTTCTGGACACGTTGAAGATTGCCTCGCCCTGCCGGATGAATTGGCGGAACATGGAGGGTGACGACCGCGTTCGCTTCTGCGACTGGTGCGAGAAGAAGGTTTATAACCTCGAGGGAATGTCGGGGAGCGAAGCCGAATCGCTGGTGGCCGAACACGAGGGCCGGATGTGTGTGCGGATGCGGGTTCGGCATGACCGCTCGGTCGTCGCCGGAAACTGTCCCCGCGGCGTACGGCGCTTCAGGACGAGGGTGGCATCGGTCGCGGCGTCGGTTCTGTTTCTGTTTGCAACCCCACTGCTTTGCCTGTTCGCCCCACGCGCGGTTTCGGGGGCGGTCAAGTCGGTGAATCGTAATGCCGGGAACCGGCTCGGCGACGGGCTCGATGACCTCCGGCAACTCGTCGGTCTTCCGCCTGCGCATGCGTATTTTATCACGGGAGCAGTGTGTGTCGTCCCGCTGCCGATCGCACCGGCCCCGCCACCGACAACCGGGTCGGAACCGCCTCACGCACCGCCGATCGAGGCACCGCGACCATAGACAGATCCAACGATGCCGCGAGCGTCTCGGCCGAGAGGTTGCGGCTGTTTTCGTCGTTGTATCGATTCTACTCTCAACTCTGTTTGGGCTGTCGCCGTAAGCACCGTTGCAAGAACTTGGCGAGCGGCCAGATGCGGGGGCGAGACGCACCCCGGCACCCGAACATCGGTGCCACGAACTATGAAGGGTGGCTGGGGACGGGCGCGAGATCGAAAGTTGTCCTCCTCGAACTCTGCAGGCGTACCCGATAGCCGATTGCCCGCCCCCAGTGCTGGGGCGATCGAATAGATAACAGCAGGTCGGCGTCGCCCCGCGCTCGCTGGGGGCGGCTCTTCGAGACCGTCCCCAGCCACCCATTTTTTGTCCGGCGCAACCATCTTTCCATGGTTGGAGGAACACACGGTGCGCACCGCCTCTGTTCGCCCCGCCGGTGGGAGCAGTCATCTGACTGCGTTATCCCCATGCGGCGGATGTTGCCGCGGCAAAACTGCCGGGCGCGCGTCCGTTTTTTTTTAAGAGCTGTCAGCTATCGGCTGTCAGCTACCAGCAAGACTTGGGTAGCCCGGCCTTTCATGGCCGGGTGCCGACAGGCACAAGATGCCGTTCGAGAACATTAAGAGAGAGTTGGAGGCCGACTGCGAGAGTGAAATTAATGAATTTCGAGTGGCACGGACAACGTCCGTGCGGCGCAGCCGCCAGAGTATTCAGCTACCGGCCATAATTAACATTGGACGCCGGACTGGTAGGGACATCTCTGCCCAGATGCTCTTGTCGCTGCGCGACCCGGACGGTGTCCGGGCCACACTTGAATTGGGTAGGCGTTGATCCAATCCCCGAGTGGCACGGACACCGTCCGTGCGGCGCAGCCGCCAGAGCATGCAGCTGCCGACCACAATTAACATTGGACGCCGGACTGGTAGGGACATCTCTACCTGAGTGCTCTACGCGACCCGGACGATGTCCGGGCCGCACTTGAATTGGATATGTGCCAGCAGGCCAAGATGCCCTTTGTGGGCTGTGTCCGAGAATCGAAGGCCGATCACCGGAGCGAGATTTTCTCGAAAGACGTCTTGTCGCTGCGCGACCCGGCCGTGAACGGCCGGGCTACCCGCTGCTCGTCGCGACCCGGACGTCGTCCGGGCCACTCTTGAATTGGTCGCTGTTACTCACGCGTCCCGGCCGGCGAGGACTGGCATCACGTAGGGACCTTTCGGCACGACGGCGATGCGCGCGTCGGAGCCGTGTTTATCGAGAGCCGATTCGATTGCGGCCTCGACCGTCGGTGCTGACGAGACGAACAGACGGTCGAGTTCTTCCGGCGCCAGTCCGCCGGTGACGTAAACGACCTCGACCTTACGGCGGACCTTGGCCAGTTCTTCAAGCTGCCACTGATCCATGACGAAGTAGTCGGTGTTCGTAATCTTGTGCATGAATTCGTCGAGCGATTCGTTTTGGTCGAACAGGCTATCGAATTCAGGGCTGCCGACCCCTTCGGACAGATCGGCCGCGAGAATGATCGTTCCGCCGCGCTTCAAGATCGAAAGGACGCCGGTCAGGCCTTTTACCGACTGATAAAAATTCTGGTCGAGTGGATAGCCAGCGCACGACGTCACGACAACATCGACCGGCGCATCAACCTCAGCCGCCACGATTTCGCGAACGTTCTCCACTCCGGCATGAAACGCTTTGATCATGTCGCCCGCGACGACGCTCGTGACCCGGCGTTTCTCGTCGAGCGTCACGTTCACAATAAAGTCGCAGCCGACGTGCAACCCGATCCAAGTGTTTTCCTCGTGAACCGGGTTGCCTTCGAGAAACCCGCAGTCGGCATTGGGATGTTCGAGAAACTTCGGCGAGTGCCAGACCTTGACCGTTTCGAGGGCTGCGATGCCGGGGCAGATGAGTTTGCGACCGCCGGAGTAGCCGGCCATCAGGTGCGGTTCGATCAGGCCGGTCGTGATCTTGAGTTCGGCTTCGACATAGCGCGAGTCGATCCAGATCGGCACGCCGTTGGGCGACTCGCCGCAGTAGGTGTGCTCTTCAATGCGTTTGCCGAAGTGGTTCTCGCAGCGGTAGTTCTCTGCGATCTCGCGGCCCACCAACTCAACGAGTTCCTCGCCTTCGTTGGGGCGATGCAAACCGGTCGCGATCAGAATGCAGATGCCCTCCCGCGGGATGCCGGATGTTTCGAGGGTGCTGAGGATCGGCCCCAGCAGCATCGCGTTCGGTACGGGACGCGTGATGTCGCAAATCACGATGCAGGCGGACCGCTTGTCCTTCGCGATTTCCGAAAGGGGCGGCGTACCGATCGGATCGGCAAGCAGTCGTTCAACTGCGGCGGTCGGGTCGTCGAGTGGCTCAACCGGCTGGAGCGTGAGCGGCCCGACGAGATTGGCGTCGGGGACTTCGATGTCGAGACCGGTCTTGCCGTAGTCGAGGCGGAGTTGCATGGGGGACTTTTCTCAGGTCTCAAGACCCACGGGGCGGTGCCCGTGGATTTGGTTTTGCTAATTGCCCATGAGGGTCAGGGTCAAAGTGCGGGAGCCGCCGTGGTTGCGGTGCTCGCAAAGATAGATGCCCTGCCAGATTCCCAGAGCCAGTTTGCCGTTGGTAACTGGAACGGTGACGCTCGGGCCGAGCAGGCTCGACTTCACATGCGAAGTCATGTCGTCCGGGCCTTCGAGGGTGTGTTCATAGTCGAGGTGCTCCGGCACGATGTGATTCATCGCCGTTTCAAAATCGACGCGCACGTCGGGGTCGGCGTTCTCGTTGATGGTGAGCGCCGCCGACGTGTGCTGGATGAAGACGTGGAGCAGACCGCATTCGACGGGACCAAGCTCGCGCATCGCCTCATGCACATATTGCGTGATGAGGTGATACCCGCGCGAATGGGAAGGCAGCGAAATGGTGGTCTGTGAGCAATTCATCGCTTCAGGCGTTTGGGTTCCGGTAGCCCCCATATTAACGACGCGAACGCGTCCCGTCTTGTTTCGAGCGGCTGACTCTTCGCAGCTTCAAAGGGATCAACGTCCGAGCCAACGCCGGAGCGCCAGACTGTGCCAACGCCGATTGCATCGGGTCAAGCGGTCGGTCACGATAGCGAGTGCCGATCCGTTTCATTGGAATTCGGCCTATTTCAATCCAAGCTCGCCCAAGGATCGACCTCGATGAATCGCCGTAATTTTCTAGCCGGAACCGCCGCGACCGCGACCGCCGTTGCTACCGCAGGATTGGCCCCAACTGCCGGCGCTCAGAATACCGGCACAGGCGAAAACGCCGGCCCAAAGTCATTTCGCCTGAAGTACGCTCCGCATTTCGGCACGTTCGACAACATCGCCGGCAACGACCCGGTCGACCAATTGAAGTTCATTGCCGATCAGGGCTTCACCGCATTGGAAGATAATCCGATGGCGGGGCGACCGATCGATGAGCAGAAGCGAATCGCTTCAGAAATGGAGCGGCTTGATATCGAGATGGGCGTGTTTGTCGCGAATTGGCCGGCGAGTGATTACTTCAAGAACCCCCGATTGGCATCGGGCCGGAAGTCCGACCTCGACAAGTTTTTGAAAGAGATGCGAACGGCGATCGAAGTCGGGAAGCGGGTCAACGCAAAGTGGGCCACCGTGGTCTGCGGGACGCTCGACCACGGTAAGGAGATGGGTTACCAGACGGCCAATGTGGTCGAAGCCCTGCGGCGGGCCTCGGACATCTGCGAGGAGACCGGCTTAATTATGGTTCTGGAGCCGCTGAACCATTACGCGAATCATCCCGAATTGTTCCTGAGCGGAAGCCCGCAGGCGTACGAAATTTGCCGGGCGGTCAACAGTCCGCATTGCAAGATTCTGTTCGACATTTACCACCAGCAGATCACCGAAGGAAACCTGATCCCGAACATCGACATGTGCTGGGACGAGATCGCCTACTTCCAAATCGGCGATAACCCCGGTCGCAAGGAACCGGGGACCGGCGAAATCAACTATCGCAATGTATTTAAGCACATCCACAAGAGAGGCTTCGACGGAATTCTCGGCATGGAGCACGGGCAGTCGCTGCCGGGCGAAGATGGCGAGTGGGCGGTGCTCAACGCGTATCGGGCACATGATCAGTTTTGATGCACGCCGTCCGATCGGGAGTGTCCGTCCGATGCTTTCGAGATATTCGCTGCGTTTAAAATACGCGTTCGGGATCGGGTCGCCATGACGTCTGCGAGCAGATCCCATCCACCAGCAGAACCTTCGCCCCGGCTGAGGCCGCCTCATCCGGCTGAAGCGAGCGACGAAGAGCTTTTGGCCGACTGTCAGTTGAAACGGGTGCGGCGATCGGGACCCGGAGGGCAGCATCGCAATAAAGTCGAAACCGGTGTGGTCCTCCGACACGAGCCCACCGGCACAACCGCTGAGGCAGCCGAACGTCGCTCTGTCGAGCAGAACAAGAAGGTCGCGGTTCGGCGACTCCGCGAGCGGTTGGCGCTCAAGCTACGCTGTGAACGAAACGATGAGGGGCCACTTCCTGAATTGTGGACGAGGCGGATCAAGAATAGGCGAATCACAATTAGCTCCTCTCACTCTGATCTCGCCCCGTTGATCGCGATCGCACTCGATTTTGTCGCGAGGTACGGTGGTGACACCCGGGTCGCGGCCGACCGGCTCGGGATTACGCCGTCGCAACTGGTACGATTCCTGAAGTTACTCCCTGCGGCGTTCCAAGTGGCCAACGACATTCGAGAGCAAAACGGTCAACACCGTTTGCGGTAATTCATGAGTCCCCGAATCGAGCCAACGAACATAGAATGCTGATCCGTAACTTGGTTGAGATTGCTTTGCTGAGGCTGCGCCATGTCCCGCCGGGGCGGTATGATCAATTAGAGTCTTTTTGGTGATGACCGTTTCCGACGTGCGATCAGATCGAAGAAACGTCCGGCGGACATCAAACGAACCAGAGCCGACACTGAAAAATCTATGAGCGACGGTGAACTCAGAAGCGATCACGGTCGCGAGGCTCGGGGGTTGTCAATTTCCCTTTCCGGCCTGTTCGGCTTTTCGATCGGCTGCGGCATTCTGGTCCTCGCCTTCGGATTCGCGCGAAGCGGCCGAGCGGCACCGCTGATCGTACTGCTGCTGGTGACGTCGGGGTCGACCGTCGCACTGTACGGCTTAATCGATTTGGTCGCCTCGATTGCCGCGGCGATGCTATCGAAGTCGATGCACCGGACGATCGGACGGGTTCGGAAGCTCGATTCGATCGCGTGGGCGGGCATTCTGCTGATCGGTTTCGGGATCGGACTTTGGACGGTGTCGGGTCGCTTCGTCACGGTCTCTATTGTGGCGGCGGTGCTCGCCGGTAGCGGATTGCTGTTCCTGGTGTGGGGGGCAAAACGCCTGTTCGATCGAATGATCGCCCGACCGACGTTCAGCGCGACAAAAGACTGGAAGCGCTTCTCCCTGACGCCGCCCGGAATGGCTTGTTTGGGGCTATCCTTTTTATTGCTGCTCGGGGCCTATTTGGGGCCTTCAAACATGCTGCTGATGATTTTCGCATTGCTCGTCGGACCGTTCGTCTTTAGCGGGTGGCACACCCTGACAACGCTTCGGGAGATGTCGGTCCGGCGAATCTTGCCGACCGATGTCTTCGCGGGCCAGATCGCCACCATCGAATTGGAGACCCGCAATCGCCGCAAGTTTCTGACAAGTTGGTTTGTCATTGCGACCGATGTCGTTGTGCAGGGAGCGCGGCACCTCAGGCCGGTTGCCGTGTTCGTTCGGATTCCGCCCGGAAAACTGGCTCGGTCGAGTTATCGCTTTCGGCCGATGATGCGTGGCAAATACACGCTGGGGCCGCTGCGACTTTCCTGCCGGTTCCCTCTCGGATTGGTCGAACGGGGCATCATTGTTAAGCGTCGCGATGACCTGCTTGTCCTGCCCCGGATCGGTTCGCTGACTCCGCAATGGAATAGAGAATTCGGCGTGGCCAGCGAGCTCGTATCACGGCGCGAGACCCGCTCCGGGGCGTTTCACGACGAATTCCATCAAATGCGGGAGTATCGCCATGGCGATAACTCCCGCCTGATTCACTGGAAGACCTCCGCCCGTGTCGGTCAATTGATGGTCAAAGAGTTTCGCGAAAGTCGTGACCGCGACTTACTACTGCTGATTGATCTTTGGCGCAGCGATCGCGAACTTGCCGCCGACAGCGATGTCGAAATATTAATCTCTTTGGCCGCAACCGTCGCGTCAAAGCATTGCGTTGACGGAGCAGGATCGAAGATTCGCATCGCCGTCACCGGTTCGAGCAACGAACTCTGGGAGGACGAAGCCTCGCCGGGCTCTCGCATCGCACTGCTCCGCCAGCTTGCCCTACCGCATGGTTCCGACATGGCGGATGGCGACTGGTTGTGGCAGCAGGCTGACGGAATGTCGCCGGCAGCAACGCGAGGGGCCGTGTTAACTTCACGACCAATTAAGGATTTCGATGTCCCCCTTGACCTTTCCTGGCTGACGGTCATTCATTCTAAGACAGCGGAGCATTACATCGAATTTCCGGACGAATAATCAAATTGAAAAATTAAGATGGCCACAATCGAAAAGGTCGGCTTCAGCGCTCGTCGGATTAGAAAATACGAAGTGGAAATGGAGGCGGGCCCGGTGTTTCTCGAACGATTAACTTCGAATGCCTTCGGCTGGCAATTCCATCGTGAAGAACCGCGGGATCGACTGCCGAGAGCGGATGCCTCAGCAAGGCGCAACGAGTCGCCGTTAAACTGAGATATGTCACGATATGAATCAAACCCATTCGCAACCTGATTGAATCGTTATGGCCTCCACCCTGGTCCTTAGTTCTCAGGAGAACGTCGCGCCAACAGACCGGGCCGCCGGCCAGCCGTCCGCGACGTTGAGGATGGTGCAGTGGCACGTCTTGGCTATCGTGTGCCTCGCCAATTTCATGCTATCGATTACGGAGTATCCGCTCGTTTCTTCAATGCTGACGATTCCGATCGCAATCGTGGCATTCGTTGTCACCGAGCGGATGAAATTATTCAGCTACTCCGCGACGGTGGCCAATTTTCTCTCCGTGCCCGCGCTCTTGTTGTGTGTCGGAAACCTGTTCTCAGGTAGCGTTGAAACGCGTATTCAGGCAGGGGCGAATCTGCTTGTGCTGCTCACTTGGGTCATTCTATTTCAACGCAAGGAAAGCCGGCATTATTGGTGGCTTGCCTCGCTCGCCATTCTGCAGATCGCAGTCGGAGCCGTGCTGACCACCTCGGCGGGTTTCGGCCTGCTCTTGGCCGTCGCGTTGTTCCTGGCAATCCGTACTGCCACTTATCTGGTCGCTCTGCGAATTGAAGAAGATTGCTCCGAACCGATACCAATTGCGGCGCCGAAAGGTGAGTCGGGTGAGCGACCAAGTGGCCGACAGATACTCGTTGCGGAGAATCGGGTTGTTCCGCAGAGCAGTGGTTTGCAGGCGCAGATCCGCTCGGCGGTTGGTGCGCTCTCGAACGCCGCAACAATTGTCTTCTTAGGATCGTTGTTCGCGGCCGCGGTATTCTTCGCTTTAACTCCGCGTGTCTGGATTGACCGACTCCCGATCGAACAGACTTATTCGTCGCTGGCCGGCCGGTCTTACACCGGCTACTCAGATACCGTGAAGCTCGGCTCATTCGGGGAAGTTCTTGAAAGTCCCAAACTTGTGCTGGAAGTGCGAGCTTTCGAGGGGAACTCAGACAATACCGTTAATCTGGAGGCCTATGCGTCCCGGCTTGGCCTCGACGAGCCCTACTTCCGTGGAGTAACCATGGACTCGTACGATCAGGGAGAATGGGTCTCGGGAATTCCCGAGACCGATGTCACCGACGTTCCGAGACGTCCTCCGGACGAATATGCTGATCAGTTCGTCCGGCAGGAAATTCGGCGTCACCCTATTAATGCTTCAACGGTTTTCGCTGTTCATCCGGTCGGGTTCATTCGGCTGGGTGACGATGTGAAAGATTCTCGAATCGTACGGCGCCGACTCGACTATTCGCTGGTTGGCGAACTCGGTTCCAAGGCCCGCAATCGACCTTACCAGTATGTCGCGTATTCTTCGGTCGACCTTGAGAGCGCCAAGCGACATCCGGCAATCGCAGCCGCAAAATTTTCCCCCGATCGATACCGTTTCGAGTCGGAGATATACACTCGGCTCCCGCCGGGTAAACTGCTTCGCCTTCGCAAGTTAGCTGAAGAGGTCGTTCTCAGTGCCGTGCGTGAAGACAATGCACGTGAACTGGCTGACATTCCTGCGTCTGAGCGGGCTGATCGCATCGTTCGTTATCTTCGTGATTCCGGCGACTATACATATTCGTTAAACATCGAATTAAGTCGTTCGGGTATCGACGAGGTTGAGGATTTTCTCTTTGAAACGCGCAAAGGCCACTGCCAGTACTTTGCTTCGGCATTGGCTTTGATGCTGCGAAGCGTTGACGTTCCGGCGAGATTGGTCAGCGGCTTTAAGGGTGGTAATTTGAATTCCTTTACCGGATCCTACGAGGTCCAGCAACGGCACGCGCATGCCTGGGTCGAGGCACGCATTGACGGGCTCTGGACGACGCTCGACGCTACTCCGGCTTCGTCACGCAGCGCTATTGTCGATGCGAACGCTCCTTATTTTGCCTACGCGAGAAATATGCTCTCAGTTGTGACGGATGCGTGGCAAGACTACGTCGTGTTGCTCAACCTAGAGAAGCAAAAAGAAGGCTTCTATAACCCAGTGGCGAATTCCATTCGCTCAGTCGCCAAGGCAATCAGTCCCGGCGAAGAGGCGGAAGACACCGAGCGGACAACGGCCGTGTCCGCGATGTTTAAAGCGCTGCTCGATCCCAACCTCTGGTTTAGTGGACGGGGGATCGTACTGCTAACGCTGCTGGCCGGTTGCATCACCTTGTTGACCCTGATCAGCCGACGCGTGATTGCATTTCATCGCCGGCGTCGGCGGCAACTTCAGCAGGGGCGCCAAGCGCGTACCGTCAAATTTTATCAGCGGTTCCGAGAACTCTGTAGCCGAATCGGCCTGAACCGTCCGGCCACGGCGACCGAGCGAGAGTTCCTCGCCCATATTAAAGCCGCGTTTAAAAGCCTCGGGCTACCTGAAGAGTTTCAGCCTGTTCCGGTTGCCCTTATTGATGATTTCTACGCCGTGCGTTTCGGCAACCGAGAACTCAGTGAGCAGCGTCTCGGGGAAATCGAAGGCGAATTAAATGCCTTGGAGCGCGGCATTGCCGACCGCCAACGTTCTGGACCGGCGAAAGAAAAGTAGCAGTCGCTGAGTAAGCGTCAATCGAAAATGGCTTGCTGCTCATTAGCTTTAAAGAAGGGCTTTATCGAGAGCCGCGCAATCGCGGGTCTGACACGTCCCGGAGTGTGTCGCCGACCAGATTGTACGATGTGATTGTCATGAAAATCGCAAAGCCGGGAAAGTAAATGAGCCATGATGCGATGCGGATGTAATCGCGGCCTTCTGCCAAGATTCCTCCCCAAGATGGGCGGGGCACCGTGATCCCGAGGCCGAGAAAGGAGAGAGCACTCTCCGTCAAAATAGCACCGGCAATGCCGAATGTTGCTGCAACCAAAACCGGGGCCAGAGCGTTCGGTAAGATGTGCCGGAAAATTAATCGCGATGCCGGGTATCCGAGAGCGCGACCGGCCAGCACAAATTCCTGACCACTGAGCCTTAAGAATTCACCGCGCACTAAGCGAGCGACTCCTGTCCAACCGGTTAATCCAATGACCACCATAATGTTCCAGATGCTGGGGCCAATAAAAGCCACGATGGTCAGGATCAGAAAAAAGCTCGGAAAGACGATGACAATTTCAATAACCCGCGAAAGTAGCATATCGACCCAGCCGCCGAAGAATCCGGCAACGGCACCGACAACAATCCCGATTGCGACATAGATACCGACCGCCACAATTCCCACCGACAGGCTGACTCGCCCGCCCCAGATCATTCTGCTGAGGACGTCCCGGCCAATCTTGTCAGTGCCAAGCCAGTGCGGTTTATCCCAGGTATTAACTACAACGTCGCTAGGCTGCACTGCCTGGTTATTCACTTGGTCTTCCGCTTCGTCTTTCTCGGGCCACCACGGAGGAGCACCGAACTTCTTATTGAGATTGTCTTCGTCAAGTCCGTACGGAATCAGCGGCCAAACGACCGATTGATAAACGATCGGCTTAGCATTCGCCGACTCCGCATCTGCCAATACGCCTTGTTTATAAGGTGAGCGGTCAACGCGATCGGGTACCGCCAGATACCACACGCCCGCAACGACTGCAGCCGAGACTACCGTCAGACTTAAAATTCGCCGGATCGTCCGGCCTCCGAACCACGGGAGTAGAGCGGCAATGAGGGCGAGCACGAGTCCGAACTCCACAATCAGCGCTGCTATATCGCCATAGATCAGCGAGTCGAACACCGGGAAGTGCCAGCGGTTCACCGGCTCGACCTGACGTGTCGAAAATCGACTGCGGAGATCGCGAGCGGCGCTCGACAATTCAGAATTGATGCCCCGAAGTTCGGATTCGATTGCGGTGAGGCTCGTATCAACCGCAGCAATTTTGCTCGCCGAATCATCGGCCGAGCGATTCTTAACGGCATCAACGACGGCCCGTAGGAAACTGGGCTCGCCATCGCGAGTGACCTTAATTAAACCCTGACGACGCTGCTCGTTTAGTGAGGCGGCCTCGTTATTGTCCGTTCCCAGGTCGATCCTTAAATCGGGCCACAGCCGGGTTTTTTCGAGTTCCGGCTCGATTCCCGTCAGCAATCGACGCAATTGCGTCGCGTCCATCTTCTCAAGGAGGTCGGCGAGTGGGTCGGCGACCTGGGGCAACTGCGTTGTGACTTCGCGAAGGTTGTCAATGGGCGCCTCGAGGGACGCCTCGAACTGAGAAACCTTGTCGCCATCTTCGACAGAGAACTGTGACCGTAAGCTCGAGAGTTCGAGACGGACTCCGCGCCATTCTTGATCAGGAAAGTCGTCAGCCGCGATCTTCGTGGGGAGCAACCGCAAAATCGTTCTGGCGTTTCGAACCGACTCCGACTGTTGAAATCGGTTAATACCGTAATAAGCCAATGGTCGATCGTTCGCGATGATCGGCGCGAGAATACTGATGGAGATCAGCAGAAAGATCACGACCGCTGAGACGACCGCCAAATATCGCTGCTTAAACCCTTTCCAGATTAAAGCCGATTGACTTTCTCCGAGCGGGATCTCGTTTCGAATTGAATCCGCCGTGGTGTGCACGGCGCCGGTGCTGGCGACTATCACGTTATTTCCTCCGCGATTCGAAGGAGACCTGTGGGTTTACCAGCACGTAGAGAATGTCGGAGATGAGGATTCCCACAAGTGTTAAAACTGCCGAGAGCATCAGCGTTGCCATGACCGCGTCGTATTCGCGTCGATATACGTTCTCGATCGCGAAGCGGCCCATGCCGCGAATTTCGAAAATGAATTCAATAATTACGCTGCCGCCCACTAAGAACGGCAGAAGACTGGCGAATAGTGTGATGACCGGGAACAGGCCGTTTCGCAAAGCGTGGACCAGCAGCACTCGTATTTCGGAGGCGCCCTTCGCTTTGGCGGTTCGAATGTAGTCCTGTCGAATCACGTCGAGCAGACCCACCCGCATTTGCCGCGACAGGTACGCCAGTGCGACGTACGTCAGGCAGATGATCGGGAGCGTCGCGTGATGCCACCAATCGGCTACCTGCCCCCAGTAACTCAGTTCCTCCCAGTCATCCTGATGCAGGTTGGCGACGGGAAAGCGGATCCACGCGGGCGTCTCGGGACCGGTCAGTCGCAGCCGGAGCATTTCGGCCGCCCAAAATGAAGGGATGCTATAAAGCACAAACAACGCGACGGTCGAAATACGATCACCCCACGACCCCTGTTTGGCGGCGCTATAAATTCCCGACGGGATCGCGATCAAATAAATTAATAGAAAAACAACGAAATTAATCTGCACCGTGATCCAGAGCGATTTGAACAGGTCCCCCCAAATCGGACGTTCGTCCTGAAAAAAGATCATTTCTCCGGTGAAGAGTCGTTTCAGGAAGAAACCGAATTGGACAGGTAGCGAATCGTCCAAGTGGTACTTTTCGCGGAACTTTTTAATCGCTTGCTCGACGCCACGGTCCGCCGCCATTCCACCGGTGGCCTGGCCGAGACCGCCGAACTTTTGCGATGACGGATCGCCCGGCGCGAGTTTAATGACGAGAAACGACACCACGAGGATTCCGACCATGGTCGGAAGCATCAGCAGCATGCGTCGGATGAGGTAGCTTAGCACGTCCGGACGATCGCCAGTTTAGGGCACAAACAGGTTACGACATGAGCTGAGAAGCGCGGCCCGAAGCATCGCGGGGCTTGCCATCAGTTTTGAAGCGATTCGGGGATATACCACTCGCGCAGATCATAACCCGGACGGAGTGCGTAGAACTTCACGCCGCGATACTTCTGGTGATAGACGCCGAGGTCTTGCGTTGTGAACATAAACATATAGGGCTGATCGTGATCAAGTTTGCGGTGCATGGCATGCATAATGGCGTGCCGCTCCTGCTCATCGAGCGTGACGCGAATCTTGGCGATCATTTCATCAACAAGCGGGTCGGCATAGGAGACGTGATTGCTGCCGCGCTTGTCCGGCCCTGCTCCGCTGCTGTGCCAGATTTGATAGGGATCGCCTTCCAGATTCATTGCCCAGCCGAGCCGGCAGACATCGAAGTCTTTCGCGGTGATTCGTTCAATAAACGACGCCCACTCGAGTTCGAGCACATTGACCTCGATCCCCACATCTTTGAGGCGCTTTTGAAATAGCTCGGCGAACGAACGTCCGGCGCTGCTGCCCTGCGGCATTAAAAGTTCGAAGGAGAATTTGTCCCCGCCTTTGTCGAGCCAGCTATCGCCGTCCGTATCGAGCCAGCCCGCATCGGCCAACAGGTCACGTGCTGCATCGAGATCGTAACCGACCGGCTGCACGTCGTGGTCGTAGCCCGGCCCCAAGACGTATTGATTCCCGGAAATGAGAATACCCGCTCCGTACTTCACCTTTTGTAGGTACTCGTCCGAGTCAAACAGCATTGATAAGGCGAGTCGCGTCCGGCGATCCTGAAACATCGGCCGGAGCATATTCCAACCGGCGTAGCTGTAATTCGGGTAATACCACCGGGCTTTCACGTAATTCTTCTTAATCCACTCCGGCGGCCCTTTCAGTTCTTCAAAGAACTTCTCGGGCGAAAGGTCGAGTCGGTTAATAAAGTCGACCTGGCCGCCTCGCAGCGCCTGCATGGCGGTTGATCCGTCGACAATAAATTTAACGCGAATCTGATCAAGATATCCGGCGCGGTTGTCCCGCCAATAGTCATCTCGTCGATCTAATTCGAGCGAGACACCGCGGTCCCAATCGCCAACGACATACGGCCCGACGCCCATCGGTGCGAGATTGTAGCGGTCGTCTGTATTAAAGAACTTGCCGAACGCTTTGCCCGTCACGCTGACCTTGTTCGACTGAGCTTCTTGCTCCTCGGTCAAAGGTTCGAGTGTCAGTTCTTTGCCCATCTCTTTGTAAAGGTCTTCAAAGAAATGCAGCGGCCCGCCGTATAACGCGATCGCCGCCGCAAATTCGAAAGCGAGAAAGTATTGCTCGCGATATTGCATCCGGACTGTCGTCTCATCGATCGCATCGCACAGCACGACATCGGCGTAATAAGTTCGCAGTGATTCCGCATCGACGTAGCGGCTGTTAATCGTGGCATACGCGAACTCGACGTCGGCTGAGGTATAGGGCGTGCCGTCACTCCAAGTCACATCGTCGCGAAGATAAAACGTAAAGATCGATCCACGGTGCACCTCCTGCACGTCGTCTTTAGAAAGGGTGAGTTCGCTCTCGCCCTTCTCGTTCAATAACAATGCAAGAGGGTGACCCGCCGTTTCGGTGGCGAGGGTATATCCCTCGTCGGTTTCCGACACCTTACCGTAGAGCTCGAAGCCGGTCCGCGCTTTGTAATCTCCTTCGGGGACGGCTGAGAGATCGAGCGAGCCGTTCTCGTCGGTCCACACGTGCAGTGTCAGACCCCCATCCGTCGGATAGAGCCCGACCCATGACCGGCCGGCGGGCGAGCCGTCGGCCTTTGTGACTTTCACTGCCGGGGCGATGATCTGCTGGTCATCATCCAGTTTGACCGAAACCTCGGAGTCATTTTCAGCCGGCTCATCATCGATCACCAACGTCAGTTCGTAGCCGGGGTAATCGGGAGCGAGTCGGATCGAATCTTCGATAGTCCAACTCTTGGCAATCGCGGGCTTGTATTCGAAGGTTTCCGGATCCTGGTCGGCGAGCCCGTCATGGATATAGGTGTGAATGACTTGCTGAACGGCGCTGGTTTCAACGATCGGATTGAGCGTTTTTGGCTCATTCGAGAAACGCACGTTGATCGATCCGCCCACGACCGGTTTGGTCGGATTGCCTTTCGCGGCGGGATTATATTTGTCGACCTCGACCGGTCCTCCGACATTGACGTCGGGGCCTGCCGTGTCGACTCGCGGGACGGGGATGCCGTCCACCTCTGTCATGAGCGGATAGGAGGTCAGGTCACCTTCATCGAACTCAGCCGAAGGCTTTAGACCGGACCCGCTGGACGAGGTCGGGTCGGCGCCTCCGGAGGCCGTTTTCGATCCACTGTCACCGCCCGGAGACTTGGCGGTTTCGCAACCGGAGACCAAAATCGCCGTTACGAGTGCGAAGGATGAGAACAGAGACGCCGAGACCCAATTCCGGGACATACGCGGTCAATCCGTTTTGAGCGAGTGTCGATCTTATTCGAGCGGCGCGGTAGCACGCCGCCTTGCGAGCTGTGCTATCTTGTCAGAGCGCTTGGGGCCGAACAACCCCGCGGGATTATTCGGCCCCCTCGAAAAATGTCACGGTCGCCCGATTGCCGACAGGTTATCGGTCCCGGTAGCAGCAAAGACCCTACTTGACCTCGTACCATTCTCCGTCGAGATTGACGACCACGTTACCCAGTGCAAGGTAGCGAGCGGCGAGGGCGTCTTTCTTCAGCAATTCGAAATAGGCGTCGCCGCCAAGCTCAACTGTGTTCAGTTTCGCGACCGCATGATTCGGGAACTCCGCCTGCTCCCAACGCCCGTTCCGCTGGTAGAAGGTGCGATCAGCAATGAACTGCACCGCATCGAGGGCGGACTTCTTTTGCCCCGACAAGCTAGACTTCGAGAGTTCGTCCGCGGCTTGGCGGTAGAGATCGCTCGCGTTCCCGCTGAGTGATGAGTTCTTGCGGGCCAGGGCCGCCGCTTTCGCGTCTTCGACATTCTGTTTTTGGGCTTTTCCGCGGTCAAGAGATGAGTTGAACTCGCTCGATTTGCCCCAGAATCGTCGCAAATCACGTCGAACCCGACCGGCCTGTTCTTCAGCCGCAGCAGCTCCGCCTGAAGTGCCGGGCCGCTCTTCGATCAGGAAGCTCGTGTACGGGGTGATGATCCCGTACCGCGTGGCCAACCCGACCACCTCCTCAATGATTTCAGCCGGCGCCGGGTCCTGTCCGGCCGCGATCGAGAGCAGTTCGTCGATGCGTCGCCCGGCCCACAAGCGGGGCAGGAAGGCATTGTCTTCACTGACGGCCTCTGCGCTAAACTCGACATCGTATTTTAGCACCTGTTCGCCGTCAGATGATTGTCCGCGGAGTACCACTTTGCCTGCTCCGCTGCCACGATATCGGCCCACAAGGATCAACTGCTCTCCTCGATAAAGGTCGGTCACGGTGCGCGGGTAGATGTCATACGTCTCGACGCCCTCGATCTCAACGCTCACATTGCTGAGGACAGGGGTGCCGACGCGATCAAAGAACGGCTTGATGAAGTCTTCGATTTTTTCATCGGGCAGCGCGTAGTCCGCTTCGCCCGAATTTTGCTTTGCGAGTTGGTCGAGCAAACGGGCATTCACGCCGTAGCCCTGCCCGAAGACGAACAGGCGAACTCCGTCGGAATTGAGTTTGGATGTCTCCTTAAGAATTTTGTCAGGCTCAAGTTCGCCAATCGTTGGCAAGCCGTCGGTCACGAATACGATCATTGGCGTGACGGCTGCGTCTTCCGTGCGGCCTGCGGACAATAGCAAAAGCGACTGGTCCAGCGCGTCCTTAATCGCGGTGCCGCCGCGGGCATGCAGGCGGTCGACGTAGTCCAGCGCCGTCGCTTCGGTCTCGTCATTCGACTCGACCAGACCGGACTTGGCCATCGAGCGAACTCCGGTATTAAAATCAACGATGTTAAAACGATCGCCTTCGCGGAGTTCCGATACGCAATACGTCAAGGCTTGCTTAAGCTGTTCAATTTTTCGGTCTTTGAGCATGGAGCCGGAGGTGTCGACACAGAATACGATATCCTTCGGAACGCCGGTTTGCAGCCAGTCGGGAGTCGCGGCGGAGCCGTGCCCCGGTGACAGCAGCAGCATGAATGACCCGTCTTCACCGGGGGGGTGGTGCGTCAGCAGTCCCGCTCCGAGCGCCTGCTTCGCCGACTTAACGTACAATACGAACGGATACTTCGGCAGGTAATCCTCCTCCGACCACTTCACCACGACATCCCAGTCCTTTTCTTCTTCAATCTCGACCGGGTGAGTCGGCGAATAGACCGCTTTGATTGGTTCTGCACTCTTAATGCGGACCTTGACGCCCGCCTTCTTTAACTTCTGCTGCAGCGGTTTGGGGTTCGTGTTAAGACAACGAACCCGCAGGAAGTCGCCGTGCCGCTTTAAGACGGTCGTGTAGCGCAAATCGACGGTCACGACCTGTCCGGCCGGGATGTTCGGCAGTTTGGTGCGAATTAACTGGTTGCCAAAATATTCGAGAAGCGCCGGCGAGCCGCCCTCCTTCACGATGTTCTTAAAGACTTCATTCGCTTCTTCAACCGGCAGAATCTCCGCCGTTGTTTTCGAACCGTCGACGGAAACGGTCAGGGCGTCGACCTGCGAGCCCGGTTCCAGTTCCATATAGCATTCGCCGCCTACGATCGCCCCGCCGTTGGGGTTTTTGAATCCGCAAACGTAGTGTTTCTCAGCGACGTTGCCGCGAATGTCGATCGCGACCTGATCGACCCAAACCTGCACCGGTTGGGGTGATCGAACGAAGCAGGCTGACGCATGATTCGATGCAAAGCTAATTGTCAGCGAGGCGGCAATCGCTATGAGAGTCCGCATGAGTGTGCTCCTGAAAACTGATTTGATAGTGCGGGGGTCAGGTTGACCCGCAACGCAAGCACGAATTTCTAACAGCAGCCTCCGCGCGTGATGCAATGGCTCACTTGGCGAGGCGCTATAACAAAATCCCTCGCTTGCGCGTCGGGCTAGTTTGCGATGCGATTTATTCGCTGAATTGGAAGCCGCGCGATTCGGCTTGCCGTCGCAGCGTGGTTGAAAGGGCTCCTTCCAAGGAATTTTCCTCTCCGTCTTCCGCCAAGCGTTTGCGTTCGCCTGCGACATACTCATTGCGCTGCTTTGAAAGCTCTTGAATACGTGCTTGAATCTTCGCCCGCTCTGCAGCTTTCTTCGCAAGAACTTCTTTCTGCTCTTCGGTCGACTTGCCTTTAAGCTCTTCGGGGAGTTCTTCAGCCTTAAGTTCGTCAAGTCTTACCTTGTTCTTATCGATCGCATCGACGAGGTCGCGGGCTGAATTGTCATAAAGGCCGCCCGCTTTAAATTGAGCTCGCTCTGCCGCTGCGGCGGGTGCCGCCAAAGCGGCATTCGAGTCTTGGGCTTCCTGATTCTGTAAGAATCGTTGCCGTTGTTTTTTTGCCCCGAAGGCCACGTAGGTCTTGTTCAGGTTCCCGCTCAGCGCTGACAGTTCTTTATCGTAGGGCGTATTTATGGTCGCGACGGCTTGATTCTGATCGATGTGCGAGTAGGTTCCGTCGGCGAGGACGGCTCCGTCCTTCCAACTCGTGCGGATGCCTTCTTCCTCAGGGCCGCAGAAGATCGTGTTGATAATCACCCCCTTGGCGATCGCTGCCTTGCAGGCTACCTTGTAGTCGACCGAGCCCTGCGTGAATGGCTCGTTCCCCGCGATCACAATTAACTTGAGATCGTTGTTGGCACTGCTCCAATCGAGCCCCTTCGTTGCGGCGGCGATTACTTGACCGCAATATTCGTCCCCGCCGTTGGTCGTGAGAGCGAAGAGCTCTTCGGAAATTCGATCGAGGTCATCGGTTAGCGACGTGATCTGCCTGAGATAACCCTCTCCGGGCGCCAAAGAGGATTTGCCGTATTCGTACAGGGCCACCCGCAGTTCCGGCGAGGCCCCATCGCGCTCGGCGGTGGCGAATTCATTGACGATCTTCCACAACTGCGCCTTCGCCTGATTGATCAGGCCGTCCATGCTGTTGGACGTGTCGAGCAAAATCGCGATCTCGATCTTCGGAGCTTCACTCACCGGGGCAGGCTTTTCAGCCGGATCATCCGAAATCGCGGATGGAGAATTCAGGCCGAAAACGGCAATCACGCCCAAGGCAGCAAGTGACGAGCGGAAACAGAGCGAAGCGAGCACGGCAACTCCTTTCGAGACGGGAAGGGTCGGATGGAGCCGTCCAGTATCGAAATCGCCGGAGGGCACCAATCATTCTGACGACCTAACGAAGCGAACAGTTCCCGCAAATCCGACTCAACCCGCTTTTTGCTCCGGTGACTTCGCTTCGAGCCGTTCTCGTTGCCGTCGGCGAATGTTCTCCAGGGAGTCGTCCGGAATCGCGGAGATCAGCCGCTTCGTGTACTCGTCCTTCGGTCGGGCGTAGACCGTGTCGGAGGGACCGTACTCGACGATTTTGCCCTGATTCATCACGGCCATCATGTCGGACATGAATTTGACGACGCTCAGGTCGTGGCTAATGAACAGGTATGTCAGCCCGCGTTTTTGCTGCAAATCCTTGAGCAAGTTGAGTACCTGTGCCTGGACCGAGACGTCGAGAGCCGAAACGCTTTCATCGCAGACAATAAACTCCGGCTCGACGGCCAGAGCTCGGGCGATACAGATTCGCTGACGCTGTCCGCCGGAAAACTCATGCGGATAGCGCTGCAGGTGCTCGGCTCCCAATCCGACCTCTTCGAGCAGTGCGGCGGCCCGGTCCCTCCGGTCTTTCGCGTTGGGGCAGAGGTCATGGACCGCCATCGGCTCGACAAGGCACGCCTCAACCGACATTCGCGGATTGAGTGAGGCGTAGGGGTCCTGAAACACGATTTGCATTTTCCGACGCAGGGTTCGCAAATCCGCCCCGCTGACCAACTCGGTTGATCCGCCGCGGTACGAGACGTTGCCGTCCGTCTTGTCGATCAATCGCAAAATGGCCCGGCCGGTGGTCGTCTTGCCGCATCCCGACTCTCCGACGAGACCGAGAGTCTGTCCGGCAAAAATATCGAAAGAGATATCATCAACGGCCCGCACATCGCCGGTACGGCGCCGCAAAATCCCGCTGTAGACCGGATAGTAGACCTTTAGCCCTTCCACGCGCACCAGCGGCGCCGTGTTCTCCGGCACGAAGCTGCCCGGTCCGTCGGTTGTCACCTGCGAGATTTCGTAGCCCAAGTCACGCACGGCTGACTCGGGGGGCCAAAGTCGTTTTGTTGGGGCCGAAGATTCATGCTCTTCGGGAGAATACGTTCGCTCGGTAATGCGAACCGGTCCGTCGGGATCGGAGGACGGCTCCACCCGCATAAAGTCGGCGACGGTCGGCAACCGTCCGAGCTTGCCATCAAGCCGCGGACGGCAGGCCAACAAACCCTTTGTGTAGGGGTGTTGAGGCGACGAGAAAATCTGCTCGACCGACCCGGTTTCCACGATCTTTCCACGGAACATGACAGCCACGTGGTCGGCGATCTCCGCGATCACGCCGAGGTCGTGGGTAATGAACAGCACGGCCATCCCGCGTTCGTCGCGCAGCTTGCGAATCAAATCGAGAATTTGCGCTTGAATCGTCACGTCGAGCGCGGTGGTCGGCTCATCGGCGATGAGCAGCTTCGGGTTGCAGCTCAGGGCCATCGCGATCATGACCCGTTGCTTCTGACCGCCCGACATCTCATGCGGATAGCTGTTGAGGCGCCGTTCGGGTTCCGGAATTCCGACCTCATGAAATAGCTCGATCGTCCTTTTGAGGGCTTCTTCCTTCGAGACATCGTTGTGCAGGCGGATCGCCTCTTGAACCTGCCAACCCGCTTTGTAGACGGGGTTCAGCGATGTCCCCGGCTCCTGAAAAATCATGCTGACATCGCTGCCCCGCAGCGACTGCATCTGGGGTTCCGGCAGCGTGACGATGTCCCGCCCCAGCAGCGAGACCGACCCGCCCGCGATTTTGGCTCCGCGTTCGGGGAGCAGCCGCATCACCGTCAGGGACGTCACCGACTTACCGGAACCTGACTCGCCGACCAATCCGAGCGTCTCCCCGCGACGGATCGTCAGGCTGACGTCGTCAACGGCTTTGGTCGTTCCCGACTCGCCATGAAAGTAGGTCTTCAGTCCGCTGATCTCGAGAATCGGCGGCTCATCTTCGCCGGCGGGAGGGGGCTGCGTCGAACTCACGGTCGAACTCACAGTTGCACTTCGGGATCGAGTGGGGGCCGCAGCCTTAAAGGCCGCGACGAAAGCGATTTTCGAAAGGCTGGATGGGGCGGGGTGTGAAGTCAACCCAGGCACGGGGCGAACCCTCCAATGGTCGACGCGAACAGCCCCTATTTCTCTCGCGTCTCCGAGAGTCGAACGTCGGCGAAATGTGCCGGATTTCGTAAATATGGATGTTTTGGACGTATTTTTGTTAAAGCCGAACCGCGGCCGCGGTTCAAAATACTGCGATCATAGGGGTTTTCTCCAAAAAAGAGAACGCGGGCTTGATCCACGGTTGAACGGTCGGTACTCTTGGTGTGGACGTTTTGAACGATTTAGGAGCTAGTCATGAGCAGTGCGGCAGTCGCTGATAAAAAGAGCGGTGCGCAGTCGAAGTCGAGTCGGCCGAAGCGAAAAAACTCGGCGGCCAGCCGCCTCCGAGCGCGTGCCGAAGAGATCGGCCGGACCGAAGTCGATTACATGTACAACAAAGAGTTTGACGTCGCGGATGTCCAAGTAGAGATCGAGGCGACGTCGTTACTTGATCCGGAGCAGCGGTCCCGCAAAGCGAAGCGGCCCCCCGGCTTGCCGTCGTATCTCGCTTCGCTATATGAGGTTCCGCTCTTGAGTGCGGCCCACGAAGCCGCCCTGTTCCGCAAAATGAACTACCTCAAGCACCGGGCGAATCAAGTACGAGCGAAATTGAACCTCTCACGGCCGTCGAAAGCGAAGATGGCCGAATTCGAGCGGCTGATGGATGAGTCAGAGCGAATTCGAAACAGAATCGCACGCTGCAACCTGCGGCTCGTCGTTTCGATTGCCCGCAAGTTCGCCGATCGCGACAACCCGTTTGATGATTTCGTCAGTGATGGGAACGTCGCTCTGCTTCACGCGATCGCCAAATTCGATTACGGTCGGGGATTTCGGTTCAGCACCTACGCGACGCACGCGATTCGTCGGATGTTCTACCGGCAGGTCCAGCAGAAGAAGCGACGCAACGATCGCGTGATGCTCGGGCCGGGCGAAATGTTGTCTGAAGCGGCCGATGGGCATGAGCAGATCCATCTGGACGCCCGGCAGTACGGCGATGTTTGCGACTTGCTCACGCAGATGAAAGATCGTCTCGACGAACGGGAGCAGGCGATCGTTGAAGCTCGGTTCGGACTGACCGATTCGGAGGAGGCCGAAACCCTGCAACGCGTGGCAAAGCGACTCGGCATCTGCAAAGAGCGTGTCCGGCAATTGCAGAACCGAGCGCTCGACAAGTTGCGAGAGCTTGCCGTCGAATTGCGAATTGAAGCCCCGGTGTTTCTTTCGCCGGAAAACTGACGGCCGCGTCAAACTGCTGCGTTCACGTCCAAAGGGCGGATCGGTTACAATTGCGTAGCCGATCCGCTTTTTTTCATGGAGATTGAAGATGACTGCCAATCCAGACCCGATGCCGATCGGCGAACTTGACGCGCTTCATCACGTCGCGATCGAAGCCGAAGACATCGCCGCAGCGGTCGAGTGGTACCGCAAGACATTCCGCTGTGATGTCACCTATCAGGACGACACATGGGCGATGCTGAAATTTGCCAACATGAGTCTCGCCTTGGTGACGCCGGGGCAGCATCCGATGCACATCGGCTTCGTCACGCCGGAGGCTGAGTCTTATGGCGAACTGAAGACGCATCGCGACGGAACAAAATCGATCTACATCTCCGACCCGACCGGAAACGCCGTGGAGCTCTTGGCCCCCATCAACGTGTAGCGGGATGGAATGTTCTCAGGTCAGCCTTGGCCTCGTTTGCGTCATAGCTCGTTTGTGTCATAGTCTGCCAGAGTTTATGACGGCGGCTTCGTCGCGGCGCATATAGTCGCCGTGTCCCGATTCTTGATGCGTAGCAGCGGCAAGCAGTGAATAATTTTCGGCTTTTCGGCCTCGAAGGCTCCCGGCGATTCGCCCAACGTGTCGCCAAGTATCTCGACGTTCCCGTTTCGAAGCATCGCGAAGACTTCTTCGCCGACCGGGAAACGTACGCCCGTAGCGAGGTCAATGTCCGAGCGTCGGACGTGTACGTCATCAGCTCGCTGTACGCCGACAAGGATCAGTCGGTTCCGGAGAAGATGGTCAAGCTGCTGTTCTTCGTCGGTTCGCTCGTGGATGCGTCCGCCCGCCGGATCACAGTGGTCTGCCCGTACCTCGCATTCGCCAGGCAGGATCGCAAAACGGAGAGCCGTGCCCCAATCAGCATCAAGTATCTGGCCCAGTGCTTGGAGGCCGTGGGCGCGAATCGCGTGTTGACGATGGACATTCACAATCTGTCCGCCTTTCAGAACGCATTTCGTATTCCGACCGACAATCTCGAAGCAAAGAATTTACTGGCCGACTATCTGTGCGGGGTCGATTCCGGACGCGACAGCGACGGCGTGCCGCAACCGGTCGAAACGCACCTGCCCGATCCCCTCATCAATAACCCCGACGATCTTGTCGTACTCGCGCCCGACAGCGGCGGCATGGGGCGGGCGAAACGCTTTCGCAATGCTCTCGAAGAGCGGCTGCAACTTCACAATAAAATCGATGTCGCTTATCTCGACAAAGAGCGGATGGACGGCTCAAATGTTAGCGGCAGCAAAATTATCGGAGACGTTAAAGGCAAGCGGATTATTCTGCTTGACGACATGATCTCCAGCGGCGGCACCGTGCGAATCTGCGTTGAAGCGGTGAAGAGTCACAAGGCGGAGATGTACGCCGTCTGCGCAACGCACGGCTTGTTCGTCGGGGGCAACGTCGAGAAAAATCTGGCCGACGTCCCGCGGCTGGTCATTACCGACACGATTCGGCCGTTTCGCCTGAAGCAATCGAAATGGGAGAATCGGCTGTTCGTCATTCCGACCTCGATGATGTTCGCCCAGGCCATTCGCCGCACGCATGAAGAGGGCGGCTCGATCAGTGACCTGCTGCAATAAGTGTTGCCGTCCGGCGGCAAGACCTATCGCCCGCCGAGAACGATCAGCCGACGCTGGATCGCTAGTTGTAGGGCAAACGCTGCTGCCGCGAGCATTACGACAAGGGGCAATGCCCCAGCCTGCGCGGAGTCGATAATCCCGGCGAACAAGACCGAAAAGAGTGCCAAAGGGCTGACGGCGTAGGTAGCGAAGATGGTCACCAGAAACGCCAGCGGGACTGCACCCCAGCGGACGAAGAGCGACATTAAAACGACGACATGCAGGAACACGATATAGTACGCCACACCCGCATAAAGGTACGAGCTCGATAATAGCTCCTGCGAACCTTCGGTCACGCGCGGCGTTGAGAACATCGCGAGAATTAAGAAGATCAGCACCGGCGTCAAGGTGGGCAGGACGCCCATGACTTTGCCAACTGCAATCTTTGCGATCGGGTTCGGAAGAAGCACCAACGCTTCGAGGTTGTGTCCGTAGACTTCTTCCTTAAATAAAGAGACGGCGACACGGCAGGTTTCGACGACCGCCGCAATGAGCGCCGCACCGACGAGAATGGCGCCAACTTCTTCGATATCGAATCGCCGCGACGAATAATAGACATACGCGTAAATAACGACGGCCAAGGCAACATAGGCGATGACCTTTAAGAGAATTAAAGGGATGCCGCCGCTGAGAAAATAGAACTCTTTCCACGCAAATGGGTCGCCCCATGCCCGTCCTGGGCTGAAAGCCTTAAACCGTCCGGGGCCCTGTGCGACGCGGCCCGGCTCAGCGGTTTCGTCTTCATGCCCTTCCCGGCTAAATAACATCCATGCGGTTAAGAAGAGCACGACGGCTACCACCAAGTTGCTCACGACTTGAGTTCCGAACGGCTGCTCGGCGAAGTTGGTCAACAGAATCTCGTTTAATCGCGTGATAACCGAGAAGTCGGAGACGGCCTCCGCGATCGGACTGATCGGGATGCCGAGCAGGATCAGCGGATTGCCGATCAGCGGCTCGATGACGATCGGCAGCCCGAAGTAGCCGGCCAGCACCACGGCGGAGAGCGCGACCGCCGTTCCCGACCGCTTACACAATACGCTGAAGAATAGCCCGACGTTGCCGACAAAGGCCAAAAAGGCAAGTAGCGATGCCGCTGCCGCCCAAATCTGCGGCATTAAAACTCCGCCCAAGGTGATCGAGAGCAAAAAGAACGGGAATTGCACCACCAACAATAGGCCCGCCCCCACGAGTCGACTCGTCGATTTGCCGAGCAGGATCGCGGAACTGCCGATGCCCGCCATTCTTAATAGACCAAGCGTGCCCTCTTCCTTCTCTTCGGTGATGGCGGTCGCAAAGAAACTCACCCCGGCCAGACTAATAAAGAACACGTTGAGATAGGCGATGCCGGTGAAGAAGTCGAGACCCGGAGCACCGACGGTCGCGATCCGGGCGATCATCCGCAACAGCGCAAACGCGATCATCGCCGCGAACGCGAGCCGAAAGGTATGCCCCTTCCAACCATTCGCATCGACTTTGAGACTGCGAGTAAAAAGTGCGAGAAGACCGCTCATGTGAGGTTGGAGGTAAGTGGTGAGAGGTAAGTGGTGAGAGGTAAAAACTTTACCTGTTTTTTACTGCTTGTTGCTGGGGGCGAGAATGCTTCGCCGCAGGCCACTGAGCATGCGGGCGATCTCCTCGGCGGCATGACGAAGCTTCGCCAGCTCGTCGTCGGAAAGCCATTGACGACGGGCGGCGAGCGTCACCTGTGAAATTGTTTCCATCAGCGAACCGTACGCGATTTCGATGAAACGTGCGTGATCCGTTTTCGACGTACGACCATCGCCTTCGGCAATATTCGAGGATATTGAAACCGCAGCGCGCCTAAGCTGGGCGGTAAGGCCAAATTTCTCGTCTCGCGGAAACCGGTCTGTCAGGTCGTATATACGGTCCGCATAGTCAATTGACTTCTGCCAAACGATCAGGTTCTCAAATTGAAACATTGCAATTTCTCCAAAGTGCTACATTCGAAGCAGTTGCTAGATGCTCTCTCACCCCTCACCTCTAAACTCTCACCCCTCACCTCTAAACTCTCACCCCTGTCACCTAACTCCCGTCTCCGTTAAACTCATAAAGGCGTCGTTAAGATGTCGGGTTTGGCGTTGGAAGGACTCGACGGGGAGGCCGAGGGCGAGGACGCGGGCCAGCAGGTCGTTGACCGTTATTGCGGTCCAATCGATCGAAATACGATAGGTCTTCGGCCGATGCTCGTCGGCTTCCGCCTCCAGCACGCCGTCGATCTCGAGAAGTCGCTCGGCGATGCCCTCTTCGGCACGTCCGAACGTCACGCGGTAGCCGGGGTTCTCCTCCGCTCCGGCGAGCAGTTCCTCCATCGGCCCGCTGTACTTCGTGACGCCGCGATCGATGATCGAGCAACTGTCGCACAGTTCGGCTAACTCACTCAGAATATGCGAACTGATGAAGATGGTTTTTCCCAGAGATCGCAATTCTCTAAGGATGTCCATCAACTCGATCCGGGCCCGTGGGTCGAGGCCGCTAGCCGGTTCATCCAGCAGCAGCAGGTCGGGATCGTTTACGAGCACGCGAGCCAGCGAAACGCGCTGCTGCAGGCCGCGGGACAGGCCGCGAATTAAGTGCTCTCGTCGACCGACCATATCGGTCAGGGTGAGCACGTCGTCGATCACCCGGTCGCGGTCTCTTAACGTCATGCCGTAGGCGGCGCCGAAAAAGTCGAGGTATTCTCCGACCGTCATCTGCCGGTACATGCTGAAGTGGTCCGGCATATAACCGATCCGCTTTCGCACTTCGCGTAAATCAGTGACGACGTCGAGACCGAAGACGCGAACCTTACCTGCCTGCGGCTTCAGCAGGGTGCAGATCAGCTTTAAGGTGGTCGTCTTGCCGGCGCCATTCGGCCCGACGAAACCGTGGATCGAACCTCGGTCAACGCGGAGGTTGACGCTCTCGAGAGCCCGGTGCTTCTTATAGATATGACCGAGGTTCGTAATCTCGATCGCCGGCGCGGCCGCGAGCGGGTCCTCGCCGAGAGCGTAGACCGGTTCGTCATCTTCAAGCATGGTGGACATAATAGTGACTTAGTTTCATTAAGAACTTAATTGGGTCAGGCGGCTTAACCGCCGCTCGTCTTCAAATGATAAACGAGGATGAGCCGACCCGTTTGGTTCGGCAGGATCGTCGAATCGCTTCCGGACCGATACCGGGCATAAAGTGCCTCCGGTAATTCAACTGGCACAAATAAACTGACCAGGCCGGCTTCTTGTTCGAAGACCGCCAGTTCATCCTCGGCCGTCATCTTCCGGGTCATCATACGACCGCTATTGTCCGTAGGGATTGTGCCGTCGGTGTTTCGCACCGGATAGGCACGTTCGTCGGCGGATCGAATCGGCAGGCTGCGGAGGATCGCGGGCTTGGTCATGGCGTCGAACGCCTGCTCCTCCGGTTTCTCGGATTCGACAAAGCTCCCGCCGCGCGCGTAATACTCCGACATCTCAGTCAACCGCAGCCCGGACGGCAACTTCTGACCTTGTGATGCAACGACTAAGCGGTCCGGCTCTCTTGAAACCGACCGCAACTGTCGCCCGACGACTGCATAGATCGGCCCGGTCGCGTCGGGAAAGTCTTCACCGATTGAGATCGCAAGCTGACGACCCCCTCCGGTCGGATTGACGTCGCCCACATCCAGACCGGGAAGTTCGATCCTTGTTCGCAGGGCAAAGGCCCGCGATGAGTAAGGCGGAATATCGACGAGAAATGATCCCAGATCGTCGAACGAGATCGTTCCGTTGACCTTCTCGGCATCTTGCGCGGTGGAATAGATGCGAAAGTCGCCTTCGTGAGTAATGTCGTAATCGCCGCCGAATGTGACGAATACGTTCGACCATTGGGTTGCTACAAACTCCCCGTCACCCATCGCCTCGGCAACGACGAGTGAGCGGACGGACGTCTGCTCGTCATAGCCCCGGCGTCCGACCATAAAGAATCCGAATCCGAAGATCGCCACCGCACCGAGGAGTACGCCGAAAGTATGGCGATAATCGCGTCGCTCTTTCCCCATTAAGAAACAACCGGGGAAGATGACGGCGAGATAGGCGAATGACATTAAGACAATCAGTCCCCAATTGAATTCGGGCCGAATCATATCCTTTAAGTTGGCCAGCACGCCGGATGTTGCATTGAAATCGTCGAACGAGTGTGGGGAATAGCGTTGGTCACTCTCTTGTTCCTCCTTGATTCGCCAAGTCTCCTCCTGCTCCGTCAGCTCCGAGGTTGCGAGATTTTCCTCAATCCACGACCTCGAGTTCAGTACCTGCGCGGTTTTGTCGTGCCGGTAGATCACGCCGGCCCCAATCCGCGACTTACTAACAGGCAGATTTAATTCCGAAAGCTCGCCGGGAAAGACAGGGTGCTCGCCATCGGGTCCTTGCAGCACATGCACCTCGCCCCCGAGACGAATCCAGTCGAGGAATGCCTGCCGCTGCCGTTCGTCCCACCGCGCAGGCATGTGGTCCAGAATCGCGACCCGCAGCGATTCGCAAGCGGCGACATCGTTAGGGAACAGCCTCGCGGGGAAGACCATACCGAACAAACCAAAGCCATCGCCTAAGTCACTTGGCGTCAGGAACGCCACAGAGGTGCGGACGTCATCGATCGGACCGAACGTCGCTTGACCGTCCGGCCATGACAACGCCCAGCGTTCCTGACCTGAGAGGGCGAAGACGTAAAATTGAACCCAACGCTCGGCCCCCGGCGAGAGATAAATCTGCCGGATTAATTTGGCCCCGATCTGTTGCCCCGACAGATTGGTCCGATAGAGGGCGACCTCGCCATCGAATGCCGAGGTCCCGGTGTTCTGCAGCCGGATCGAAACTGGCTGAAACCGATTCGGTACGGCTTGAAGACGCCCCCGGGTATTGAAACCCCAAATCTTGTCCACGACTTTTAATTGGGGATCGGCCCCTGCTTCACCCGCCATTAGCGCGATGCAACCGAGGATCACCGCGAGCCAACGAATGTCCGACAGCCGTAAAATCATGATCTTGATACCAGTCGCACGGTCAGCAATTTTTGGCAAAGCGATTTAGCGACGAACTACGTTGCCGCGGGCCTGCGGTGGAAATACCACCATTCGAATAGAATGAACACCAACGCCCCGACTGCAAAGTAAGGCCACAGCGGCAATTCCGCACCCACGCCCGCATCGCCGACTTCAACATCGATCTCACGGAATCGAAGATTGTCGGTTGAGTCAAGTCCGGTCTCGCGAGCGGACAATAGCGCCACGCCGATCGAACGTGCCCCTGCCGGGGTATCGATGCGATAGAGGCCTACAAGCGGCGCTCCCAATCCGGAGACCGATCCGGCCGCATCGGCCACGGCCGACTCCGTCTTGCCGTCCGGTCGGGTCACGGCCACGCGCTCGCCGGGGGGCACGGTCATCGTCGGCAAAAGGCCGGTTGAGTTCCCGCGGGCCTCATTCAGTTTCGCTTCGACGCGGGCCATTGTGACGAGATTGCTCGCCATAATCGGAAACCCGAGCCGATATGGCAGCGTCGACTGATTGATGTCGAACAGGAAGCGATAGGTCGGTCCAAAATTCTCGCGTCGCTTCACGATCAGCGGGCCGCGCCGGCCGGAGACGATCGGCTCGTACCCGAGCGCTTCGAAGTCGGCGTCGGCTACACCTTCGATTGCCTCCCATGCATTACTAATTTGCACGTCTTCGAGCGTCACGTAGGTCAGCAGCGGGTCGCCACGCAGCCAGTCGACAGGCGAGACCAGGTCGTCCGACTTGGCGACGATCGACCGGAGATCGTCCGGCAGAACATCAATGAAAACGCGAACGCGGGCGTCGGAGTCTTCGTCCGCAGCGTCATTTGAAACCAGAAGGTCGAATTCCTCCGGCACGACGCCGTCACCGGGAAACAGCCGGATGCCTTTTGAAACGGCAAGGGCCTGTCGAAAACTCTCCAACTCCGTCGGACAGTACACGTCGAGCGGCTTCGGCTTGGGCAGCGCGATCCAAGCTTTGTTATCGATTTCAATCGAATCGAATCCGGAAGGAACGACCGTCGCGGCCAGTTCGACGGCTTCTGATGTCGCGACCCGAAACGTGATTTGAGCCGGGGTTTCCGCTTCGGGAACGACGTCTTCTTCGACGAGCAATTCCTCGCCGTTCTTAACGACAATTGTGCCCGACGCCCGGTCGGCCCCGCCGACGGAGGCTTCGACGAAAACCTCCCACGCCGACTCTCCGACCGGCCGAGCATTGAATGATGTGAGTCCCAAGTTTCGACCGCCCGGCTCGACCTTCTGGATGACCAGATCGAACGGCAGGTCGACGCTGACTTCTTCCGGCAGATTTCCGTCGGTAATAAAGACGGCTTTCTTCACGCCGCCCGAACCGGCCGTCCGCGACAGGCCGACCGCCATGCGAAGGGCATCGGTCGGGTCGCTCTCGACCGGCGTGACTTTGAGGTCTTCCAAAGCCGATCTCAGCATGCGTTGGTCACTGGTGAAAGGCGTCAGTTGCCGCGCGGTCCGGTCGCCGGCGATCAATGAGACGACCTGCCCCGGCAGCAGCCCATCAATGACGGCGCGGGCCCGACGCTTGGCGATGTCAAGCCGTGTCTCGCCGCCCGATTCATCGAGCGCCGCCATACTGGCTGAGCAATCGATGATCAGCGGAATCGCTTCATCTCCCCGCGCCGCCGCACTGAGGACCGGCTGCATCGCGGCCAAGCAGATCGCCGCCAGAATTAAGAGTTGCAAAAGCAGCAGCAGGTTTTGCTTAAACTTTTGAAACGGCGAGTTGACCCGCTGGTCGTTGAGCACCTGCTGCCACAAGACGAGCGAGGGGACCAGCGCCCGGGGTCGCCGCAGTTTAAGGAAATAGAAGATAATCACCGGAATGGCCAGTAGGGCCAGCAGTCCGGCAATCGGGGCGAGGAAATTAAAACTGCTCATCGCAGCCACCCCCGCCGACGCAGCGTGTCGAACATCAGCGTTTCGATCGGCTCATCGGAACTGACCGGCAAGAAGCGACCGTTCCGCTTCGTGCATAGGGCGGCGACGCGTTCATTCATCGCGGCGAGATGTTCGTGATACATACCGACGAGGTCTTCGGCCGAGGTGACGTCGAGTGTCGAACCAGTTTCGGAGTCGATCAATCGGACGTCTCCGTCGACTTGAGGGTTCCGTTCATTCGGGCCGAGAATCTGAATCGCACAGACTTCAAGCCCCGCCCCGAACAAACGGTTGAGCGGCCGCCCCAGTTCACCCCAAGTTAAAAAATCGGACAACAAAATCGCCATTCCCCGGCCGGAGTGATTCCTCAGCACCGTTTCAACGGCCCGATCGATCATCGCGTTGCCTCCCGCGTCGAGACCCTCGACGAAAGAGAGCATCCGCCGCATGCTGACCCGCCCGGCGCATTGCGGCAGCACCTTCGGGGCTTTGTCAGCCGCCTGACAGCCGTAAATGCTCAGCCGCTCCCCGCCGAGCAGCGTCATCACGCCGAAGGAGGCCGCAAGCTGCCTGGCCAATTGAAATTTTCCCTCGAAGCTCATCGAGGTCGACCCGTCGACAATCACAACAACGTGCATTTCTTCTTCATGTCGATACAGCTTCACGTAAGGTCGATTGAGCCGGGAGAAGATGTTCCAGTCGACCCGCCGCATATCGTCGCCGGCGACGTAATCGCGGTAGTCCTCGAACTCCGTACTCGCCCCGCCCCGCCCCGCGAGATGTTCGCCCCGACTGTGATTCGTCAACCGCTTCCGCGGCGCAAGCCGCAACCGCTCCAATCGCGTCAACGTCGCGTTGGTAAGGAGAGAGCTAAGTTGTGCGGTCGATGCGGGCATTAAGAGTCGAGAGTCCAGGGTCGAGAGTCGAGGGCTGAGGAAGTTACACTAGCCCGACGCGCAAGCGAGGGACTCAATTATTCCGGTTTTATCGTATCACGTCGTCGCGGCTTCTAAACGGAACATCGTGCGCTGCGGCACGCCGAGTTACCTCGCCGATGAGTGTCTCATTGTCACCATAGGCGATGCGTCTCGGGATGACCGTGGCCAAAGCTCTCGTCGGCGTGAGTACGGTGCAGGCATAAACATGATCTTTGTCATCGACGACCGCGGCAAGGCGGTCCCAATTGCAAGCTCGGGATAGTCCTCCCATCGAGAAGGCGATCTGTGTATCGGTCAGTCGAATGACAGCCGGTCCAACGACGGCATCGCCGTTCGGCCCCTTCGCCGCCTTCTTGAACACTGCTCTTGCTCGATAATTGGCCCACGGCGAAAAGAACTGAGCGAAGACAAATGCCGTAAGGAGGAATGCGGCGAAAATAGTGACCGCGTAAAGACGTTCCTCGGCGCTGAAATGCCAATCGAAGATTACTGAATTTAGCAGGTAGGTTGCGGTTAGCATCAGCAATGTTCCAGCGATCATGATACCAATCAAGCGAACGCGTCGATGTCGTCGGCTGGCGGAGCGAAAATAGTTATTAAACGCGAGATGGTCGTCGATTGTCATTTCAAATTCCACTACGATCTCCGTTGTATCGGTCTCGGTTGAAGGCGAGGTTCTCAAAATTAATCCGCGTAACGTAAGAATCAGAATTGGTGGTTGATAGTGTTTTGATTCTCAGGTGGAATTGATTTCTCTAAGGCTTGCGGTTTACGGGGCCACACAAGCCCGACGCGCAAGCGAGGGGCGTTGCCAGCAGGGTGCCATTGGCGAGCGAATCCCTTGCTGGCGCTGCGGGCTTGTGTAGACGCTCACACCGCATACGTGGGCTCCGCGCTCAACGCCTTCGATGCGTCCTGAACCAGCTTCGCCACCGAGACTTCTTCTGCTTGGCCATCATAGTTCAGCAACACGCGGTGCTGCAGCACGGGAACGGCGAAGTGGCGGATGTCGTCCACGGCAACGTGAACACGTCCATCGGCCAGGGCGCGCACTCGGGCCGCCTTGATTAATCCCTGCGCGGCACGCGGGCTCGCACCCCAGCGGACATATTGTTTGACTTCATCAGCGGCATCGGGTGTGTCGGGATGCGTCGACATCACAAGTCGGACGGCAAAGTCTCGGACTGATTCCGTCACGACCATTTTGTCGAGCGTCTTTCTTAATTCGACGATCTTGTGGCCGTCGAGTATTTTGTCGAGATTGATCGGCTCTTTAAGAATCGTGCGGGTGACGATGTCATTCAATTCGTGCCGGTTTGGGAACGGGACGTTGACTTTAAATAGGAATCGGTCGAGTTGGGCTTCGGGTAGGGGGTAGGTTCCCTCCTGCTCCAGCGGGTTCTGGGTCGCCATCACGAAGAACGGCTGCTCGAGAATGTGAACCGTTCCGCCGGTCGTTACGGAGCCTTCCTGCATCGTCTCAAGCAGGGCCGACTGCGTCTTCGGTGAGGCCCGGTTGATTTCATCGGCAAGTAATAGCTGTGTGAAGATCGGGCCAGGTTTAAATTCGAGTTGATATCGCCCGTGGTCGTCGGCCGCCATGACCGTCGTGCCGATGATGTCAGCCGGCATCAAGTCGGGCGTAAACTGCACGCGGCGGAACTCAAGGTCGAGCACGCGTGAGAGCGCCTTGACGAGTTCCGTTTTACCGAGTCCCGGCACACCCTCCAGTAGCACGTTGCCGCCGCAGAACAGGGCCACGAGCACGCCGTCGATGACGTCGGCTTGACCGACCATCACGCGAGCGACCTCGTCTCGGACTTTGGAAAATGTGCCGCGAAACGCTTCCGCCTCGTTCGCCAGGGCGGAGGTGTCGGTCGAAGCGGTCTCAGTAGGGGCGAAGTCGCCGTCACTCATCTGGTTATCCCTCGGAGAAGCTCTCGGATGTAGGTCTGAAATGTAAATCTTATTCGGATTGGTCGGCATCGCCGCCCTGCTGACGCCGTCGCTTCGCTTCGAGAAGGCGACTCATCGTCGAGCCGTCTTCGTTCGATTCGCCGGGCTTCGGCTGCGGTGGGGGCTTATTCGTCGACTGTGGCATGCGCGGCCGTTGCGATGGCGGTGACTGCTTTTGGGACAGCGGCTTGCCCTCGCGCGTCGGTGGTGTGGTCGTCGGTTTCTGACCACGTTTGCGGTCGAGCAGGCGGTCCATTGTCGCGGTTCCCGACTTGCGGCGGTCCATCCCGAACCAGCCTTTGACGGTCATCCAATCGAGTTGCACCCGCCGGACCGCGACATCGAGCGGGAGCAGAATCGCGACCGCCAGAAGCAACCAGTCGAAGATCGGCCGGGTCGACTTTCGCGTCGCTCGCTCGGCGGGATAAATCTGTTCGGAGGTCGCTTCAGGCGTTAATACGCTTCCCCCGGTGCGCTCGGCGATGTCGGACAGCACAATCGGGTTGGAGCGGAAGCGGGTAAATTCCGGAGAGTAAGGCACGATCAACCCCCCGGCGACGCGGTCGGTCCGCTTGCCGGTCCCTTGGCCGATCGCCATCACCTGATAGCGGCCTTCCCCCCACAGCGGCATTCTCGCTTCATAGCGTCGCGGTCCGACCTGTCGTAATTCGATCGATTCGGCCTTGTCATTCGGTCCCCGAACCAGTGCCGTGACCGAAATCGGATCGCCGCTCGGGTGATAATCCTCAATGACGAAGATTGCTTCATTCCCCTCCGAATCGGCGGACAGCCGCAGTTGCGTGTCGGTCTGCGTTCGTGACAGGTGCGTGACGACCTGTTCCACAAAGGGCTGAAAGCGGTCCCACGTCAACCAATCGCGTCCCCAGTTGGACGACAGATCAGACGCAAACGCCCCGGAGCGACCGATCCCGTATTGCCAGACGCTCAGCAGCGGATCAAGTTCGCCGACGTCTTCGGCGTCTTTGTTCGGGGCGCGCATTAAGAGTCGAGCGGGGAACCCCTTCTGGCTGGAGAGTACATACCCGTGGATCGGCGGCGGATCGGAAATACCCTTCAGGACCGGATGCAAGCCGTCTTCAATCTGCGGCGTGACCGTCTCATTCTCGATCATGCTCCGCTCTAATGTCTTCGCTTCCTTGATGAAGATTGAAGGCAGGCGATTGGCGTTCTTGGGATAGTAGAAGTTCCCTTTGGTCAATGAAGCGATGTCCTGCAGCGAACCCGTATCATTAGGAGTGTGTGGGAAAACTGCGACGGTCGAGATGCTGATCTTCTCAGCGACGAAATCTTGCATTAATTTCGGGGCGGGGATGGATGGGTCGGCGTCCGAAATGATAATCATGTGCTTTGTCGCCGCGTCGCTCTTCTTTAAACCCTGCAGGCCGAGCCGCATTGTTGTGTCGAAGCTTGGCATGTCGCCGATTTGGGCGTTATTAATCAATTTGGCAAGCCGCGGCAGTTCCCCCGCGGGAGTTAATTCGAACAGCCACTTTTCCCCGCCCTGATAGTCGTAGACAAGCACGCCGACTTCGTCCTTGTCGCTGAGGACGCGAATCGCTTCTTTGGTGATTCGTTTCGCGTAGGTGTTGCCCTCCGGGAATTCGCAGGTATGCAAGATGATGGCGAGCGCGCCCTTGGGAAGCACTTTGCGATTGGTGACGTCCATTGAAACCGGCAGCGCGGCTTCGACGAGCGTATTGTGATAACCGCCCGGTCCGAAGCTGTTCGGCCCGCCCAGCATTAAGAATCCCATCCCCAGATCGCGGACACTGTCATGGACCGCCTGGAGCTGCCGGGCGTCGAATGCGTCGGCGCCGACGTTGGCAAATATTAAGAGGTCGTAAGGCAGCATCGCCAGCGGATCGTCCGGCAGGTCGTAGGCGGAAATTAATTTCACGCCGCGGCGTCCTTCGCGGATCGCGGCGACGAGTTCCTTCCAGTCGCGGGCATCGCCATCCGGGTCGGTCACAATTGCGACGACCCCTTCGCCTTGAAGCCTGAGCGCGTTGACCACCTTGTTGTTGTGCTCAACCCGATCCTCGCCCTCGGGCGGAACGATGACCGCTTCGTATTCGTAGTAGCCCGGCTCACGCAGTGAAATCGGAAGCGTGATTCGGTTCTTGCCCGCTTCAAATTCGACGGGAATTTCGGCCAGCTTTTCGCCGTTTTCTCGCACGACGAGCGTTCCGGAACCCGCCTTGAGCGACGACAGCACAACGGCTGCGTCGTAGGTCTCGCCGCGTTTGACATAACGCGGTAATTCCAGCCGCTCCAGCCAGACCTCGTTTTCATAAGCGTATTCGATAGGGAGAACATCGACTTCGATGCCGCGGGAATTCAGTTGTGCGATGACCGAGTCGAGGTCGCCCTGCGTTTGCGCCCCGTCGCTCATCAGCACAATCCGCCCTGGCTGATCGGCAGGAATCATCGCAGCCGACAGTGAAAGCGACGATGCGAGGTCGGTTCCGCCGCTTTCAATCAGCGATCCGACTTGCGGCAACTCGCCCGGTAATACCGTTCGCGGCGGCAGTTCCACGGCGGCGTTGCGTCCGAACACGATCATCCCGGCCTGATCGTCGGACGGCTTTTGATAGACGGTGTCTGCGAAGAACTTTCGGCCCGCTTCCAAGGTGCCGGGGTCGATCGACCCACTGACGTCGAGCGCGTACATCACGGCGAGGTCGTCGCGGAGCCGCACGGCGCGGGGTTCCGCGATCGCGGTAATTAACAGTCCCGCGACCGTCAGCCGCAACAATAGCGCGACCGCCGCGCGTGTCTTCGTCGCGCCGGAACCGCCGGCGACGGAGAGCCACCAGATCCAGGGAAAGATCGGGGCGAGATAGAGCAGCCGCCTCGGCCAAGCGAAATCGATCCGGTCGGTCGCAAAGAGGTACCCGAGTGTTCCGTAGAACGCAGCCAGAAACAGAGCGAGCGGCAACACGTCGGTCCAGCCGACCGCACGTCGCGGAGCGGGAAACACCCACGAAAGCAGTGACCGGATCGCTTTGATCGGTCCGTTGGATTGTTGATTGGTCAGACCCCGGCTCAACGGATCAGCTCCACGATGCGTCGGTTTCCGGTATCGGCCACGACGATCGTGCCCTTCGAGTCGACCGCAAGACCCCACGGCGTGGCGAATTGGCCTTTGCCGCGCCCGGCCGAGCCGAACGCTCCGGTTCGAACGCCGTTCGGGTCGAGACGCGAAACCCGTCCCGCGGCATATTCCACGACATAGAAATCACCTTCAGGCCCCATCTTCAACTCATACGGGTAACCCAATTCGGCCGCCGATTCATCCCCGAGCGTACCGACGTACTTGCCGTCGCCGGAGAAAATCTGAATCCGGCTATTGAACGCGTCCGCGACGTATAGCCGATCGTCGCGCCACACCAATCCGCTCGGTCGTTGGAATTCACCCGCCTCGGTGCCCGGTGTTCCGAACTCCAACACGAAATCACCTTCGAGCGTCAGCTTTTGAATGCGGTCGTTACCGCCGTATTCGCCGACATACAGGTGCCCGGTGTCGTCTCGCTCAATGGCGACGGGGAAGATGAACTGCCCCGGTTCCTCGCCGCGAGATCCGACCGTCTTAAGTACCTCGCCTTCCGGCGAAAAATAAACGAGCCGGTAATAGTGCGTATCCGTAACGATGATCCGGCCGTCATCAAGGAGGCAGAGTCCTTCCGGATTACCCGCTTCGGAATCGGGCATTTCCCACTGCCGGATCAATTCCCTCTCCGAGTCGAAGACAAGCACTCGGCCCGCATTGTCGAGCACGAACCGCTCGTCGTTCGGGCCGATTGCGACCGCCCGCGGGGCCGGAATGAGCGATCCGCTCGGCGGCAAAACGAAGGATCGCTCTTCAGAGATCGGGATCTGTCGAATCGTCTCACTGTCACACCCGAGGCAACTGATGGCCAATAGCAATCCGGTCAGAAAACGCAATGCGATCTTCATCCCCGGGCGGAGCTGTTCTCGCGGCGGACGGTGATAGAAGTCGGCGACCTCACCCGATCCACTGTGTTTCATTTGCGATCGGGTGATGACGCCGTGCGACCGTGTCGAGATGACCTCGATCGGCGACTCGCCGTCGGCCGCAACATCCAGCATCGCGGGGCGAACACCATGCCCTGGGCGGGTATCATGACTGCCCAAAAACTTTCTGGCCTGTTGGTGGCTAATCCAATTGATCGGGCCGAGCAGCCAACCGCTGTCTCGATCGGGTGGGTCGTGATAAAGATCTTCGACGGTGCCGTCATAAACGACCCGTCCCGAGTCGAGCCCGATGGCCCGGTCGCAATGCGCAAGAACCCGTTCTGGTTCATGTGTCGCCATGACGAGCGATGTCTGATCTTCCCGGAGCTTCATGTCGAATCGCTCCCAGTAGCCCTCGCATCGAGCGGGATCGACGTGCGAAAGTGGCTCGTCGGCGATGAGAACAGAAGGCCGCCACGAAAGAGCGCGGGCGAGGGCGACACGGGATCGTTCACCACGCGAGAGTTGGTCGGCTTGACGCTCGGCGAGCGCGTTTAAATCGAACAGTTCGAGGAAATGGTCGATCTCGCTCGACGCGTTCGATTGTTCGGTGAGCCCCAATTCCAAGTGCTGTCGGACGGTCATGTGCGGCCACAGTCCGTCATCGGGCGGCACCCAGGCGATGGGAAGACGTGATTTTTCGAACGACGCGTCAAGCCGTTCGACCCGCCCCTGTTGAGGCCGTTCGAATCCGACGAGGAGGTTGAGCAGTGACGTCTTGCCCGATCCTGACGCGCCGATGATCGCCGTCCGGCCCGCGGGAATGTCGAGCGTGACATCTTTCAACCGCGCGGACGTTCGTACCGGCAGCGAGACGTGGTCGAGATGCCACAGGTCACCAGTCATCGACGCAGCCGAGCGAGAAGTCGCGGAGTCAGGAAATCGACCAAAAAGTAGATCAGCAGTGGAATCGCAACGCACAGTGCGGCCCTTAGCGACAACGACGCATTGTGGCCGTAGTGCATAAAGTTATACAGCCGCACCGCGGGGGAAACGACCGAAACCGGTGCGAGGACCGCCGCCGCATTCACGTCGCTGTAAGCCCACCATGCGAGTAGGCCGATCACCATGAATTTCGGTCGGCTTCGCAACTCCCACAAGAGTCGGCGTGCTCGTGCCCGCACGCTCCGATCGGGCGCCGCAAGCGCGAGTGACGCCTCTCGGATCGAGGATCGTCGCGCCGTCGCGTTGATCACCAGTTGCAAGAGCACGGCCCGCGGGAGCAACCAGACGGCCCACGCGACAACGAGCGGAACGATCGTGTCATAGAACCCCCTCAAGGCGCTGCTGCGAAATAACTCCGCCAACACGATCGACAGCGATAGAGAACCCATTAACGCCACGCCGCACAGAGCCGACAACGAAGTCACGCTCGCAACACGCCCCCATCCGCGGGGAGCGAAGTTCAGCAATTGCACGATTGCGAAAGCGACGACCGCCGCGATGAGGCTCAGGGCCAGAGTCTCAAAAATATCGACGATGAACCGGGTGTAGAGCGACGAATCTTTGATCGCTGCGGGCAGGGCCGCGGTCGATTCGATGATCGTGAGCGCGACAGGAATAGCCATCGCGATCACGCCGATGCCGAGCAGGCTCCACGCGAGGATCGGGCGGTGCCGTGAACCTTGGAACTTGCTGTCGCCTGCTATCGCGTCGGCGAAATCGTCTCGTGCGGAAGAAATTTGCGCGAGCCAAAACATGAGTGGCAGCAGAATCGCAAATTCGACCAGCACGGGCGCAGTCATCAAACTCCACACGGAGACGGTCGGCCCTCTTAGCGACCACTGCTCGAAAAGCGTCACACTCCAACTCACCAGACCCATCAGCGAGGGAATATCGTATTGCTGAAATGTCCAGATAAACGCGATCGCCCCGGGAGCAAGCAACCGTCCCACCGGCCCGCGAATGACGATGCCGAGATGCTCCATCATCGACCGAATGCCGAATCGGGCGGACCCCTTGGAAAGCGACGCCACGTGAACGCCGGCCGCGCTGATGCCGGACGCCGGCGATACTGCGAGCACGGCTGCCGCAAGTGCCGAGGCTTTGATTGCGATCAAAGCCCCGCCGAGGACTTCATTCCACAGCGGCCTCGTCAACAGCGAGAGCCCGAAGTTGGCGTAACCGTACGCGATGAGCCAATCAGGGATGAGAATGATTCCGGTGATCAGTCCCCACGCGATCCGTCGAACGGTCGGGTTCGAACGCGTGAGAACCGGCTCAAACAGCGCGGCCGCGGCTGTCGCGATCGGCGTGATCGCGAGTGCTCGCAGCAGGGTCCACAATGTCGCCACAGCCAGAGACAACAGCTCTTCCTCTCTGACCGCGAACGACTATTCGGAACTCAGCCAAGACAGTACGGCCTCGCGATTTTCCGCCAGTCCGCTCAATGCGATCCCCCGCTTCACCAGCGGCATCAACTCGAGGACCTCCGCCGACAATTGCGTTTCATCAACCGATCCAAGTGGAACCTGACGGGCTCTCGATCTCGATAATTCGAGTTCCACCTGTTCGGAGAGGAGAAAGTCGACCAATCGTTTGGCGGCCGGAAGGTTGGAGGAACCTTTGACGATGGCAACGCTATTGGGGATCGCAATCGTACGTCGCCTGTTCCCGTCAGCTTCGATTTCAACAGGAACGAATGACACCGGCTTTCCCGCATCGACAGCGAGGAAATAGTCGTCCGTGTCGGTCCATCCAAAGGCTGACTTGCCTTCAGCGACGAGATTCTTAGTCGTCGAATTCCCGGCGACGACTTGCGCGCCGCGGCGAGACAAATCCTCGTACCACTGACGCAATTGGTCCGGCCCCCAAACGTCGTGCAACACGCTGAAATGTGTCAGCGTCGTGCCGAACATCGGCTTGGCGAGTACGAAGTCGGTCGGATCGGCTGCGAGCCGCTCGTCGATTGCTTCCGTCGACGCGGTCATCAGATCGGTGTTTACAATGTAAACCCGAAGCCGCGCCGCAAATCCGGCCCAGTGGCCGTCGGGATCGCGATAACGTCCCGGAATCCTCTCGAATCCCGGTCCCTTGTAGGCGTGAAACAAACCCTCTTCGGCCAGCGCGACTGTGCCAAGAACCTGATTGTTCCAGAATACATCGCAGCGTGGTTGGTCTCGTTCAGATCGGATCAGCGCCACGAATCCGACGGACTTGTTCGCTTCGGTGTCGAACTTCACGTCGACATGAATGCCGGTTTCCGCTTCGAAGCGGTCGAGAACTTGCTGCGAATACAGCGCATCGTGCGAGCAATACACCACGAGGCGATTTTGTGCCTTGTGAGTGCAGCCGCCCGAAAACCCGATGACCGCCAATCCCGCAACGGCGGTAACTGAAATCAGCGCCGCGTAGCGTTGGCTCATTCGTAGCCTACGTCCGTGTTCGCTCCGGTCGGAACCGACAGCGTATCGAAATATTTGCGGATATCATCGTGATATCCGGGCGGAACTTGTTCTTTCAGGATCGCTTCGCTGACACCGTCGCGCACGGCTTCGATTTGCTCATCGTAATTGACGACGGCTGCGTTCTCCCGACCCTCCCCCTTTGTTTTGAGGGAAAGGAGTAATTTGCCGGCGAGGAGCGCCGACTTTGAGTTCTCCGGCGTGTAGTCGGTTTCGACGGAATCGTCTTCAGCCGCGATACCACCTCTGCCCTGACCGCGTCCGCCCATGCCGTCACCGTCGCCGCCATTGCCGTTACCCTTTCCCATTTTGGCGAGCATTTCAGCGTAACGTTTCGCATAGTCGGCCATTGACGAGCAGCCTTCACAACTGCCGCCGTCGAGTTTTTCAGCACTGTTGAGTTTCTTCGCCATCTGCATCGCTTTCAGCGATTCCTCCAGCGACTCCAAATCGCGGATCGACTGCGCGAGCGATTCGAATTCCATCCCCGAAAGTTCCATCTCCTCGGCGAGGGCGGCTAGTTCCTCGGAATTCATGCCCTGCTCGGCTTGCGCGGAAAGTTGCTCGGATGCCTTTTTCATCATGTCTGCTACCTGCTGCGCTCCCGACTCACGAGCGAGCTGCTCCATCCGTTCCATCCGCCGACGCAGTTTCTGCAGCGTCTGCTCTTTCTCGACCGGGTCCATCGAGTCTTTGTCGCGGGTCAATCGCTCGAGCTCTTTCTTCATTTCAGAGAGCTCTTTCTGCAGCGACTCCGTTTTGCCCTTCTTCAATTCGTCCGACATTTTTCGCAGCATCTCGTCCTGTTGGCCGCGACCGATCTTCTGGGTCCCCTGCTCCCGGCGCATCTTCTCGGCCAGTTTTTTCTCGGCCCGAGCCCGCCACTCGTCGCTGAATTTTTTCTGCTGCATCGCGAGTTGCCGGGCGTTCTTCTTGACCTGCGTGGGGTCTGTCTTGCGGAAGAAGTTCGACAGCTCCTTCGTCAGCCGTTCGATCTGCTGGGAGTTTTCCGCCTCGGGTGCTTCGCGTTTGAGCTCTTCGAGCCGCGACGTCTGTGCCTCCCGCCGCTGGGCCAGTTCTTCTTTCTTTTCCTCAGCAGCTTTCGCCTGCGTGATCTTGCCGAACGGATCCCACATCGGGGCGAGCAGTGTCGCGCCGACCACGATCAAGGCGGCGGTGACCCCTTTCACCAAGCCTCGCCGCGGATCAAACGGCAATGCCTTCACGACGTTCGCATTGGCCGAGGCCTGTTCCGCCGAGGCGACAACGAGCGGGCCGAAGCCGGCGTTCGCTCGTTCGAGCTCGGTCAGAGATAGGAACAGGTCTTTTGTCCCGGCTGCCCGATCGACCACCCGAGCCCCGTCCGGGGCGGTCGGCCGTCGAAAGAACAGGCCCGCGATCATCGCCGCAACGATCGGCGGGGCAATCAACGCGCCGATGAGAATGGCCTCGGTCTGCTTGGGGTACCACCACAATAAAGGAATGCAGCACAGGGCAATGCCGAAGCAGCCGAGTAACGCATTGACATACAGCCGACCGAACCGGGCCACGGCGATTCGTCGCCGGGCGGTCGCGATGACGCGCGTGCTGTTCGTCCCCATGCCGGACTCCCTTAAGGCTACAGGCGGCTGAAATCGCCAAATCAGAACTCGACTTCAATCGTACAGTAGAAACCGCCGGGGCGGCAATTGGTTCACTTCGGAATGTTGCAATCCGTGATTTTCTTAGAATTCCGTCTCGCCCTAGCCGCAGTTCTCGGCAGGACAGCCCGCAGCCGATCGACTTCTTCTGAAGATCGACTCAGCCAACTTCACAAAAAGATGAGTAAGCCGCATACCTTCGCCGGTTTTCGGAACCGGATTCCATTTTGGACAACCTTCGAACGTCCACCTGAAAAAATAGTGCGACCGGCTCCATGCGGGGGTATGCTGAATTGGCTGCGCTCGCGGTCCAAGTCAACGGCACCGATACGACGTTTTCCGCCCGGCAGGAGCGGCGGCGTCGGAAGCATGGACGCATGCGGTGTCGCTCGCGTCACCCTCGTATCCCGAGGCCATTCATGCTTCGTCCTTCCGCTTTGAACAGCCGCATCTATTCATCGCTTGCCGCGATTCTCGCTTGCCAGTTGATTTGCTCACAAGCGCTGGCCCAGGGGCCGGTCGCCATTCCCGAAGATGGCCGCGTCACTGAGACGGAGGCGATTCCCAGATCACCGATGCCGGAGCGTCCCGCCGGCAATCTCGGCGGCCTCGTCAAACCGCAGCCGAAGGCGATGAAACCGGCTGAGGTCTACAGGCATCTGCTGAAGTCATCGGCGATGGTCTACACCAAACAGAACGAAGAGGGCTATGCCGGAACCGGTACCGCCTGGCTCGTCGATCGGGAGCGAAAACTGTTCGTGACCAATGAGCACGTCGTCGCTGACGTCGCAAAAGCGATGCTGTTCTTCCCGAAGTACGAGGACGGCTATCTCGTGGCCGACCCTGAGAAGTACATGATGTACGAGAGCGTGCCGGCGGAAGTACTTGACGAAGACGGCGACTACGACCTCGCGCTGCTGCAGGCCAAGTCGATCCCCAGTGACTTCGTCGATCTGACCGTGGCCAAGCGGCCGATCTGGCCGGGTGAAGAAGTTTTCACAGTTGCGGGGCGGCCTAGCGGCAGCCACGGGATGTGGGTGTTCGGCGAAGGCAGTGTGCGGCAGGTTTCGCGAGGACCCTTGGCAAACGGATCGATCACGCACGTGATGGAGTCGGACATTCCGATCAATCAGGGAAACAGCGGCGCGGCCGTTGTCGACGAGCAGGGACAGGTCGTCGCCGTAGCCGAGGGCTTTCGCACCAAGGCCCGTGGGACCAGCCTGTTCATCGCCGCCCGCGCCGTGCGCGAATACCTCGACCTCGTGCTGCCGCTGGTTGATCCCGCAGATGCCGATGCCATGGTTACGGCCGGGGCCCGCCACGTCGAGCAGGGGCGCATTCAAAAAGGCTTGGAATTGTTCGCCGATGTTCTCGGCCAAGATCCGCAGCGGGTCGACGCTCTGGCCGAACGCGGGTGGGCATTTCTGCAACAAAACGATCTCGATAGCGCCGAACAGGACTTTCTGGATTCGCTGAAGTTAAACCCCACGGTGCCGCTGGCTCACCAAGGGCTTGGAGACATTTACGGTCTGCGCGGCGAAACGGATAAGGCGATCGATTCTTATACCAGCGCGATTCGAAACGAGCCCACCGCGGGCTTTCTCTATAACTCGCGCGGCGTCGAGTATTATAAGAACGATTACAACCTCGCCTTGGCCGACTTCTCACGGGCGATTAAGCTCGACCCGACCGACGGGCAATTCTATGTCAATCGAGGCTTGGCTCACCGCGAACTCGGAGATCTGACCAAGTCGATCGCCGACCTACAGATCGCGGTGAAGCGGGCACCTCTTGATGACGATTTTCATAACGAACTCGGCATCAGCCTCTTTCAGGCCGAGCGATATTCCGAGGCAGCGGAATCTTTCTTCCGGGCAACAAAGCTTGATGATCAAAATGCGATTTACTTCCAGAATCTTGCCGACAGCTTCTATCGACTCAAGAAGTACGATGCGGCCCTGACCGCGCTCGACAAGTCGGTGAAAATCGACGGCGAGAGCGCCTACGCGTTCTATATTGCCGGCCGTTGTTTCCAGGCACTCGATAAGATGGAGTCGGCCGCTTCGATGCTGCTGAAATCGGTCGAGTTGGATTCTGAAGATGCCGACGCGCATCAGGCTTTGGGCGAGGTCATGCAGTCGCTCGGGCACAGCGACCGCGCACAGGTCGCCTTCCGGAAGGCCGCCAATTTAAACGGCGAGCAGTACGTTGCCGCCTCTGACGCACCCGCGGGTAATCAGCGGGTCGCCCGTAAGCCGGTCGGCGGAAATCATCCACTGAAAGGGGCATGGTCGCTCAATCAGCGGGTCAACGGAGTCTTGGTCAAAGCCGTTACCGCCATCGACGGTCAGGGAAATTATCTGACGGAGTTTTATTCGACCGACGTGAACGGAAACGACGAAGTCACCCGTGAACGCGGGACAATTACGGTCGATGGTCGATACATCGTTATCGACGCCGACGGTCAAGACGCGATGCGACATCAGATGCAGCTTCAAGGCGAGAAGCTGTTCATTAAATACAGCGACGTCAATCAGTGGCTCGTCTGGCGGAAGCAGAATTAAGCCAGCCGTGAATCCGCTTGCGTTCGTAAGCACTTAATTAACGAAGTGCCGAGACGGAATCGTTCGCAAAGCCGGTGAGAGCGGTCGCGATGCCAATTAATCGCGACCGACTGCCGGCTGTTTGCTCGGATCAACCGCTTTTTCGACCTCTTCGAGCAATTGGTCGAGGCGGAATGGCTTATACAAAACCGAACTGAGCCCGGCCTGCCGCGCTTTCACGATGCAGTGGGCCGGGTCGTAGCCGAAGCCGGTCATCAGGATGACTTGTGCATCTTCGTTAATTTCGCGGAGCCGGACGAAACACTCGTAGCCGTTCATGTCCGGCAGCCGAATGTCGACGATTACAGCGTCATAATGGAAGCTGCGCGTCATGAGAAGCGCTTCTTCTCCGTCATGCGCGGTTTCGACGTCGCAACCGAACCGCCCGAGCAGCGTATGTGCGGCTTGGCGAACTGATTCGTCGCTGTCGACGACCAAAATTCGTTTCTCGCGCAATAGCGGTCGCTCCGGACGACTCGGAAGGCTCTTGACCGCATCTTTCGGCTGCATCGTCGCGCCGACTTTTTGTATCAACTGTTTGATGTCGCGGGTGTGCTTCAGGACCCGGGTCAATCGCTCGCAGACCGTCGGTTCATGGCCGATGTAACGCTCGAGAATCCATGCCGCATCATTGAGGATTTCGTCGACCGGTCCGGCGACCTCTCGCATAATCAGCTCGGTGCTTTCGGTCGCAGTTGAAACCTTCTCGGCGACAAGCAATTCAAGCGTGTTCAAAGCGACTGCGACTTCGCGGGTGAACAACTCGAGAAACTGAAGATCGTTCTCATCGAAAGCATGAGTGTGGGGACTTTCGACGTTAAAGACGCCCAGAATTTCATCATGCAGTGTGAGAGGAACCGTCAGTGAACTCCGGGCACCTTCTGCCCCAGGGAGATAGAGCGGGTCCTCCTCGGTGTCTTCACACAAATAGCTCTTCCCGGTTGCCGCGACGAATCCCGTGACACCATTTCCGGTCGGATCGGCAAAGAGTCGCCGCGACTCGGCTTCGGGACGCATGCCCACGCTCAGCAGCGGGTCGAGCCGACGTGACTTCGGGTCGAGCAGGCGAATCTCGGCCGTCTCGAATTCGAGCAAGTCTTGCGTGTAATGCAGAATGCGGGCTTTGAGCAGTTCGATTCGATCGTCGACCGACATGTCGACAAGGTCGGCAGGAGCCAGATCACCAAGGTCGAAGCCGGCCTGATGGATTGCGTGCAATTTCTGACGCTGCAGCACTTCATCGGAGACGTCGTGAACCACCGCGGCGAGATTGCCCGGATTATCTCCGTCGTCGAGGATCGGTCGAGCGTGTACCTCGAAGTATGTTTTCTCGCCGACTCGCAATGTGCTTTTGGCGGGTTCGCCGGTGGCAAGGGCGGTGTGAAACGGACAGAAATCGGGCCCGATCAACTCCGGATTGCCGAAGCAGTCGTAGAACGCCTTACCGTACCCGTCGCCGGCCGTCCCGCTGAGCCGCTGAAACTGCGAATTCGACCAGAGGATCTGCAGGTCTTGATTGAGCAGCACAAAACCGTCGGGGAGTTGCTCCAGCATCCCGCCGGCGTGAAGCAGCGAGCCGGGGCTGGAGGCATCGTCACCGGTGAGAAATATTCCCGCGAATGGCTCCAAGCGGAGCATCGCCAGACCGTCCTCGAACGTCGACGGGTGGACGACCTCGTAATGATCGCCGAACCCCGCGAGTGCGTCAGAGGACGCTGTGCCGTTTTTTCCGAAAACCAATAACCGCGGCCGATCGGTCACGGGCCTCACCCAATCGAAAATAGCGCGAACAACAGCAGTATAGAGACTGCCCAATTTCCCGACAACGAGAGATATCACAGGGCCGACGCCTTATCATGTGTTGATGTATCGGGTTGCGCCGAGCTACGCGTTGCAAAGTTGTGGAATTCTCAGACATCGACACGTTTGTATAGAGCAGATTCCTGCTATCTGTGGCGGCTTTAGGACGCACAACGCCTGCAAATTCTTACGAATCGCCGCCGGAAACCGCTCTACTTACGGGGTATTTGCATTAGCCCAACCCGGTCCGCCACAACGCGTCATCGCCGGCGACGAAATCAACTCGGTCGAACGCATCAGACGTTGAATAGGAAGTGGCAGACGTCCCCGTCTCGCATCGAATAGCTCTTGCCCTCGACCCGCATCCGTCCGGCCTCGCGGATCGCTTTTTCCGATTTCAGTTCTTCGAGATCGTCGACGGAGTAGACTTCGACGCGGATGAAGCCGCGCTGAAAGTCGGTGTGAATGACGCCCGCCGCTTCCGGAGCGGTCGCCCCGATGGGAACCGTCCAAGCCCGAATTTCCTTCGGTCCGGCCGTGAAGTAACTCTGCAGGCCGAGTGTGCGATAGGTCCCGCGCGCGAGTACGGCCAGCGCCGGTTCCTCCAACCCGACACTCTCGAGCATCTCGGCCCGATCGGCCTCATCGAGTTCAGCCAGTTCGGCTTCGAGTTGACCGCACACGGGGACCACCTCGCCTCCCTCCTCGGCGGCACGCTGACGGACGCGCTCGACCAGTTCGCTTTCGCCGGTCAGATCGTCTTCACCGACATTGGCGACGTACAGCACCTTCTTCGCTGTGATGAGTTGCAGGCTCTTCAGTGTTTTCCGGTCCTCGGGGTCGGCAAATTCCATCTGCCGCGCCGGTTTGCCTTCGTCCAGATGGGCTTCGATTTTCTCCAGGAAGGCGACTTTCGCTTTGGCGTCTTTGTCGCCACTGCGGGTCAATCGCGCGGCCTTATCTTTGGCAGAACCGACCGCCTGCAGGTCGGCGAGGATGAGTTCGGTCTCGATCGTTTCGATGTCGCGAATCGGGTCGACCGAACCGTCGACGTGGGTGATCTCGCCTTCGAAGCACCGGACCACATGCAGAATCGCGTCGACTTCGCGAATGTGCGATAGGAATTTATTCCCGAGGCCTTCTCCTTCCGAAGCGCCTTTGACCAGCCCCGCGATATCAACGAGTCGCAAAATCGCGGGCACGACCTTTTCGGTCGGAATGTGCGCTTGAATCTCGCCGAGCCGCTGATCGGGAACGGCGACCACTCCGACGTTCGGCTCGATTGTGCAGAATGGATAATTCTCGCTGGGAATGCCTGCGGCAGTCAGCGCATTAAATAGCGTCGACTTCCCGACATTCGGCAGTCCGACAATACCGGCTTCCATGGATGAATAAGGCTAGGGGCTAGGGGCCAGAGGCAAGCGGAACGACCAAAACCGTGGCAGCCTTTACTCTAGCCACTAGCCGTTAAGCACTCGCCTCCTTAGGAATACATGCCGTCGATGCCCGTGGGCTCGAACGCGTTGGGATAGTAATCGATCTGCGGTCGTTTCGCGCCTTCGGGCCAAGTCACGGAAATCACGTCGAATCGGGAGGGGCGGTCGAGCCAGTTCCGCTGCTTGAGGTACGAGATCGCGATCCGCGTGAGTTGCCGACGTTTGGCCGCTGTCACCGCTTCGGCCGGATGCCCCTTGTCCCAGGATCGTCGGGCCTTCACTTCCACGAACGCGATCGTTCCGTGATCGTCCGCAATCAGGTCAACTTCGCCGAGTTGGCTGCGATACTGGCGGGCGATAATTCGCAGTCCACGAGCCTTCAGGAATCGAGCCGCAGCCCGTTCGCCACGGTTGCCGAACACACGATTGACCAACCCGCGAAGCATCGTCGTTCTCTTGCTAAACGCTCAGATCGGGACGCTCAAAATCCCGCCAGCCGCGAGTCAACGCCCAACTGTTTTAACTGGGCCTCGTCCGGGAAGTCACGCACCCGGTATCGCGGCGGATACAGGTCTTCGACCAGCTCCATGAGGTTGCCCACTTCGGCTCGAACGGAATCAAACCGAGCCGCCGCGAGCGGCGGTGCATCTGCTTTGTCTTTGAGCAGCAGATATTCTGCTTGCGGAAGGATGGAGTCGACCCCCTTGGACCAGAGCGCGAGTTCAATCGACTCTCCGCTTTCCTTCGCTTTGAGCGCGATGTAGTTGGCGAAAAAGACATCTTCGCCGCGTTGCTCGTAAAGCTCTTGTAGCAAAGGAAGCTGATCATTGTAGGTGCTCGCGAGATAGCCGGTTTGAAGCTCCCTCAAGCGCGAGTAAGAGGGATGCCCAACGGGGAAATCCCAATCTTCCCAATGTCCGTCTTCAAAGATGAGGGGGAAGGGACTCAGAGGCCGCGGTTCTTCCGTCAGTGCCGTCTCGCCAAGTTCAACCAATAGCCGCAAGCCCTCGGAATCTTCGGAGCCGGTGAGAAACAGGCTGTCGCGATTTCCGACCAGCACCACCGGTCGGCCCTTCAAATCAAGTCGCTCGAACTGTTCGACGAGGATCAACCGGGACGAGTCGTAGTGGTCACCGGTGTTGAAGATGTAGAAACCTTCGCCCGTGCCCATCAGCGCGAAGGGAATCTGCTCCAACTCATGCTTCGCCGCTTCCAATGCTTCGTAAATTGTGATCCCCCACGACTCCAACCGTTCGTCGGGGATCGACTGCATCGCACGCGGTAGGTCGTAGACGAGCCCGAGATAAAGGTGCTCGCCGAGCGGCATCAGCGGGCCGCCGACATCGCCGGGGCCGCCCTTGAGTCGGCTCTTGAGCCGGGGCAGATCGAGTCCGGCCCGCGACCATACCTTGGGGCGGATATCGGGCTTGGCGTCTTCCCATTCCTCGGGTGGTTCGAGCCGAGCAGATAGAATCGCCCGCACAATCGTGTCGATATGCTCTTTGCGAGCCGAGCGATCGAGCGTCCGATGCTCGGCGTAGAAGTTGGCCAGATTGACGACGTGGTCAGGTTGCTCGACCACAATCGAAAACTGCTCGCGATCGTACGCCGGATCGAGTTCGGCCCCGGCTTGGCGAAACCGTCGACAGACCGCTTTCGCGAATTCGTCGGGCGACGGAGGTCGGCCGAGAAGTCGCCCGAGCAGTCCCATCGTTCGCCTTTATTCAAAGCAGATTCACGAAATCCAATTGGGCTAAAGCGACGGCCGACGTTCCGGTCCGCAACTGGCCGACGCTTAGCCGTTCGCGCGAGCGATAAGCGATTCAGCCCGCCGGGGCCGAGGCCCCAGGCGAGACTGCGCTACTCGCATTCGCAACACGATCAGCCGGCCGATTCTGCTTTTTTCTTCTTCTTCGGTTTTTTACCGGCCCGCTTCACCGTCTTCTTGTGGGCGGTTGCTTCAGCGGCTTCAGCTTCCCAAGGCTTCGGCTGACGCTCACGCAGCCGGACCGCTTTGCCGATTCGATCTCGCAGATAGAACAGCTTGGCTCGTCGGACATGGCCGTGCCGTTTAATCACCAATTCGGCGATCTTCGGGCTGTGAACCGGAAAGGTCCGCTCGACACCTTCGCCGGAAACAACGCGACGGACCGTGAAACTCTCGCGGGTTCCACTGCCGCGGCGGGCGATGATCGTGCCGTTGAAGATTTGAATTCGCTCTTTGTTGCCTTCGAGAATTCGGCAATGCACGTCGACCGTGTCGCCGACGGCGAAGTTGAGCTTCTTTTCCCGCAGGCTCGGCTGCTCGGCTGCGTCGAGAAGTGGATGTTGCATGATTGGCCTTTCCGGCGTCGGTACTATCGACCGGCTTTTCTGTAATGTCGTAACTCTAATCAATTTGTCCGCCGAAGATCGAGCATCAAAGATCGGAGATAGCGTTCTTCAAATCGCTAATCTCTGTCTTCAAGCTCCCACCTTCAGCCTGCGTCGTCTTGCGATTGCTGTTGAATCAAATCCGCTCGCCGTTCCTTCGTCCGTTGCAGGCTCTGTTCTGCCCGCCAGCGGGCAACCTCTTCGTGGTTTCCCCCGATGAGGACCTCGGGCACCGTCATGCCGCGGTACTCGCGTGGTCGCGTGTACTGCGGGTATTCGAGCAAACCCGACTCGGAAAAGGAATCGTACTTACTACTCGTTTCGTCTCCCAACACGCCCGGCAAAAGCCGGACGACGCTGTCGATCACCACCATCGCCGCGACTTCGCCCCCGTTGAGGACGAAATCACCGATGGAAACTTCTCGCGGCTTCAAACCCAATCGAATCCGCTCATCAAATCCTTCGTATCGACCGCAAAGCAGGATGACCCGTTTCCGGGTCGCCAGTTCGGCGGCCAATTGCTGGTCAAGTCGTTCTCCCTGCGGTGTCAGTGAGATTAACTCGTCCGGCTCGTCGTTTTCATCGTCAACCTGCCTGACCGCCTCGACACAGTCGAAGACGGGCTGGCAGCGGATCAGCATCCCCGGCCCGCCGCCGAAAGGCCGATCGTCGACCTTATTGTGCTTGTCGTCGGTGTAATCTCGGAAGTCCCAGCGATGAACTGAGACCAGTTCGCGATCAATCGCCCGCTTCAAAATGCTCTGCCCGAGATAACTCTCGAACATTTCGGGGAAGAGCGTGCAGACGTCGAATCGCATGTCGGTTGAGGAGGTCAGGGATCGGAGATTGAAGATTCGCAGGCAGAACCGGCTTCAAACTTCGGGGCTAGTTGGCCCGGACCGTTTCTATATCCAAACTCCCATCTCCAGTTCGAAAGCAGCTCGAACTGCACTCAGCTCTCGCCGCCTTCGCTTTCCCCTTCCGCGGTTGCTTCCGCCGTCTCGCCTTCGCCCGACTCTGCCGCTTCTTCGGCCGGCTTCTCCGGCTCCTTCTGCGGTGTCAGCGGCGGAGGCGTCTTCACGCTACCGAATTTGTTGGTGCGGACCTTCTTGATAAGCACGGCGACTTTTTCGGTCGGCAATGCTCCCCGCGACATCCAGTGGTCGATGCGCTCCATGTCCAGCGTCACACGGGCCGATTTGTCACGGACCATCGGATCGTAATGACCGACCTCTTCAATCGCCTGACCGTTCCGCTTCTGGCGAGAGTCCATGATGCAGATGCGGTAATACGGGCGGTGGGTTCGCCCCAGTCGTTTCATTCGGATTCGAACTGCCATTGGGTATCGCTGCCTTCTTCAAAATTACGAAGTACTGACGTGTGTTCTCACTGAAATTTCATGGTCAAATTAGGGCGTTGATGAAGGACCCGCCTTCGATTTTGTCGCCCCTGCGTTGATCCACCGGCTTCAAACTTCTGTCACTCATCCTCTGTCTGATCTCGCTGGGCACTAGCGAACGACTCGCCGACGTCCGGTACTCGCTCACCGCTTCTTCTTCCGCTGTTTCTTGGCTCGCTGACGTTCTTTCTTCTTCTTCTCTCGCAAACTGGCTTTGTCCTGCGGGCCCCGTTTGCTGCGCTGCTTGTCTTGCGCGATTCGACCGCCGGGGTTGGCGGCCGCCTGACCGGCCATCTCCTGCACGGCCTTCATTCTGTCTCGCATGCTGCCTTTTTGCGAGATGCCCTGCATCGCGCCGGCCATGCCTTTGAAGTCTTTGAGCAACTTATTGACGTCGGCCGGGTCGCTACCGGCTCCGCGGGCTATGCGATTGCGTCGGCTGCGGTCGATTTGGTCCGGGTTGCGACGTTCGTCGGGAGTCATCGCGTCGATGATGCCGCCGACGTGTCGCAATTCCTTTTCCATATCGACGTTGGGGTCGAGGTCGGCCATCTGACCCATGCCGGGAATCATTTTCATGATGCTCCGCATGGAGCCGAGCTTCCCGATCATCCCCATCTGCTTGCGGAAATCGTTGAGGTCGAACTTGCCCTCAGCCATTTTCCGCTGGGCGTCTTCAAGCTCTTCGCCATCGAACTCGCGCTGGGCCTTCTCCAGCAGCGTGCCCATGTCCCCGCCACCGAGGATCCGCTGCGCCATTCGCGTCGGGTGAAATGCCTCAAGTCCGTCAAGCGTTTCGCCCGTTCCGATGAACTTAAGCGGGACACCGGTCACGGCCCGAATCGACAACGCCGCACCGCCGCGCGTGTCACCATCGGTCTTGGTGAGGATCACGCCGTCAAGTTCGAGGGCATCATTAAACGCGATCGCGCTGTTGACGGCATCCTGACCCGTCATTGCGTCGGCAACATAGATGGCCGAATCGGGAGCGCATTTATTGTCGATCTGACGCAGTTCGCGCATCAGGTCGTCATCGACGTGCAGACGACCGGCCGTATCGAGAATGACGACCTGGGCCCCGGACTTCCTGGCGTGCTTGACGCCGTTGCGGCAGACCTGAACCGGACTGCTGCTCGCCGGGTCCTCGGCGTAGACTTCGACGTCGAGCTGACCGCCGAGCGTCTTGAGTTGTTCGATCGCCGCGGGTCGCTGAAGGTCGGCCGCGACGAGGACGGTTTCAAGCTTCTCCTGCTTGAGCGCCCGCGCGAGCTTGCCGCAGGTGGTCGTTTTACCCGAACCCTGCAGGCCGCACATCATAATGACGGTCAGGCCGTCGCGCTTCACGCCCAGTTCAGCCGACGTGGGTCGCGGCGAGAACTCCGATTCCCTCGGATCGCCGCCGAGCAGGAGTACCAACTCCTGATAGACGATCCCGACAATCTGTTCGCTCGGGCGGAGCGACTTAAGCACTTTGTCGCCGACGGCCTGCTCGGTGACCCGCTTCATAAAGTCGCGGGCGACATCGTAGTTGACGTCCGCTTCGAGCAGCGCCTGCCGAACCTGCTTCATCCCCTCGCGGATGTTCGCCTCATTGAGGCGTCCACGGTTGATGGAGGAAAAGGCGTCGTTGAGTTTTCCGGTGATCGAGTCGAACATCGGACCAGTTCGGCACTTAGGTCAATCGTCGGCAACCGGCCGACAACAAAAGAGTTCCCGCGGGGCAGACCGGGATCGCGAATCCCGAGCGGGGAATCACGTAGCATATCGGGGGGGATTCGATCGGGCAACGGAACCGACAACATCGCAATGCCGTTTCGCCGCGACCTTCGGAAAGCGCCGCGAACTAACGCCCCTTCGCCGCCAATAGGCTTGGGTCGTGTACATCGGCGAGGACGGCATCGGCGAACTCTTCGCGGCCCTGCTTTCGCAGCGCCGCAGCCAAGTGCAGTCGCCAGGCATCGGCGACGTTTCGCGTGTCGGCCCGTTCGATGATTCGCCCGGCGCACTGCTCGACGCGGTCGTAGCGGTCGGCATGGGCGAAGGCCATCACGGCGCGCTGCAGCAGATTGAACTCCGAGTGGTAGTCGATCTTGCTCGGATTCGCCGCATCGAGGTTCGGCAGCAGATACGCCTCGGCGACAAGTTCGGCGAGTACATAGTCCTTCTGCTGAAGGACCGCCGTCGACATGATGCGGGTCACGATCCCCAGCCCGCTGCGTCGAACTCGCAGGTCGTCCTGCGCGAATAACTGCTCGGCGATGCCAAGGTGGCGGGCCATGATCAGGTAACGGTCCTTCTTCTTTTTCGCCGCGGCGAACTCCTTGACCGCGTGCCACGGGTTGGCGGGCTCTCCCTCGGGAATGCTCACCCGAGGCAACTTCCGCAGCCCGGTCTCCCGCAGCAAATGCTCTTCCACCTGCCGCTGCACCTGTGCCAACTCAGCCCCGGCGAGCGGAACGAGGGGAGCGGGCTTGGGCGCGACCGGCTCCGGCAACGGCTGCGGTTCATCCAACGCCGGCTCAACCACGGCAACCGGTTCGCTCGTCGCTTCCTCCGCCACGACCTCTTCCGGCTCCGCGACCGCCGGCAGCTCAATCATCCCCGCCGGCTCAGCCACCGGCGGCGCCGGCTGCACGACCGAAGGCGCACCATTATTAGTCGTCGGGCGAGCCAAGTGAATCGCGACACCGCCGATGAGACAGAGGGCGATGACTGCGATCAGGTTTCGGAGGGAGGGGGTGAGCATACGTGGTCAAATAATTGAGGAAATGGCGATGTGACGTAGCCAGGTTCAAATTAAAAAACACGGCGGCATATACATGCAGCTATAAGATATCCGTGTCCCGATTAGCCTCCCGCCAATCATTTAAAATGAAAGCTGACACACTATTGAAGACGGCAATTTCGGCTGCACATGAATTGTTACTCGCCTTTGATTCGCTCAATAAGGACATAGCCACGGCGTTCTTCACTGTCAGGCACAATATCTTTGATTTTTAGTCGGCGTACGACTTCACCGCGTTTTGCGAAAGTGATTTGATCGCCGATTCGAAAATCTGTCACCACACGGTATTTAGAATAGTCTCTTACGCCTCCCGGGACGGGATGCAGGATTCGAAGTTCCACGCGATGATTATTTTCAATCTTCTCAGGTGAAATAAGCGATCCGCCGAGACCACCCACGAAATCGATTTCTGCGTATGCCGGTAATGCATATTGGCCGGGTGGCAAAGCTTCACCGTTTCCTTCAGTCCGCGAAATCTTCAAATAGTTGTTTGCGCCGCCTCCGCTGATGAGGTCGACGCGGTAAGAATAATCTAGTATCGGGATCGTCTCTCCGGCTTTTGCTACATATAAGCGTGTTCCAAATGTGTCATCGGATGCGGATTTGACCCAATCGGACACTTCACCTCGCGCCTTGTACGCGTTAATCGAAAATCCGAAACTCGCTTCTTTGCGACTATCTGTTCCCGCGACTGATCCGAAGACACCAGGGAAAATTTCATCCAATTCACCTCCACGAAATGCGCTAGGAGACGTGACAACTCCGCTCTTGTACTCATCTTCGCCGAGACAACTGTTATGGGCGAGCAAGTAGAATGCGATGACGCAAACAGAGTGTTGTATGAGAACAGCCTTAGGAGTCATCTTTTTCCTTATTCTAAATTTCCAATAGTGTAAAGTCGACGATCAGTTCGTGTAGCTTAGTGTCCCGAACCCGGACGCGATGTCCAGTTTTATGTGGATTCGTCAACTCAATACTGTCAAATCCCGCGTTTGGTGATGCGACGAAGCCGTTAACAACATATTCATGCGACCTGTATAGTGTGTCGTCACTTGCCTCAAACTCGATGTCCGGCTCTTGGGGCAGCCCATCTGCTCGTGTGCCGACAGTGATCGCCCAGGAATGTCCTTGAGAGACGTCAAATATGTGAATCAAAATGCGAAACCACTAACATCGGTCTTAGTGTGCTCGTGGACTTCTGGGTTAAAGTCGAGCGGTCCTTTGAATTCAAGATACTTTTTCCAAAGCAATACCGTTTCGTCCCACAGTTCGTCTAGGGTGATGTCGCCGTTTTTTTTATGGATAAAGCTCGTAAAAGAATCGGCGTCACTACCGATCATTCCAGCGTACGTCGAGTAGCGGCTCCGACGCGCTGGTGACGAATTCGGGAATGCTTGCGCGCAGCGATCTTCGAGCATATCAATCAGTAAGAGTTTCTCATCGAGTGCATTCGGGGATGACGCATACATTCGCGGCCGCTCCAGCGAATTCGCCTGATACGCCTGCATTTCCCGTGCGATGTAGGTGAAAGGTATGTTTTGCGTTTCCATGTCTTAGCCCGTGAATGGGTCGGTTAAATCAAAACCGGTTGTCGGCTGAAGATTCAATGCTCGCAGCATTTTCAGATAGGCGGCTTGAGTCATTCCCTTCGGCCCGGTGAGGGCATCGTAAATTCTGCCGTTTGACAAGACTGCCTGGTGAAACCCCCGCCGAGAAAAAAGAGTTACACCATCTTTCAGAAAGAAGAATTGCGCACCACCTGCATCGCGAATCTCAATGATTCTAGCATTCGCCCCCGTCGCGACGAACATTTCTCTGACTCGGTAGGCAACTTCATTACAACGCATCGCCTGCGGAGGAATCTTATTGAAAAGTTTCGTCATGTAGCCGGCAACAGGGGCCAAACCGGCCAAGCTGCCTCGTGTCAAGAGCGCAATTTGAACTCCGTTATTCCGTGCCACTTCCGCAATCTTCACGGCCGTCTGCCAGTTGCCGCGACGAACAGCATGCCAGAAGGTTTGCGTGACACTATCCAACGCCACGAAATCACTGCCAAGCTTCGTGCCAGTCGGATCGATAAGTGTAGCCTTCAAATATGAGTAACCGTAGGTGTCTGCTGGTTCGGCTAGGTTTCCGTAGAGCGAAGAAGATTGAAAATCGATTGACGACACCGAGAAGGGGACGCCCACCGGGACCGGAGCCTGTCGATCTTCGTCGTGCCAAATTTCGAGCGGTGGACCAGTGACGGACAGCAACAAAGAACACCCTTGCATCCCGTCTGGAATTGTTAGGGTCAACGCAAACAACGTAGGCAGGTCGTCTGTCGTTGCTGGGCCAGCGATCGGAGCGCCGGGGGTTTTTGCCTCCAAATGATCAACAATTGTCGAATTCAGATCGACTCGCTTGAGTTCATCCAAGTCCCCACCAAACGCGATCAACGTCACCCCGTCGACATCCTTGTTTCCTGTATAAAACAAGTTCCGGTAGTCGATTGTGATACGATAGCTGTGGCCCGGTTCGAATTGTTTGCCGGCATATTTCAGCGATTTGCTGAGAGTGCTGAGCGGCTGGCCGTTCGCGGTGTTGTCGAAGTCTTCGTCCGAGTCGCCGGTGCCGAGGTCTTCCCACGTGAATCTCACGCCGTCATCGCTGAAGGCGGCGACTTCGACGTTTTTCGAGCCGGAGACCGTCAGCTCGACCGAGAGCGTCTGCCACTCGACCTGCATACTGTTGTGCCCCAGCGCGGTTTGCGTCCCCGCATCCTTCCCCGATTTCGCCAGATTGAAAAGTTCTTGGGCGACCGCCTTGACACAATCGCGATCGGCCCCGTCGCCGAGCGAGACGAGCAGGTCGCCGCTCGATCCGCCAGGGACCGTCGAGGCGAAAGCGTTGGCGGAGACGGTAAACGTTACGACCGCACAGGCAGCGGCGGCAATCAGGATTCTTCGCATCACGGACCCGGGAATAATTAGCGGTGGGAACTTTGCAGGAGGTGGGCGATACTCTTGTGTAGTGGTCGGATATGCAAGTGGAAAAATATGAAGTTTTGATTTGTGCAATATCTTCCGCTTACGGGATGCGGTGCGGTTGCTGCGGAAGGCGTGACGATCCCGGCGTTGTCCGCTGCCGTTTCGCGGGTCGAGCGGCTATACTGGGAGGAGCCGACTTCCTCGGGGCGATGTCCTCGGAGGGCACGGTCGAATTCCGTTCTGTTCGCCACTGAAACTACGCAGAAACTCCATGTCCGACCGACGCAATCTGTTCAACAAAGTTTGGGACCTGCACGCCGTTCACGAGTTGCCGAGCGGGCAGACGCAGTTGTTTATCGGCCTGCACCTGATCCACGAGGTGACCAGCCCGCAGGCGTTCGGCATGCTTCGCCAGCGCGATCTGACGGTGAAGTATCCCGACCGCACCATCGCGACGGTCGACCATATCGTGCCGACGGAGAATCAGGCCCGGCCCTTCTTCGACTCACTCGCCGAGGAGATGATGGTCGCGATCGAGAAGAACTGCGACGAGTTCGGCGTCCGGTTGCTCGACATCGACAGCGGCGATCAAGGCATCGTGCATGTCGTGGGGCCGGAGCAGGGGCTGACGCAGCCGGGCATGACGGTCGCGTGCGGTGACAGTCACACGAGTACGCACGGGGCGTTCGGGGCGATCGCCTTCGGCATCGGCACCAGTCAGGTCGCGCAGGTCCTCGCGACGCAAACGCTGCCGATGAATCGGCCGAAGGTCCGGCGGATCGAAGTCAACGGCGAACTTCGCCCCGGGGTGTTCGCCAAAGACGTGATCCTGCACATCATCCGCAGGCTCGGCGTGCAGGGGGGCGTCGGTTACGCCTACGAATACGCCGGCGAGGTCTTCGACGCGATGACGATGGAAGAGCGGATGACGGTCTGCAATATGAGCATCGAAGGCGGGGCCCGTTGCGGCTACGTCAATCCGGATGAGAAGACGGTCGAATACATCCGCGGACGGAAGTTCGCTCCGCAGGGGGATGACTTCGAGGTTGCCGCGAGTTGGTGGACGAGTCTCGCCTCGCCCCCCGATGCGGAGTTCGACGACGTCGTGACCTTCGATGCGGCCGACATCGAACCGACCGTCACTTGGGGTATTACGCCGGCCCAGTCGGTCGGGGTGAAAGAATCGGTCCCGGCTCTTGATGACGTCCCGGACGATGATCGCACCGTGGTTGCCGAGGCCATTGAATTCATGGGCTTCGAGCAGGGACAACCGATCGCGGGGACGCCGATCGACGTCGCCTTCATCGGTTCTTGCACGAATGGGCGGATCAGCGATCTCCGGCAGGCCGCGGAGATCGTGAAGGGACGCAAAGTGACGGATGGCATTCGGGCGATCGTGGTCCCCGGATCGCAAAAGGTCCGCGAAGTCGCGATGGCCGAAGGGCTCGACAAGATCTTCGAAGAGGCCGGCTTCGAATGGCGGGAAGCGGGTTGTTCGATGTGCTTGGCGATGAACCCCGACAAGCTGAAGCATCGCGAGGTTTGCGCTTCTTCGAGCAACCGCAACTTCAAAGGTCGTCAGGGCCATCCCACCGGCCGCACCCTGCTGATGAGCCCCGCCATGGTCGCCGCCGCGGCAATCGAAGGGAAAGTGACCGACGTGCGTGAGCTGATGGAGATGGCGGAGGTTTGAGCCGAAAGGGAGTTAGCTATGTTTGAAACCGAAAAATTTGAACTCCCCGTGCGAGTCAACGAGATAGGGCGCGTTGTTGTGCCGGCAATATTCGAAAACCTCGACGATTTACTTTCCGTTCGCCATGGAACCATGGACGAGCAAGACATCAGGCGGATGAAAATTTCTGAGGCGCTTGTTGATACGGGAGCGTCGCGAATTTCAGTGCCGATCGAATTTATTGAACGACTTGGCCTTAAGCGTCACAAGGAAGTGTCGCTACGAACTGCTAACGGTTGGAGAAAAACGGGGATGTACGAACTCGTGAAGGTCAGCGTTTTCGATCGAGAAACGTTCTCCGAAGTCATTGAACTCCCTTCCGGTTCACCCGTCCTGATCGGTCAGTTGCCGCTGCAGTCGATGGACTGGGTGATCGACATGAAAAATGAGTGCCTTCGTGGCAATCCGGAACACGGCGGGGAGTGGATGGATGAAGTTTGGTAATGCTTGTCCCAGCTTTTTGGGCCGTCAAAACGAACTAACCAATAACGATTAACGACATGAGCGATTCCTCCATTACCTCGATCACCGGCACCGCGATTCCGCTGTTGCTGGATGATATCGATACCGACCGGATCATCCCGGCGCGGTACCTCCGCTGCGTTACGTTCGACGGGCTCGGCGAGCATGCGTTTCGGGACGACCGGGAGTCGCGGGATGATCATCCGTTCGATCATCCGCACCATGCGGACGCCGAAGTGCTCATCGCCGGTCGCAATTTCGGATGCGGCTCGTCGCGTGAGCACGCCCCGCAGTCGCTGATGCACTGGGGGATCGACGTGATCGTGGCGGAGTCGTTCGCCGAGATTTTCTTCGGCAACTGCACGTCGCTCGGCATTCCCTGCGTGACCGCAGCGCGGGCGGACCTTAAGAAGCTGGAAGAATTCGCGAAGGCTTCTCCGAAGACCGAGTTCACCGTCGACCTTGAAACACTGACCGTCAAGGCGGGAGACATCGAAGTCTCCTGCCACATGCCCGATGGCCCACGCAAAGCGCTCATGACCGGCCAGTACGATGCCCTCGGCCAGCTCCTCGAGACAGCCGACGACATTGAAGAGACGGCGCAGACGCTGCCTTACATGACTAACTTCGCTCATCCGACGGTTTCCTAGAAGCGATTTCAATACCATCCAGAGGCGCAAGCCGATGGTCGATCAACCAGCGATTTTCCCGACGGCTGGCGCCTCGGGCTTGTATGACAGACGAATTGAAATTGCTTCCAGGCTGAGGCAAAAGTAAGAACCGATCATTCTCAGGCCGACAATCTCGCGATGAAGTTCCTGCTGACAAATGATGACGGCTACGATGCCCCCGGTCTGGCTCTACTGCGTAGAGCGGCTGAGCAATTCGGGGCGGTCACGTCGGTCGCGCCACTGGAACATCATTCCGGCTGCGGGCATCGGGTGACGACCGATCGGGAATTATCGCTCGTCGATCGCGGCTCGGGTGACTTCTCCCTCGACGGGACACCGGCCGACTGTGTTCGGATCGGGTTGTCGCACGTGGCCTCCGATGCCGAATGGGTGCTGGCCGGCCTGAACGATGGCGGCAATCTCGGAGTCGATACTTATATTTCCGGAACGGTCGCCGCCGCCCGCGAAGCCGTGTTGATGGGTCGTCCGGCCATTGCGTTTTCTCGCTTCAAACGCGGACGAAGCAACGAATGGGAGCGATTGAACGATTTTCTGCCCGGCGTACTTGAGCGACTGAGAGATCGGCCGTTGCCTTCCGGCCATCTTTGGAACGTGAATTTCCCCGATCTGGAGGACCTCAGTTCCGAAACCCGGATGGTCGACTGCCATTTAGAGCCGGCGCATCTTCCCATCGATTTCACCCGCAAAGGCGACGCCTTCCGGTATCGCGGAGTCTATTCGGAACGACCGCAGACACCGGGTAGCGATGTGGCGGTCTGTTTCGCCGGGAACATCGCGGTTTCGCTGATTCCGGTATTGGCTGCCCCGATGTCGACTCCCGGACATGAGGCAAAATTCGAACCGGGTAAGCAGAGCTAGGTCCGGGGCAAATCGGCTTCGCTTGTCTGTTCCGATTGGATTTTGGCGAGAAACTCTTCGGGCGACTCCTGCGGAATGTCGCGAAGCGAATCGAGTTCCTCCTCCGACGCCGTCGTGAGCCGTTCGATATGCTCCTGCTCAAACTTTCGGTCTTCGCTTCGAAATCGCCACAGGAAGACGGCGATTGAAAGCAGCGCCACCACCACGAAGCCGACGACGTACGGGGTGATATCGAAGCGTTCGATGGGTGTTGCGACCGGAGCCGGGCGGCGTTCGATTGTCTTGGCGAGGACTAATGGTGCGACGTGCAATCCGCCGTTCGAAGCATAGCCCTGTCGCTTGAAGACGTAGCCGACGGCTTCGATGTCGATTCCGTCGCCGACCGACTCCCCGACCGGAATATCGGATGCAAGGCCGGTCGCGATCAAATGCACGGGATTGTTGCCCGATTCGGGAGTGAAAACCCAGACGTCGAAAAGCTGTTCGGTCGTCCGTTCGGCTTCGCTATCTCGAAGCTTGAAGGGGGCAATCCGCCTCGCGGTTCCCGAAACGCGAATGAGTCGACCGCGATAGTGATCGGTTTCGATCATCAGAACCGGGAAGGAGACATCGGTTGCGGCAGCCGACTTCAGAACGGTGTCGTCGCTGGCCCGCAAAATATCGAGGGTCTGCAGGTAGGCGTCGCGTTCGTCGTTTCGAATGTTGAGCGTGTCGTCCTCGACGCCGGCGAACATGGCAGCCGGTAACTGTGACAATGCCCCGCGCTTCGTGCGATCAACAACTTCGATTGCGGAAGCCGGCAAAGACCGCTCGCTGACAAATTCGCCGCCGCTGGCTGCACGGACGCCGTCGAGCTGCACGTTGAATCTGACATCGTCGAGCGCAGGACCCGCTTGTGCGGTGACGGGGTTTTTCTGCTCGGCGGGGAACATCCACCACCAGAAATCGGCCTCGGCGGTGACCTTCATCGCGATCAGAATGAACGCCAGCCCACCGACGAGTCGGAGCAGCCGAAATTGATCACGGCGATTGAGCCACGGGTTCTGAGATCGGTTTGAGCGAAACCGCATCGGTGAATTTTTTGTATTTGGTTGCGGAAGGCCGCGTGCGGCCCAGAATCGAAGCGTTAATTCGATCGTATGCTGCCGGCACGCCGCCTTCAATCAGCAAAGAGATTGCAGAAAGTGCGGACGCAGAAATGCTCGACCCCGATTTTTTGACGATTATTCTTCGCGACGATTGTTCCGATGTTCGTTCCGCTTAGAGGGAAGATCGCTGATGAAAGCTGTAAAGCCGCCGCGAATGTCGATCTGCGTCGTTCGGCACGTCTTGGCCACTCTTGTTTGCGCGGCGAGCTTGGGGAGCGTGACCGGAAACGCGTGCCGGGCCGGAGAGTACAATCCGACGCTCTCGATCGGAGACGCCGCACCTTTGTGGAAGCCGCTACCCTCGGCCGACCGTAAACAATTCGGAAGCAAAGATTTCGCCGAATCGAAAGTGTTGCTGGTCGCGTTCACCTGCGAGACATGCCCCTACGCGACCGATTACGTGAAGCGGCTGACGGCATTTTCCGAGCAGGCGGCAAATAAGAAGTGGCCTGTCGCGATCATTGCCGTCAATTCGAATGCGACGCCTCGCGATCAAATCGACGCGATGAAGCGTCGCGAGCCGGCCTATCCGTTTCCCTATTTGAAGGACGAATCCGGTGAACTCGGGAAGGCTTTCGGAGCCACGAGGACCCCCGAGTTCTTCGTGATCAATGCCGAGCGTAAAGTCGTCTACATGGGTGCATTCGACGACAGCACCGATCCCGAAAAGGTCACTCAATCCTACGTGGCCGATGCCGTCGCCGCGGCATTGAAGGGGGAGTCGCCGGAAGTGACGGAGACCGTTCCGATCGGCTGCAACATCCGCTATCCGCGCCGTCGCCGGCCCCGAGATTGAGCGACGTCATCGACTCTCTTGAACCTGCGATCGGATTAACGGTCGACAATCAGCGGATCGGCGCCACGACGAGACCGCAGCCAATTCAAGGTGCGAAGGACTCGTGGGATCGAAACGAGCCGACGCTCTGCCGCCCGTTTTCCGGGGAAGTCGACGAGCGTCAGCCCGATGACCAGCGCGACGAGACCTTGCCCCGGTCCGATCAGCATGACGACCGCGAGGCAAAGCACGAGAATGCCGAACAGATTCTTGAGAATCCGCAGCAGTAGTAGCCCGTGATGTCCGGCCCGCCAATGGTCCCACGGTGACGTGGCCTCGCGGACAAAATAGTCGGCCGGTAGCGCGGCGATCACCCACGGAACCGACACCAGCGTACCAATTCCGAGGACAGCGGAAGTGATCACAACGCTCCACACCGTTGCCGGGTGGGCGGTCATCCAATCCGTGATCTGCTGCCAGACTTCCACAAGCGACAGCTCACCGAGCGATTGGTGTCGGAAGAAATGGAACTGCGACTACTGAGCGAACGTCGTTGAAAGTCGAACCAACCGGTTCAGATTACGTTGGTCGAAACCTGGTCGGCTCAAGTCGCGGTCAAAAATTGGGGCTGACAGGAATCGAACCTGCACTCCCGAAGGAACGGGAACCTAAATCCCGCGCGTCTGCCAGTTCCGCCACAGCCCCGTGGCCTGTTTGCTCAATGGAATCCTATTCTGGAAGGCGTTTTGACGAAAGCGAGAAGCTCTGCCGCCGAAAATGTTTCGAATTCGCAACGACGGCGGAACAGGCCCTTTCCGCAAGGTTGACCTCATTAACCTATGTTACCAATGGCTTTACGCGATCGTTTGCATCGAGCCGTGTTTACGAGAGTCCCCTTACTCTCCGCAGAATCCGCAAATTGCCCCGGAACTGCTTGACTTCCCGGGCTTACCTACATGTAATTTAGTTGGGTCAAGGCACACGGAACCTTCCTTTGAAATCTCGGGATTACGTGAATCGCCAAAACTGTTAAGACGTGTCAAATCGTGACTTGGTTCGCTTCGGTTGGTCATCGAATGCGTTCTAACGATTTGCTCAGGTTTTCTGAGCAGGTCACTTCGGAATGACGATTTGTACGGTGTTGGCATCGGTGATTCGCCTGCGACTTGGTCGGTCGCGGTTATTTCGTGATTTCGGTCCTGTTTTCGGGGCCACCTTCCACTGGGTCTTCTCCAACGAACGACAAGGCCGTGTCTTGTCGATCGGGAGAATTGGGTATGTCTGGGTCACATTCTGTAGTCGGGTCAGAGCCGCGGCGCGTCGTCGTCAGCGGGATCGGGGTCGTTTCGCCGATTGGTATCGGCGTGGACGCGTTCTGGGATAGCCTCGCGGCTGGTCGGTCGGGCATCGGATATCTCTCGGCCTTTGCGACTGAGCACCTGCCGACTCGGCTTGCCGCCGAAGTGAAAGATTTCGATCCGCTCCGCTTGATCCCCGAGAAGCGCAAATATCTGAAAGTGATGTCGCGAGACGTCCAATTGGGCGTGGCCGCGGCGACGCTGGCCATGGAAGAGGCGGAACTCGTTAAGGGTGACGTCGATCCCGCGCGTCTGGGCGTCGTCTTTGGTGCCGGTCGGATGTCTCCCGACCCGAGCGGACTGTTCCGGGCCGTCTCGGCGTGCCGCGCAAATGGTTCTGACGAACTCGACCTGTCACGGTTCGGCAGCGAAGGGCTGGCGGAAATCGAGCCGCTTTGGCTGATCTCGCAATTGCCGAACATGGCGGCCTGTCACGTCTCCATTGATTACGACGCCCAAGGCCCGAATAACACGATCACCTGTCGCGAAGCCTCTGCTCTGCTTGCCTTGGAAGAATCCGTCCACGCGATTCGTCGAGGTCGGGCTGATGTCATGATCGTGGGTGGTTGCGGGTCGGCGATTCACCCGGTCGATATCGCTAAACTCAGCCTCTACGACAGCCTTTCGCGACGAAGCGACGATCCGGCTCATGCCTGTCGCCCGTTCGATTTCGAGCGGGACGGAACGATCGTCGGTGAAAGCGCTGCGGCGTTTGTCGTTGAAGATTACGAACATGCTCGCGCCCGTGGAGCCGATATCTTCGGCGAAATTCTCGGCGTAGGCTCCGGGTGTGACGGCAAAGGCTTCGCCAACGGAGCGTCCGGCATGGGATTGGTCCGGGCCATCAATTCGGCCATCCGCCAGGCACAGATTGGACCGAAGGACCTGGGGCATATCAACGCCCATGGCAAGAGCACCCAGCGTGATGACCTCGTCGAAGCGCGGGCCTATCACCGCGCGTTGGGCGATTCGGCCGATGTGTTGCCTCTGACCGCTCTGAAGAGCTACTTCGGTCACTGTGACTCAGGTAGCGGGGCTGTGGAATTGGCCGGAAGCCTGCTCGCGATGAGGCACGGGGCGCTGCCTCGTACGCTCAACTACGACACGCCCGATCCGCGATGCCGACTTAATGTCGTGCATGACGAACCATATCGGTTGCGAACATCCGCCGCATTGACGGCGAATCGGACGTCATCGGGTCAGAGCGTCGCGGCCGTCGTCCGCGCCGTCTGATCTCGGCAATCCGATTGATCTCGACAGCCGGATCGTTTTCTAACCCTGATACGAATGCTTGCCAGCAAGCTCAGCGTTCTGCCGAAGGCTAATGAGCCGCGAAGGCGTGCTCTGAGTTGGGCATGTCGAAGGGTCGATTTGGTCGCGATCTGATGAATTGCGATCGACGCCGAAGTTCAGGCCAGCCAAGATTGCCCAGTTTGCCCGACCGCAACGACCGTCGCGACCGCGGGAATCGTCGGAGTGGTCGCGATCGTTTTGATGATCATGTTTAATCCATCCGGCCCGACCGTCGATAACACGAATCGCAGTCGGACGGTCGGAGGTTTCCCGTCCGTCGTCACACGATGCTTTTATGGAAGACGCCGCCACGGATGGTGACCGACAATACTCTCCCTGCCCCGATCGATTTCTCAGCCGACAGCCTCTCGAAGCGAGGCGGCGCGGCTCATCTCGTTGGCATTGGTGGCGCCGGGATGAAATCACTGGCGGAACTACTGGGCGACGCCGGTTGGACGGTCACGGGCTCCGATCTTGATGAGTACACATTGTCGGCGATGCGCGACCGGGGGCTGCGAGTCTTCGACGGCCATGACGATGCGAATCTGCCGGAATCGCTCGACCTACTGATTCACTCATTCGCCGTCGACGGTTCGAACCCGGAGCGTGAAGCGGCGGCTCGCAAAGGGATCCCTCAGTTATCATACAGCGAGGCCATCGGGTCGCTGATGCGATCTCGCACCGGGGTGGTTGTCGCGGGAACGCACGGCAAGAGCACAACGGCCGCAATGACGGCCCTCATCCTGCGGCACGCCGATCTTGATCCCTCTGCGGCAATCGGTGCGGCACTGAAGCATCCAGCCGGACCGCGTCCCTTGGGATGGTACGGCACCGGTTCGAAGTTCGTCGCTGAAGGCTGCGAGTACGGGTCGAACTTTCTGTCGCTGCATCCGACCTACGCGGCGGTCCTAAATGTCGAACATGACCATCCGGACTGCTTCGCGAGTTTTGACGAGGTGCGAAGTGCATTCGCAGCCTTCGTTGCCCAAGTCTCAGCGGACGGTGCGGTCGTCCTGAACGCAGATGACTCCAATTGTGCCGCGTTGGCCCGCGAGGCGCAGTGCCGCGTTGTCAACATCTCGAATCGGCCTCACAGCGGATTGTGGATGGGCGACATTCGACCGACCCCTGAAGGCCAACGGTTCCGGGTGTTTGAAGGCGATCGATTTCTGGGCGAAATCCCGCTGCAAGTCCCCGGTGAGCACAACGCATTCAATGCACTCGCCGCACTGGCGCTTTCGCTGGAATGTGATGTCCCGTTTGCGACGTCCCGCGAAGCGCTGTGGGGATTTGAAGGATTGTCTCGTCGATTCGAAGTGCGCGGATCGTGGCGCGGGCGGATCCTTATCGATGACTATGCACATCACCCGACGGCAGTCGCCGCGGCGATCCGGACCGCCCGAGTGATGTATCCGGAGCGTCGCGTGTGGGCGATCATGGAGCCGCATCAGGTGTCGCGCTTGGATATGTTCTGCGACGACTTCGCGACGGCGCTATCGGCGGCGGACGAGGTCATCGTCGCGCCGGTTTTTCGAGCTCGCGAGTCGGATTCCGATGCGGCTCTTTCGGCTGAGCGATTGGTGTCGCAAATAAATCGCAGTGGCACAGCGGGGTGTCTGATCGAGTCGCTTGACCGCATTGTGACGACTTTGGACGATGCTACCGCGCCGGGTGATGTGTTATTGACGCTCGGAGCTGGAACGATCGACCGAGTGCACGATGCCATTTCCCGACGACTTCGCCGACATCACGTTGCAGGATGAGCCGCTGGCTCCTCACACCTGGCTCAAAGTGGGCGGCCCCGCCCAGTTCTTTGTCGAGCCGAGGGAGGTTGATGAGTTGCAGCAGATCGTCCGGGCCTGTCACAAGCAGAGCATCCCGGTCCGTTTGCTGGGTGGTGGCTCCAATCTCTTGATCTCTGACGACGGCGTCAGCGGAGCGGTCATCCGATTGCCGCGTGACAACTTCGGCTCGTTCGAAACGGAAGGGGGCCGAGTCCGTTGCTCGGCCGCGATGCCGTTGTCGCACCTGGTCTCTCGGACGGTCAAGCAGGGGCTCGTCGGGCTGGAGGCATTGACCGGCATACCCGGGACGGTCGGCGGGGCACTGCACGGCAACGTTGGAGGGCGACAGGGTGACATCGGTCGCTTCATCAGACGAGCGACCGTCATGACGATTGCCGGCGAGATATTTACCCGCACGGCCGATGAACTCCAATTCGGTTATCGCGAAAGCAGCCTTGATGAACTCGTCATTCTCGATGCCGAGTTGGAACTCGGTACCGGCGACCCGGACGAGATCGCCAAGCGGATGCGAAAAATTTGGATTGCGAAAAAGACATCGCAGCCGTTCGCTTTCCAATCCGCAGGTTGCATCTTCAAGAATCCAAGAGGCAAGAGTGCCGGAGAGCTGATCGATCGGGCCGGTCTCAAGGGGACGCGGATCGGCGGAGCGACGATCAGCGACCGTCACGCCAATTTCATCATCACGGACGACGGGGCGACGGCAGACGATGTCTCTCGGCTGATTGATTTGGCTCGCTCGAAAGTCGCTGACCAGCTCGGCGTCGAACTCGAAGTTGAAGTCAACCGTTGGTGACGTCGGCGGAAATTAAACGCCTCGCGCAGATATTGCGGAGTCGTCGCGTCGTCGTGCTTGCCGGCGGTTGCTCAGCCGAACGCGAAATCAGTCTGCTCAGCGGAGCGTCAATCGAAGTCACTCTGCGTAGAGCGGGAATCGCAGCAGACGTTGTCGATCCCGGGACCGACGAATCCGAAGCGTTTCGAGTAATCGATGAGCTTCGATCAAGCCGCCCTCTCGTTTTTGTCGCACTGCACGGGGCGTTCGGCGAGGATGGCCGGATTCAACAGCGTCTGGAGCGCAACAAGGTTGCGTTCACCGGGTCGGCTTCGGATGCATCGCGGATCGCTTTCGAAAAGTCGCGGCTGAAGACCCGTTGGGTCGCCGAAGGGGTTCGCACCGCACCCTTCGCGGTCATTGGTCACGATTTCGTAGACCGTCTTGATTTGGATTCAATCTGGCGGCAGTTCGGCGGCAAGGCACTGGTCGTCAAGCCGACCGCTTCGGGATCGAGCCTGGGTGTCGGGCGGGTCGATCGGTTCAGCGACTTCGCTCCTCGAATTCACGATGCCCTTCGCTTTGGATGCGAAGTAATGGTCGAGCCGTTTCTTGCGGGACCGGAATGGTCCGTCGGCTTCTACGACTCGGACTGTATCGGCGTGAACCGGATCACCACGGACGAGACGGCTGGCCTATTCGACTATACTCGCAAGTATTCCAGCGTGGCGTCCCCGTTCGAGCCGATGTCGCCGTCCGCGTCGGGCATTCCCGTGGGACTGATCCCTCTCGCAAAGGATGCAGTCCGCTCGGCGGGAGCGCGGGGGATGTCACGTGTTGACGTGCGTGAGGATTCGTCCGGGCAAATGTTCGTCTTGGAAATAAACACCGTCCCCGGCTTCTCAGCAAAGAGCCAGTACCCGCGGATGGCTGAAACGTCCGGCATTGGTTTCGAGTCGCTCTGCATTCGGGCGCTCGGCGATTGCATACTCGGACATTGAGGCAATTGCCTTGTGCTTTCCGGTAAACGACCGGGGCGAAGCACCGCTATGTCGCGGCGTGATGCGTCGGCAGCAGCGATTGCCGGCTCCTATGTCGAGCTCAGGCATGAAAACGCTCGCGCCGATCGAGTGTCGATCGTTTGCTTGTGGGTCGAAGAGTCTTGGGGTCGGCACTGGCGAAAACGCCTCTCGCGATCGGCCCGAACAAACCGGAACTCCAACCAAAAACGGCAGAGTTGAAAAGTCGAGCCGCAATACAACCGCTACAACCGGACTAGGTGGAATCACAGGGGGACGAAGGCGCGAAATCAAGCGTTGGGACTTCGGACACCGTTTGCATCGGACGAAAACAGAGACAGACATGGCCCACATTTTCAGACGGGCCCTCTCGGGTGTTCCTGGTCGAACCAAGAACACAAGTTCCGGGAGTTCCTCACGGCCGTTTCGTTCCCGCGAAAAATTCGAGGAGTACACGGAGAGATGAAGTACCTGACCCTGACTGCTGCGATCGCGCTGTGTTGTGCCGGATTTGGCACAGCTGACGCCGGTTTGCTCGACATGTTCAGCAAAGACAAAGGCTGCGGCTACGACTGTGCCCCGGCTTGCGAACCGACTTGCTGTGCTCCCGTTGAGCCGACCTGCTGTGCTCCTTGTGAGCCGACCTGCTGCGCTCCCTGTGAGCCGACCTGCTGCGCTCCCGTCGAATGCTGCCCCACCGAATGTGGTGGATGCAGCCTGAAGAAGAAGTTCAGCCTTCCGAACCCTTTCAAGGGTCTTGGCGGAATCTTCAAGAAGAACAAGGGCTGCGGCTGCGACTGTGCGCCTGCTTGTGAGCCGAGCTGCTGTGCTCCTGTTTGTGAGCCTAGCTGCTGTGCTCCTGCTTGCGAGCCGACCTGCTGCGCTCCTTGTGAGCCGACCTGCTGTGCTCCTTGTGAGCCGACTTGCTGCGCTCCGGCTGAGCCGACCTGCTGTGCTCCTTGTGAGCCGACCTGCTGTGCTCCCTGTGAGCCGACCTGCTGTGCTCCGGCTGAGCCGGAATGCTGTGCTCCTTCGGCTTGCCACTGAGCCTGCATAGGTCACTGACTGCTGATTGCGTCACGTGATCGGCCAACTAACTCTTGGCCCTTCGCGAACGAAACCCGTCGGTTCGACCGACACCCGTGGGGCCGTGCCCGGGAAGGTCCCCCTCCCTTCCCGGGCCGGCGCTCCCGGACCGATGCCCGCTCAACGGCGTGTCACGGTCGGCCACGACGCTACGACGAACTGATCACTTCCCAACGACGCCGGAACCGCAATGGCCCGGCGTCTTTCTTTTTGCGCTCGTCGATGATCGATAGCGGCAATGGCCTTGCTTGGCGAAGTCGGAAGCGACTCGCGGCCGGACGATCAGACGCGCGTGACTTTCGACGCGAATGCGTCCATGATGGCCCTCGGGGCGATTGATCATTTCAAAGTGAGTCCATTGACTGGACGCCATGATAGCTCGACCGGCCGCGATGACCTTGCCGGCTGCTCTCGTGACGGAGTGACTTGATGAGTGAGACAGGCAGCGCGCTACGGCGGTTGCATCAGATTTTGACAGCAATGCACCGCATTCGGAGCGAGATCGATCGCGGCCCGAGACTCGTTCGCGTTAAGAAAAAGCTGGCGACGGAGAAAGCGGCTCAGATCGATGAACTCAAGGGCAAACTGACCGACGCTCGCAAGTTTGCCGATCAGAAACAGTTGCAGCTTCGATCGAACGAGGACAAGATTCTCGCGCTGAAAGGGAAGCTGAACGAGGCTTCGAGCAATCGCGAGTTTGACGCGGTCAAGTCGCAGATGGAGGCCGACCAAATGGCCAACAGCGTCCTCGAAGACGAGATACTTGAAACTCTCGAGCGGGTTGACCTGCTGGGAGAAAGCATCAGCCGCGTCGAGGGCGAGAAGCAAGAGGCGGAAGAAGAGGTCAAGAAATTTGAAGCGGAAGTGAAGGCGAAGCAGGGGGACCTGGAGAGCGAGCTGGCCCAATTAGCGCTTGAATTGACCGAGGCGGAGAAAATCATTCCGGACAAGCTGCGCGTCGACTACCGTCGCTTGATCGAGACGCACGGAGCGACGTCGCTGGCACCGGTCGAAAACAAAGCCTGCACCACCTGTTCCACGATGGTTTCGCCGCAAATCGCGATAGATCTCAACGTCGGGAAATTTGTGTTCTGCCGCTCCTGCGGGCGATTGCTTTACAATCCAGAAAGTTGACGTTGTCTGGCGGCGGGCACGATCCGCTTATGTCAGCGAGTGGGACGACAGGCCCTCTCGCCATTTGGGTTTGCGGAGGCATTTCGACTCTGCGTTCCCGTCAAACGTGCCGTTCAAATTGGAATGCTTGCAGTTTCCGTCGCCGCGTTGCACCGCCGGGGGACCTGCCTCAGAATAGTCCGAACTCCATTCCGGTCCGCAGGGATGTACGACTGATGACGCAGCAATTGGCGCCCCCCGCCGGAGCCCCGATCTATTCCGGGGTGGAAATCGAAAAGCTCCGCACCGCGTGCCAGTTCAATGCCGAACTGCTCGATCATCTCCGCGGGTACGTGCTGCCAGGGATTTCGACCGAAGAACTCGACGAGATCGCCTACGACTACACCGTCGACCATGGTCACAAGCCGGCCTGTCTGGGATATCAGGGATACCCGAAGACGATCTGCACCAGCATCAATGACGTCGTTTGCCACGGGATTCCGAACGAGCAAGACGTTCTCAAAGATGGTGACATCGTCAACATCGACGCCACGACGATTGTCGACGGTTGGTACGGCGACAGCAGCGAGACCTTTCTCGTCGGCGAGTGTGCGAAGTCGTCACACCGTCTCGTGCAGGCGGCGTTTGATGCGATGCATGTCGGCATCAGGGCGGCGCGACCGTACGGGACGATCTTCGACATCGGTCGCGCGATATACCTGTTCGCGAAATATCGCGGCTACAGCGTCGTTCGTGAGTACCAAGGCCACGGCCTTGGGACCGAATTCCATCAGGAACCGGGAATCCCGCATTATCCGCATCCGTCCGGAGCCAAAGAAATCCTGCGACCCGGCATGGTCTTCACCATCGAGCCGATGCTCAATCAAGGCCGGTGGGAGACTCGCAAATCGGGCAATCACGAATGGTGCATCCGGACGACCGATCGCAAACTCTCGGCCCAGTTTGAGCACACCGTGGTCATCACCGAAGAAGGGGCCGAAATCCTGACGCAGTCTCCCTTTGGTCCGAAACCGGGATATCGGTTTTGAATGAGCTGTCGGCTCTTAGCTATCAGCTCTCGGCATCTGGCGAAGAGTAAATTGACATGAGGCAGTTGATCGACCTTCGCGTGGCCCCTGCGTGCGTGCGATTTTTCAATCTGAACACCATCCTCTTTTTGCTGACGGCTGAGAGCTAAAGACGATGTTCCTCGACATTCACTCCCACATGCTGCCCGGTGTCGACGACGGCTGTGTCAATCTGTCTGAGTCGATCAGGTGTGTTCGGACATTGATGGACCACGGGTTCGGCGGGACGGTCTGCACGTCTCACATGTGCGTGGCCGAACTTCCCACGATCACACCATCGTTCGTGCATGAGCAGGCCACGTTGTTGCGGCAGGCGCTGCGGCGGGAGGGCCTCGACTATCAAATTTTCACCGGCGGTGAGGTCCGTCTGCAGCCGTTGACGGTCAGTTGGTTTCAGCAGCACGGCGTGCCGTCATTGGGAGATGGCCGCTGCGTACTCGTCGATACGTGGTCGCACTGGGAAGACTATTGCGATGAAGCGATCGACTATTTGGAAGACAATGGCTACCAACCGATCCTGGCCCACCCTGAGCGCATGCCGATCGATGAAGCCGAATGGCATCGGTTGATCGACGATCTGAGCGAGCGTGGCGTTTGGCTGCAGGGGAACCTGAAACCGATCGGCGGCCGAGATATGCCGGGACTGCAGGAGCGGGCCCTCAGATTGCTCGACGAGGGACGCTATAAGGTCATCGCGCTCGACATGCACCGGCCCAAAGGGCTGGCGGAACGACTGGTCGGACTTGATGTGATCCGCGATCGCTTCGGCGAAGATCTCTTAAGCAAGCTACTTGCCGATGCCCCCGCTGAGATCATCGCACCGGCGGCAGAAAGTCATCGCTGAACGACGTCCGCGGGCGTTCTGAAGCCGGTCGCCAGTTCTCGTCATCAATCTCCACATGTGGCGTCGATTGCACGTTATTAGGAGCGGAGCGCAGCGATTGCGATGAGTTGACGAGCGGTTTGTCGTCGAGCGCCGCGAATGGATTGACATCGCCTTCGGTCGCGGACGCGAGGGTGTTCGATGTTTCGGTCGGGCAGGCGGTGCCGCAACTCCCAGTGCCGCTTCCGCAACTCCCGCTTCCGCAACTGCTCGCCGGTCCGCACTGGCAATTGGGACCGCATTTGCAGACTGGCGTGCATTGGCAACCCGCGGCGCGACCGGCGGCCGGGGTGCAACTGTTGGAAGGCCAGACAGTCGAAGCGCCCTTGCCGAATGCCGTGCGATCGACCGGGTGGGGCGATCTCGGCTGAATCGACGCCGTGGTGTTTCGGTTCTCTGTCCGGAACATTCCGGCCGATTGAACCACCGGCATTGTCTGACCGGGCTGATATTGGCTGGTCTGCATACGCTCGGCCTGATGACCGGTTTGTTGAATCCCGCTCGACCGCGGCTGCACTTCGGCAACGCGTTCGAAAGTGGCATCGAAATCGGCGAACGGGTTCGATTCGGTCGCCGCGGGCGGGCGCTGGGTGCTGCCAGCCGCAGCGACAGCCGGCGGAGCCGGACGCATGGCCGTTTGACGCGGTGGTGCGGCGGGCATATCTCCCCACGTTTTGACTGCGACATGACGAGACGCGGTTGTCGGATACGCTGATGACGGGGTCACGGACGACGGAATCTGTTCGGCGGCTCGTTCATTCTCACGAGCGAAAGCCGCGGCCATCGACGCGTTCGATCGAGTGGCTTGGAACTCTGCGGTCTGCGGCGTGGGAGTGTCGTCCAAAGCCACACGCGCGGCAGCCCCCGAACTGCCTCCGTTCATCATTCCCGGATCGCGAAACGGATCGCCGAGCGCTTCGCGTTTTTGCGCAAAGCCGTATGGCAGTCGACCGGCAGAAAACGGCATTGGTGTCGTGCATCCGACGCCGGCGATCGTTCCGACCGCGAGCACCGAAAGGATCGCGAAGCGACGGGTCAATTGGTTCGGCATGTTATGGCGAACGTTCATGCACTCTCTCCCGAGCCGATTGTCGGCTTGTTGGTTTCACGCGGCTGCTCGATTGGCAGAAGATGCCGCAGTGGTTTCGTTCTTTGTTTTTGTTGTCTGTCGAAGATTCGTCGTGGGCTCATTCGCCCGGACCGTGTCGCTGGTTGAAAACGGCCGGGTCAAACGGATCGACGGCCGAGTCTGTTTGAAACGAACGTTGCAAAGCGGAATCGGGCGCAGCGGAATTCGATCCCGTTGGGTTCGATTCCAATGACGCGGCGGTCAGCCCGGATCGGCTTACCTGATCGTCAGGTTTGGAATAGCTGGCAGAGATGACGCCACTTGCCTGAACCGTCTCCGTCGTTTCCGTCGGCGGGTCGGGCAATTCTTTTGCGGCAGCGATCGCCCATTTCGTCAGTGTTTTCCGAATCGATTGGCTGTGGGCCCCGCTAATCGGTGTCGACCGGCTTCCGCCGTGCGCATTGAACGCGCCGGTCAGCAGCGGACTCTGTTTCGGATCGGTCTTGTTCAGTTGGCTCAGCACGGCCGCAAGGTTCGACTCGGTCGACGATCCGCGTCGACGTTCACGAAGGGTCGTGCGGTCGAGATAGAATTCGCTGTGGTTCGGTCGGCCGTGGCACGACGCGTTAGCGCAACTGTTGAGCAAAATCGGCTGAATCGTTCGCGTGTATTCTTCCGCCAATTCAGTCGGTAATCCGCCTGCCGAAACGGTCCGCGTTATGAAGGGGTCGAAGGCGGTGCGAAGCGGCTCACGATATCGCTGCCCGATTTGATCGTCGTCCGCGAGGATCGTATCGAGCCTTTCAAGCATTCGCTTAATGTCTTCGCGATGCGGTTCGAGCTCCAAAGCCCGCCGCAGTTCGATCACGGCCTCGCCGTAGAGTTCCGCTTTGACGCACCACCGGGCGAGGGCCGCCCGCCGACTCGCGGTCTCCGGCTGAACTTCACGCGACAGCCGTTGGTAGACGGCATGTTTCGTCGCCGCCGCGAAGTAGACGTTGACCCGCGGCACCGTCATCGTGCCGTTGGGGCGGATGACTTCGTAGCTGTCGTGGCCGGCGATCAGGCGTCCTTCGATCAGACGCTCCGACTTCAGCAGCAGCACGCCGTCAACCGTCACGCCCAATGGCGCGAAGTCGTCAGGTGTCGATTCGTCGGCCGCGGCCATGTTGGCGACGATCATGCAAAGCATGAACGACACCGCATGAGCGGTGAGCGATGGATGAAAGCGCATGGCGATATCGGTCTGGAGACCGTTCGAAAGCGCGGCGAATTGGAAAGGGGAAATCAGTCAGAGAGAGGAGCCGGAAGCTAGTTCGATCGGCCGCTACGCGTCAAGATGGAATCGCATGTCGTTACTTCCGCGGCGAAAATCGTGCGTTTGATTGACGAGCGATCTCTTCGAAGTCGGTGGCTTAATCGGCTCAAGGCTATAGGAGTGTGATGGACCTCACGTCGACTACGATCGAGATTAACGTGAAGGCCGCGAAGAGACGGCGCAGTATTAGTTGAAGCTTTGTTGAGCGGAATCCCTTGCTTGCGCTGCGGGCTTGTTGAAAGAGATCGGGGAAGGGGGCGACACGTATGAATGAGACGACAGATTATCGCTCGCTGATTGAAGTCCGGGAGATGCGTAATTTATTGCGCACTGACGGACGCAATTACCGCTATCTCTTTGCTGGCGCCGAGAAGATCGAACCGGAGCGGAAATACCCGCTCGTGTTGTTTCTGCACGGGTCGGGAGAGCGCGGCGACGATCCGACAGTGATGATCGAGAAGTATTTCTTCGCGCGAATACTCGCGCCGGAGTTCCGCGCGAAGCATCCGTGCTTCGTGATCGCGCCGCAGTGTCCGGCCGACGAAAAGTGGACGCAGACCGATTGGGCAGCTCGCGAGTCCGTACCGCTAAAGGCGGCTGTCGGCCGGAATTTGCGAGCGGCGATAGAAGTCGTCGAACTCGAAAGACATCAGCAGCCGATCGATATGGAACGTATCTATCTGACCGGCCTGTCGATGGGCGGGTATGGAGCGTGGTATCTCGCGATGGTCGATCCCGCTTACTTCGCCGCCGTCGCCCCGATCTGTGGTGGCGGCGACGAACGCGAAGCCGGAAGAATCGCCCATTTGCCGATCTGGGCCGCGCATGGTGATCAGGACGACATCGTCCCTGTCGAACGCTCACGAAAGATGGTGTCAGCACTGAAAGCGGCTGGCGGCGATCCGGTCTACCGCGAATATCGCGGCGTCGGTCATCGCAGTTGGGAGCCGGCCTATTCCGAAGACGATGGCCTACTGGAATGGATGTTCCGTCAGCGTCGCACTAAGGCGGTCATTCGCTGACGTTGCCGGGCATTAACGCGGCGGTGCTGCGGACATAGATCGGGATGCGGACCAGCGGATGTCGATCATCGTCGGTCTTGGCCGTCAGGAATGCCTGCACGTCGCCTCCGTCGTCGATCGGTTCAGCCCTGACGATCAATACGTGTCTTCCCGGAGCGGACGCGGCGCCCGCTTCGACCACTTCCGCGGAGACGGCCGGCGACGAGGAAATGACCTCGATCACGCGAAACGGTTCTTCGCGGTGATCCGTGATGACGAGCTGCTGCTCGGTCGCTTCGGTCGCATTCTGATAAAACGTCATGCCCCGAGGTTCGACAGTGATGTCAGGACGATCGATCACAAATTTCAGATGGACGCGCGCCGATTGCATCGGGGCGTCATCTGTCTGGGCGGTTCGGTAAAACACGTCAGAGTAGTAATGCTTCGCGCCCGGTTTTTCGTTCAGCGTGTCGACACGGAGGATGACCTCTCCCGTCTCACCCGGTGCGATCTCGCCTTCGGGATACTTGGGAGCGAGACAACCGCAGCTCGGTTTCAATTGTTCAATTTGAACCGGCTCGTCGCCACGGTTCGTAAATCGATATCGGGCTGCCAACGTCCCCGCGCCGCGAACTTCCGTGGCGTTCACGAGATATTCGTCGAACGCCAGCGACTCGCGATCGAGCGGTTCAACAACCGCCGCCGCTTGACTGACGCCAAACTCGGCGACCACCGAGCACACAACGGGAGCCAGCGCTCCGCCGAGCAGACACGAGAACAACATAATGGTTGTTCGTCTCTCGGTGTTCGGCTTGTTGGAATCGAGTTCACTGCTCATCGGTTGGCTCCGCAAAAGTTTCAGGCAGCGGAGTCGTACCAAACGGAGGCGGAATCGGTGAAGGTGAATCGCGATTGAACTCCGCAGCAGACGCTGGCGGGTCGCGGCGCTGTCGGCGAAGATGCCGCCGGACGCTGACCCGTCCACTGAATTAACGAATCGACGATGGATCGACTCAGATGCCGGATCAAACGGAAAATCCCGCCGAAAGTGATGCGAACGTCCCACGGCGAGCACGGCGGGATTCGATTCTGTTGACGTGCGGACTGATCGCAGGAGCGGTTGTCATGTTCGTGATCGATGGCTCACAGCGGAAACCGGCAGAGCCGCGGAGTTGGTTCTCGCAGAACGAATCGGCGATTCCCGCGGATCAATCGCTGAATCTGGTGAGTTTCAACATTCATTACGGCAAAGACGACATCGATTCGGCTTCGATGCCGAGCATCCGAGAACTGATCGCCGCACAAGATCCTGATGTCGTTGTCCTGAACGAAGTACCCAACCCCTTCGGACGAAGCGGCTCGACGGTCGACCGGCTCGGCGAATTGTTGAGCCTCAACTCTTTTTTTCTGCCGGTCGAGCGCCGATGGTGGCACGATCACGTCGGCAACGCATTGCTTCTCGAATTCATACCGAAATCGATTGTCCAAATTCCGCTCCCCTGTTCTCGCGAAAAGGGGTTTCGGGGGGCAGCCGTGACGACGGTGCCTTGGGGGGAGCGTGAGTTTCGGATCATCTCCGTCCATGCCGATTCGCAAGAGGACAACTCGGAGCACCTTCGCATTTTGGGCGAGTTGTTCATGGCCACCGAGACGCCCTGTATTCTGGCCGGTGATTTGAACGCACAAATCGGCGACGAGATTCTCTCCGAATTGATCGCTGCCGGGGCGATCGATGCGGCGACCGAAATGGGCCTCGAGCAGGCTGATCAGTTGATCGATCACATTTTAGTGCGAGGGGTGACTGTCGAAGATGCGGGCATGGAACAGACGACGGCCTCCGATCACCCGCTGCTGTGGGCCCGACTGGCACTTCCGGCACGGGCGATCGAATCCGATTCATCGGCAGGCTCAACGCAGTTGCCCCCGCGGTGACTCCCCGCTGTTCGGACGGTAACGGCGGGCGAAACTCTGACGGCCCTTTGCCGGGGCGGAAGGTCCGTGGCGGGAAATTCCTCAAGTTTTGATTGCCCTTTGTCAATCTCCGGCCAAAATGACTAACGGCACCGAGGATGGGCTACCGGCGAGACGACAGTCGCGGGTGTGACGGATGGATCCGCCAACAGGTTTTCTGAGCCGATGAGGGGATTTTATGTCACGAGGCTTCACGCGACTGCTGACCCGGGGAATCGGGAGTGTGCTGACACTGGGTGTCGGAATCGGCCTCGGGATCGTGATCGGGCAGGGGCTGGCCCCCACTCATGCAACGACATTGTCGTTTGATGAAGCCGCCCGGCTCTACGCGGATCTCGATGGGGAAACCCGGCCGCTTGTTGACGGTGGCACCGCTTTGGCAAAGGTCGCCCGGCTGACCAGTCCGGCGGTCGTGCATATTCAAAGCCGTCGCAAAGATTCCCGTGGAGGGTCGGTCGAAGAGACCGGATCGGGCGTGATCATGCGGCACGAAGCCGTCGACGGAGCGATCGTCGTCACAAATCGTCATGTCATCGCTGGCAGCGCCGCATTGGCAGACATCTCCGTCGGTCTCTCGGACGGCCGCACCGTGATTCCTGTTCGAACTTGGGAAGACGCGGCATCGGACATTGCGGTGCTGCAGTTGAAAGACCCGAACGTCCCCCCGGCGGCCTGGGGTGATAGCGAGGCGCTCGATATCGGGCACTTCGTGTTGGCACTGGGCAGTCCGTTTGGTTTGAGCCAGTCGGTGACCCTCGGCATCGTGAGCGCCAAGGGGCGGCGGTCGCTGGAACTCGGCTCTGATTCGGGCGTCCTCAATAAGGATTTCATTCAGACCGATGCCGCGATCAATCCCGGCAACAGTGGCGGGCCGCTCGTCGACCTGCGGGGCCGCGTGATCGGAATTAACACGGCCATCGCCTCGAACAGCGGCGGCAACGAAGGGATCGGGTTCAGCATCCCGAGCAATCTGGCTCGCCGCGTCGTCGATCAACTCGTGACGCACGGGCGGGTCAACCGCTCGTTCCTCGGCGTCAAACTCGATCCCGATTTCAATCCGGAGACGGCCCGCCGCTTTAATCTCGATCGAGTCCGCGGAGCACGCGTGGTTCTCGTCTACGACAACACGCCCGCGGCGAAGGCTCGCCTGCAGCGCGACGACGTCATCCTGCGGTTTGGTGAGATCGACGTTCAGGACGAAAACCACCTGATCAATCTCGTCAGCCTGACGCCGGTCGGCAAGCGGATTGATCTGAAGGTCTATCGCGACGGTCGAATGATGACGCTGCGGGTCGAACTCGCCGATCGCGCTTCGCTGGCAGAGAAATAGAAGTGTGCAAGAGGGGGAGAGTAGGCGATTTCGGGCGAAGCGATGGAGTTACTCGCCCGAGTCGCCACTCGTTCGTGCTCGGCGGACATCGATGAAGCTTTTGACGCACAAAGCAACGAAGACCGCGCAGATCACGAGCATCGCTGCCTGACTGGCGACGGCCGTCGGACTGCCGAATCCTCGACCGATCCACGCCCCGATCGGTGCCAGCGCACCGAGCAGGCCGAACAGTACCGCTGCATGCATCGCGTGCATCCTGAACGATTCTTTCAGCGCGATGGCCCCCGGGATGCCAATCAGCACCCCGGCAATGGCCGGGATTAAAGAAGTTTTCGCTCCGGTCGCCGCGAATCCGACGATTCCGACAAGAATCAAAAGGGCGGCTGCAATGAGGGCGATCCGAGGCATCTGATCCTGCTTTCGTGACAACGGTGGGGCGGGCCGAAGTTGGGTGTGGCCCCCAGATCGTAGTAAGTCACCGATCCTTCGGCCAATCGCGGTACGAATTTCGCTGAAATTCGATCTCAAGTAACGCCAGAAAGATCGAGCAAAATTTCTTGTCCGTCATCGCAAAGGCGGTCTGTCGCCTCAAAACATGTTGGAACAACAACTTGCGGCGACTGTTCGTCCAACAGACGTACATGAATTCATTGCACCTGCAACAAAATTCCTCGCTCGCGAACGTTTTTGCAAACCAACTGTCTGAATTATGCGTATTGATACTGAGGGCGGCTTGAGGAGATCGTCGTCTGACCAGGTGCTTGACACCCTCGGCAAGGATCAAACTGATGAGTAATTACCAAATACAAGCTGTCGAGTCGCTGCTCGCGGAGTCGGACGACGCACTGACTGCGCTGCGTCGATTGGAGCGCGCTGAGCGTCTCGCCGGGAAGCTCGATTCTGATTCGAAGTATCAGGCCGCCGATCTGATTGCCGAAATTGTGGGCGATGAGGCGGGCAAAGACCGTTCGGACTCGGATGTCGAGCACGCGATTGAAGGCGAACTGGCGATCCGCGATTTGCGACGTTTTGTGGAAGATATGTCTGAGACGGTGAACCAGTCGTCTGACGAGGTCGGCGAAGACGTCTTCACGGTCGATGATCTGAGCCGCGAGTTTCAGGTTTCGACAAAGACGATCGATCGTTGGCGCGATCGCGGGCTCGTCAGCCGGCGGATGAAGGTCGGCGATCGCCGGCGCGTGGCTTTCACACGTTCGTCCGTCGATCGATTCGTCCGAAATCACCCCGACGAGATCGAACGAGGCCGAAGGTTCACTCAACTGACCGGGAGCGAGAAGGACGAAATCGTTGACGCGGCCCGAGCCTTGGCCCGCGAGGGTGGGTGCCCGGCTGAGGTGAGTCGGTCACTCGCCAAGCGATTCAACCGCTCCCCGGAGACAATTCGCTACACGATTCGCCAGCACGACGAGAAGGGGAATGGTCCCGCCGTATTCCCGAACGCCTCGTCGAAGCTGACCGACCAGCAGAAGCAGGAGATCGCATCGAAGCACCGGCGCGGGGTTTCGATCGAACGACTGGCGAAGCAATTCTGCCGGACGAAGTCGAGTGTTTATCGGATCGTCAACGAGATTCGCGCCGAGCGATTACTCTCGGAGCCGATCGACTACATGGACTCGCCCGAGTTCCACGAGGTCGGCGCCGATGAGTTGATTCTCGGCGAGCCACCCGACGTGAAGAAGAAAAAGGGTGTCTCGAGAGCGCCTTCCGGGTTGCCTCCGTATCTCGCGAGTCTGTACACGATCCCGTTGCTGACTCGGGAGGAGGAGCAGTATTACTTCCGCAAATTGAACTACTTGCGGTACCGGGCGGCCGCTTTGCAGGCCAAGTTGATGGATGATGCGCCGAAAGCATCGGAAATGGACGAGTTGGAGCACTTTCTCAACGAAGCGAATGACGTCAAGAATTTCCTGATTCGCAGCAACTTGCGGCTTGTCGTTTCGATCGCGAAGAAGCAGGTCAGTGCGACCAGCAACTTCTTCGAGATGGTCAGCGACGGGAATATGTCGTTGATTCGAGCGGTTGAGAAGTTTGATTACACGAAGGGCAACAAGTTCTCGACCTATGCGACTTGGGCGATCGTCAAGAACTTCTCACGGTCGATTCCGGCCGAGCACAAACGGCTCGACCGTTACCGAACCGGCAAAGAGGAAGTCTTTCAAGGTTCGCCGGACGACAATGTCAGCCAGTACCAGCAGGAGCTGCGAAATACGCAGCAGCACGGTTTGGTGATGGACATTCTCGGGCGTCTCGACGGACGAGAGCGTGACATCATTAAATTTCGGTATGGTCTCGACTATCACGAAGAGCCGCTGACGTTGGAGCAGGTCGGCCATCGCTTCGGCGTGACCAAGGAGCGGATCCGGCAACTCGAATCGCGTGCGCTGCGGAAACTCCGCAAAATCGCGCAGGACGAACGCCTCGACATTCCCGGAATCGTCTGACTTTTCCGGCCGAGAAGTTTCGCAAGTCGCTACATAAGCCGTTGGGATTGATCACGTCAGATCGATCTCAGCGGCTTTTCTCGATGAATCTCTCCGCGTGTTGCCGGGGCGGTCGTGTCGTGATCGGTTGGATGGCGGTGAGACCGATGTGAACCGGCTTGGTCCGCTTTGTGTCCGTGACGAGATGCGCGAAATTGCGACGTATCGACTGTCATACGAACGGCTTCCGGGTTGCGTCAGTTTGCACGTTCGCTATAGTGTCGAGCCTCCGCCGGAGGACCGAAGCCGCTAGCGTAGCTCAATTGGCAGAGCTCCGGTTTTGTAAACCGGAGGTTGTGGGTTCGAGTCCCACCGCTAGCTTTCCTGCGATTTTGACCGATGCGGCTGTGGTCGTTCGGTCAAAGGTTCAATGCAAATTAGAGACGATATTTCACGACTTTGCGGTTTTGAATCGAGGGTCGGAACACGGGGGTGTTCCAGAGCGGTCAAATGGGCCAGACTGTAAATCTGGTGGCTCAGCCTTCGGAGGTTCGAATCCTCCCACCCCCACTCGAAGATTGAGAGTTGATTGCCGAGAGTCGAGAGAAATGCCTTGGATTGTCCGAGTCTTTTTTCGGCAGCGATAATTATCGAGACAGTCCGTCACGAGTTTCGTGCGGCAGCACGGATCATCGGGCGAACGCCCGCGGGTGTAGCTCAATGGTAGAGCCCCAGCCTTCCAAGCTGGTTGTGAGGGTTCGATTCCCTTCACCCGCTTTAGCAGTAGTGACGAGTTGAAGTCGTCCCGCCACCCCGTGGCGCGGGCGACTTGGATTGCTGAGCAGAAGCGACGTTGGGCAGATGCAGTGGTCGGTGTGGCGGCGGTTCGAAGAAAAAATGGGTCGCGACGCTTTTCGCGATCGATCGCTTCGGGCATGATGTCGCGCTCGATCGCAATCCGCGCTGCTGTAGCTCAGGGGTAGAGCGCGTCCTTGGTAAGGACGAGGTCAAGGGTTCAAATCCCTTCAGCAGCTTTCGGTAGTCGTGGTCGAATCGGCCAACCGGTCTGCGGGCGGCGAATCGAAGACAAGGCGGGGTAGGATTGGCTTCGGAGGTCGAAGCACCCTGTCGATATATCGAGATTTCCCCCGGCCTTCCATCGAAGTTGCCGGCTGACCGCAGTGAAGATGAAGAGCGAGAAGGGTAATTATGGCTAAGGAAGTCTTTGAGCGGAAAAAGCCGCACGTTAACGTCGGCACCATCGGACACATCGACCACGGCAAGAGTACGCTCACCGCGGCAATTGTGATGGTGCAATCCAAAAAAGGGCTTGCGCCCGCGATTTCGTACGCGGACATCACCAAGGGTGGTACCGTGCGTGACGAAACCAAGACCGTCACGATCGCCGTCAGTCACGTCGAGTATGAGTCGGAAACCCGGCACTACGCTCACATCGACTGTCCGGGACACGCCGACTATGTCAAGAACATGATCACCGGGGCCGCCCAGATGGACGGGGCCATCCTCGTCGTTGCGGCCGACAGCGGCCCGATGCCGCAGACTCGCGAGCACATTCTGCTCGCCCGTCAGGTCAACGTCCCGGCCCTCGTGGTCTTCATGAACAAGGTCGATCTTGTCGACGATGAAGAACTGCTCGAATTGGTCGAGATGGAAGTTCGCGAGCTCCTCGACAAATACGGGTTCCCGGGCGACGACGTTCCGCTGACGCGCGGCAACGCCAAGGCGGCACTCGAAACACCGGAAGATGAATCGGCCAACGCCTGCATCCAGGAGCTGCTCGACTCGCTCGATGCGTACATTCCGGAGCCGGAGCGTGACACCGACAAGCCTTTCCTGATGGCGATCGAAGACGTCTTCTCGATCGAAGGTCGCGGTACCGTCGTGACCGGCCGAATCGAGACCGGCGTCGTCAAAGTCGGCGAAAAAGTCGCGATCATCGGTCTGCGAGACACCCAGGAAACGACTGTCACCGGGGTGGAAGCGTTTCGGAAGACGATGGATCAGGGCGAAGCCGGCGATAACGTCGGCGTGCTGCTGCGTGGTACGAGGAAGGACGAAGTGGAGCGCGGTCAGGTTCTGGCTGCTCCCAAGACGATCACGCCGCATACCAAGTTTACCGGCGAAATTTACTGTCTCAGCAAGGAAGAGGGCGGTCGCAAGACCCCGTTCTTCAGCGGTTACAGCCCGCAGTTCTATGTTCGAACGACTGACGTGACCGGCGAGGTCAAGTTGCTCGGCGGCGCAGAAATGTGCATGCCCGGCGATAACGTCGAAATCGAAGTGGAAATGCAAAAGCCCGTCGCGTTGACGGACGGCAGCCGCTTCGCAATTCGCGAAGGTGGCCGGACCGTCGGTTCGGGCGTCGTGACTAAGATTCTCGAGTAGAATTCGTTGTGGAATTGAACCGAGGCCCGTTCCGGTGAACCGGGGCGGGCCTTTCGGTATCTTTATTGAGCCCAGTGGTACACAGAGTCGGATTGAAGCGATGGCCCGAGAATACGTCTGGTTGCAATGCACTGAGAGCAACCATTTGAATTACCGCGTCGAAAAGGAAATGCGCGGGACCGAGCGGCTGGAGCTAAAGAAATACTGCAAGTTCTGCCGCAAGCACGTTCCGCACAAAGAGTCACGGAAGAAGTAGCGGTTAGCGGTTAGCGGTTAGCGGTTAGCGGTTAGCGGTTAGCGAAGCTAATGGCTGATCGCTGAGAGCTAATTGCTCGTTAGACGGGCGTAGCTCAATTGGCAGAGCAGCGGATTCCAAATCCGCAGGTTGGGAGTTCAAGTCTCTCCGCCCGTGTTTTTCATCAGGATGCGCGAAGTCGGCTTGCGATGCCGACGCTAAGGGATTTGAGGCCGAAATGGCGAAAGCGAAAGCGGTTGGATCAATCTGGTCCGCACTTCTATCCGCCAATCTTTATAAGCGGAATCAGGGCCGGCTTGTCCGTCAGGTGACGGTGCTCTCGTTGTGCGCCGTGATATTCATCGGGTGTTACATCCTGAGTCAGGGGCCTTTGGCCGATCGATTCGACGAGACTTGGATCAGCGTCGGGATTCCGACACTGCTTGCGGTGGTCGGGGCCTGGATTGCGTTTCGGGTGGTCAACTATCCGAAGTTCGCCGACTTTCTCGTGTCGGTCGAAGCCGAGATGGACAAGGTCAGTTGGCCGTCACGGGCCGAACTCTACCGGTCCACAATCGTCGTCATTGCCGTGATGTTTCTGCTCGCGGGGATGTTATTCCTGTACGACACGATTTGGCTCTGGCTATTCCGTGCCATCAACGTGGTCAAGTTTTGACCGACTGCTGACATCGCACGTATGGCGCTTATTTCGCGGTCGACGGGCGAATTGCGTCGAGGTATTCGGTACGGGTTTTCGGTTGCGAGCCGTATTTCCGTCGATCCGGTACAATTCGGCAGTCCCGGTCGGTTGAATTTCGAACGACTTTCGGCCAGCATGTCGAACTTTCCCCGCTCCGCACTGCGGAGGCGGTCTTGGCCGACCTTTTGCTGCCGGCGAAAAGATTCTGATGGATGAGACTCCAGACTCCGGAACGACCGACGAAGCTGCCGCCTTGCAAACCGAGGATGTGCAGACCGAGGTCGAACAATCCTCTGACTCCAGCGAGCCTTCCGGTTCGCCCGAGTCGGAAATGCAGTGGTACGTTTTGAAGGTGACCAGCAACCGTGAAAAAACGGTGAAGCAGGCGCTTGAGAAGCGGATCAAGCGTGAGGGTTTGGAAGAATTTTTCGGGGAGGTACTGATTCCGACTCGAAAGATTGTCGACTCCAAAGGCGGCAAGAAACGGACGCTCGAGGAAAAAGTTTTCCCGGGCTACATGATGATTCAGATGATCTTGAACGACGACTCTTGGTACCTCGTGCGGGACACCACGGGCGTCGGAGACTTCACCGGTGCGGTCGGCGAACCGACGCCGATGAGGCCGGAAGAAGTCGACCGAATGCTCGGTCGCAGGCGAGATGAAGAGAGCGGTGACGCTGAGCCGACGAAGGTCAAAATTGATTTCTCGGTCGGTGAGATCGTCAAGATTAAAGATGGCCCGTTCGAGAGCTTCGAGGGGACCATCGAAGGGGTCGACGACGTTCACGGGAAGGTCGTGGTCCTGATCGAAATTTTCGGGCGTCCTACGGAGACCGAACTCGACTACTGGCAGGTCGAGAAGGTCTGACGAGGCGCGCTATCTCAACAACGGGACGGCTTCGGCAGGGCTGTCCGGCACAGATGGCGGGACTACTGCCGGTCTATTGAAAGCTGATCATGGCGAAAGAAATTACAGGGCAGGTCAAAGTGCAGATCCCGGCCGGGCAGGCGACGCCCGCGCCGCCTGTCGGTACCGCGCTCGGTCCGCTGCAGGTCAACATCGGCCAGTTCGTGCAGCAGTTCAACGAGCGGACGCGGGAGATGTCCGGCACGACCGTGCCGGTCGTCATCACCGTTTATAAAGACAAGTCGTTCACGTTCGAGGTGAAGAGTCCGCCGGCGGCGGTGCTGCTTAAGCAGGCGGCTTCGATCGCCAAGGGGGCGGCCAATCCTCTTACGGATAAGGTTGGGACCGTCACAGACGCCCAGCTCGAAGAGATCGCGAAGACGAAGATGAGCGACCTCAATGCCGGGTCGATGGATGCCGCGAAGCGAGTCATCGCGGGGACGGCACGCAGCATGGGGATTCACGTCGTCGGCTGAGTCGGCGGCAGCTGAGTCGGCGGCAAAGGCGATAGTGGAACTTATTAAGACGCGTCACGGCAGAATCGGGTGTAGAAGAGATGGCGAAGACTTCCAAGAGAATGAAAAACCTGCGGCAGAAGGCCGAAGAGGTGGGCACCGTCTCCCTCGCCGATGCCGTCTCCGCTCTGCTGGGATTGCAGGGCCAACTTCCCAAGAACGTTCCGCCGGCGAAGCCTGATCAGGTGGTCGAATTGGCGGTTCGACTCGGGATCGACGCCAAGCAAGATGAGCAACGCGTCCGCGGGGCGATCGTGCTGCCGCACGGCATCGGCAAGTCGCAGCGGGTCATCGTTTTCGCGCAAGGTGACAACGTTGCGGTCGCTGAGGGGGCAGGGGCGGATAAGGTTGGCGGCAAGGAATTGGCCGACGAAATTAAGGGCGGTTGGCTCGACTTTGACGTCGCCATTGCCACTCCGGACATGATGGGCGTCGTCGGTCCGCTCGGTCGCGTGCTTGGCCCCCGCGGATTGATGCCGTCGCCCCGGGCAGGAACCGTCACGCCGAACGTCGCTGACGCCGTGCGCGAGTACAAGGCGGGTAAGGTCGAATTCAAAAACGACAAGGGCGGAGTCGTGCATTGCGTCATCGGACGTATGACGTTCGAGCCGGAGCAATTGGTCGGCAATGCCGAAGCCATTCTAAAGCATATCGAGTCAGCTAAGCCTTCGGCTCAAAAAGGCATCTATATGCGGAGCGTCACCGTGACCGCGACCCAGATGCCGGGGATTTCGGTCGCGCTATAGGCGGCCTGTTTCATGGTAATAAATATTCCTTCGCAAAATTGAGCTTGGGGCGGGTCGACCGAACCGGTTCTGTTCGACCAGCCTCTCGGAGAGAATGATGAGTAAAGTCATCAAAGGCATGATAATCGAGGATATCGTCGATCGCCTCGACGGCGCGACCGATTTGCTCGTCGTAGACAGTTCCGCCCTCGACGCGAACACGCAGAATTCGTGGCGAAGGTCTCTTCAGGAAAAAGAGATCAGCGCCCTTTCGGTGCGGAACACGCTGGCGCGGCGGGCGTTGGAGCGGGTCGGCGTCAGCGGGATTGATCCCGTGCTGGAAGGCCCGTCGACGCTCGTGTACGGCGGCCAGGATATTGTCGCCCTCTCGAAAGAGATCACGAAGTGGGCGAAAGATATCGAGAAGCTGCATATCAAAGGCGGCTCTGTCGAAGGGCAGTCGCTAGACGAAGCCGGCGTCGTGGCTCTGAGCAAGAGCCCGAGCCGGGAAGAAATTCTGTCGAAGATCTCAGGGCAGATTCTCTCTCCTGGAGCCAACCTCTCGGCGGCGATGCTCGGGATCGGCGGCACTCTGGCAGGTCAAATTAAACAGATTGCAGATAAAGACGACGCGGAAGGCGAGGCCGAAACGGCCTGAGCCGGCTGCGGCGAGACATTTTCAATCGTCGGGCGTGGGGCTCCGGCGGATGTTTTACTCGAAGGCTTCACCCGGAGCCCACTCAACACTAAGGGGAATTGACTATGGCGACTGACGCACCCGTGCAGGAATTCAGCGACGTGACCAAGGAACTCGGCGACAAGATCGTCGGCCTGACCTTGCTCGAAGCGAAGAATCTTTCGGACTACCTCAAGGAGGTTCATGGCATCGAGCCGGCTGCCGGAGGTGCCGTGATGGCGGTTGCCCCTGGAACGGGCGATGGCGGCCCCGCTGAAGCGGCCGAAGAAAAGACCGACTTCGATGTCATGCTGACCGACATCGGCGGCGAAAAGATCAAGATGATCAAAGTCGTTCGCGGTGCGACCGGCCTTGGGCTCAAAGAAGCCAAAGAGCTCGTCGAAAGTGCTCCGAAGGCGATCAAAGAGGGCATTCCGAAAGAAGATGCCGAAAAGCTCGTCAAGGAAATCGAAGATGCGGGCGGCAAAGCCGAACTCAAATAGGTTCGGTCTCGCCGATCGGTTATCGCTGTCAACCGAGCGCGACGGGCAAGGTGCGTGCCATTTTGCCCGTCGCTGCTTGACTTTTCAGTGAAGTCGATCAAAATCGGTTCGGGTAGCGACGGTTCTCCGCGTCTTCGGGTGGGTTTGAGGTCGATTTGTCGACTCACCGCTGCAGGTTTTGTTTCGGCATCAGCCGGCTAAGATCACTGGGGTTGCTTCTGCAACCCTCGGGGTGGATGGGACATTCTGTCCGCAATATCTGCAACTGCATTGCCCGCTACATCGCCGATTGCTCTGTTCGAGACACTTGTTCCCGCTCTCCGGCTGGTGCGCTGACTGCTCGTGCAGTCGGCACCAATAAAATAGGCTCCGTTTTCGCAGCCGGCGAAACGCGTCCGTCGCCTCTTTCGCTCCGAACTCACCGACACCGACGTCGTGCTCATCAGGTAAATATCGCATGCCGATCCCAGCGACACGGATTCAGTATTTTGACGACAAGCGGAATTTCGGCAGTATCGATTCCGACTTTGAACTCTCCGATCTGACGAAGATTCAAACTGTTTCGTTCGATCGATTCTTGCAACTGGATATCTCGTCGCGAGAGCGGAAAGACCAAGGTCTCGAAGAGATCTTGCGCGAGGTGTTCCCGGTCGAAAGTTACGACGGCCAGTACAAGCTGGAGTACGTGAAGTACGAGCTTGGAAAGCCCCGTTATTCGCCCGAAGAGTGTCGCCAACTCCGGCTCACCTACGGCCGGCCGTTCCGCGTTTGGATGCGGCTCGTCAAAGAGCAGCCGATCGAGGAAGAGGTCTATCTGGGCGACATTCCGATTATGATCGGCGGCGGTGAATTCATCGTCAACGGGGCCGAGCGATGCGTCGTGAGCCAGTTGCACCGCTCACCGGGCGTCGATTTCATCCTCAGCAGCGAGCCCGGGGACGCGAAGACGAATCACTCGTGCCGGGTGATCCCGGAGCGCGGCAGTTGGATCGAGTTCCTCGTCAGCAAAAAGCAGACGCTGCAGGTTCGTATCGATCAGAGCGGTAAGTTCTCGGCGATGACGCTGCTGCGAGCGATGGATCCGAATTTCAGTACCGACCGCGCACTCGTGGAGTTATTTCACAAAGTCAAAGATACCAAGGTCGGGGGAGCCGCGTTCGTTGAGGAGATCACCGGCAAGTATGCCGCCGAAGACATCGTCTATCCCGCCGGGCACGAGCGCGAAGGCGAGATCATTCTCGAATGCGGGCACGTCATTTCGCAGAAGATCGCCGAGGAAATCTCTGAGTCGGACATCAAGAAGATCGGTCTGATCGTTGACGCGAAAGATGAGTTGCTCGTCAATACGATCGCCGAGGACGGCACGTCGAGCTACGAGGAAGCACTGCTTCGAATTTATCAGCGGCTGCGACCGGGCAACCCGCCGGCGCTCGACAAAGCCCGCGATCTGTTCTTTGAGAAGTTCTTCGACGTTAATCGCTACCGTCTCGGTCGCGTCGGGCGGTTCCGGATCAACCGGAAGTTCAATCAAAACGTTCCCGACACGGAGATGATTCTGCGGTCGGAAGATCTGATTAACTCGATCCGCTACCTCTACAACCTCCGCCTCGGCGAGGGTGAGGCCCATGTCGACGACATCGACAATCTGGGTAACCGCCGCTTGCGGACGATCGATGAACTCGCGTCCGAAGAAATCCGCAAAGGCTTCCTGAAGCTCCGCCGCACCGTGCAGGAGCGGATGAGCCTCAAGGACGTCGAGGAGATGACGCCCCGCACGTTGGTCAATCCCAAGAGCGTTTCGGCAGCGATCGAGTATTTCTTCGGTCGCAGTGAACTCTCGCAGGTGGTCGACCAGACCAACCCGCTCTCGACGCTGACGCACGAGCGGCGGCTTTCGGCACTCGGTCCGGGCGGTTTAAACCGGAAACGAGCGGGCTTCGAAGTTCGCGACGTTCACCTCTCGCACTACGGTCGTATCTGTCCGATTGAAACGCCGGAAGGTACGAATATCGGCCTGATTTCGAGTCTCGGGATATTCTCGCGGGTTGACGATTACGGCTTTCTGATCACTCCTTATCGCAGAGTCAGCGACGGCACGCTGTCGGACGAGATCATCTGGCTGCGGGCCGATGAAGAGTCGCAGCACTTTATCGCGCCATGCGATACGCCGGTCAAAGACGGGACGATCACGGAGAACCGCGTCTATGCCCGTCACCAAGGTGAGTTCGTTTGGGTGACGACGCCGGAGGTCGACCTGCTCGACGTATCGACGTTCCAAATGATCGGGGTCTCCGCGGGGCTGATCCCGTTCCTCGAACACGACGATGCGAACCGTGCCCTAATGGGATCGAACATGCAGCGACAGGCGGTTCCGCTTTTAATCGCGGAGCCACCGCTCGTGGGCACCGGGTTGGAGAAGGCCGTTGCTGAGAACTCGGGGATGATCCACAAGGCTGAAAAAGCCGGGACAGTCACCTACGTCGACTCGACCCGTATTGAAGTCGATAACAAGCGATATGACCTGCGGAAGTTCGTGGGCCTCAACGAGAGGACCTGCCTGACGCAAAAGCCGATCGTCAGCGTCGGCGACAAGGTTAAGAAAGATCAGGTGCTCTGCGACAGCGCCGCGACTCGCAACGGAGAACTCGCGCTCGGGCGCAATGTTCTCGTCGCCTTCATGTCGTGGGAGGGTTACAACTACGAAGACGCGATTATTCTCTCCGAACGACTCGTAAAGGAAGACGTTTACACGTCGGTCCATATCGACGAGTTCGACGTCGAAATTCGTGAAACGAAGCTCGGCAAGGAAGAGTTCACCCGCGATATTCCGAACGTCAGTGAGAAGGCTCTGCGTCATCTCGACGAAGAGGGGATCGTCCGCATCGGCACGCGAGTCAAGCCGGGCGATATTCTCGTCGGTAAGGTGTCACCGAAGGCCAAGGCCGAATTAACACCGGAAGAAAAGCTCCTGCACGCGATCTTCGGGCGGGCCGGCGAAGACGTGAAGAACGAATCGCTTGAGGTACCCAGTGGCGTCGACGGCATCGTCATTCACCAGGAGAAGTTCTCGCGGCGGATGAGCCTCTCGGAGATCGAGCGGAAGCAGTTCGAGAAAGAACTCAAAGAGGTTGAGAACGAAGGTGCGAACGCGATCGCGACAGCTTTTAAAGAATTTCTCGACGTGTTCGAGAAGACGATCGATCAAAAGCTTTCGGACGACGACGGGCGGAAGCTGCGTGAAATTGAAGACGATAAATTCGTCTCCGAATACGCGGTCGCGTTTAAAGACAAAGTCGAAAATCTTGACATCCGCTCCCCGGAGAAGAAGACTGCCGTCCGCAAGCTGATGCGAGAGGGTTGGCTGTCGGTCGAAGAGGTCATCGACGAGCGGGATCGCAGGCTTAACAGCATGAAGCGGGGCGACGAACTCCCCAGCGGCGTGCTGCAGATGGTCAAAGTCTACGTCGCCAGCCGTCGGCAGATTTCGGTCGGCGACAAGATGGCCGGTCGACACGGAAACAAGGGTGTGATTTCGAAGGTGTTGCCGATCGAAGACATGCCGTTCCTCGAAGACGGTACTCCGATCGATATCATTTTGAATCCGCTCGGCGTTCCGAGTCGAATGAACGTCGGTCAGATTCTCGAAACGCACCTCGGATACGCCGCGTCCAAGACCGGCTTCCGCGCGATCTGCCCGGTCTTCGATGGAGCCGAAGAAGAAGTGATTCAGCAATGCCTGCGAGATGCCGGGCTGCCCGATGACGGGAAGAGTCAGCTCTTCGACGGACGCACCGGAGAGCCGATGGAGCAGAAGACGACGGTCGGCCAAATCTACATGCTCAAGCTGCACCACCTTGTCGACGACAAGGTGCATGCCCGGGCGACGGGGCCGTACTCGCTCATCACGCAGCAGCCGCTCGGTGGTAAGGCCCGCTTCGGTGGTCAGCGATTTGGAGAGATGGAAGTCTGGGCCCTCGAAGCTTATGGGGCGGCTTACATCCTTCAGGAATTGCTGACAGTTAAGAGCGATGACGTCGAAGGCCGGACCAAGATTTACGAATCGATGGTCAAAGGCGAAAACACGCTCGAAGCCGGAACGCCGGCGAGCTTCGACGTGCTGAATAACGAAATCCGCGGGCTGTGTTTAAACATGCAGCTTGAGAAGGCGTCGGTTTAATGTGGTTGCCACCGCTTTAAACAGAGTTCCAGCTAGCGCTGACGCAAACACCCTCCCGTTTAAAGGGAATATTGAATGAGTACAGTCGAAGCAGCCTTCGATCGCGTTAATGATTACGGTTCGGTGAAGATTAATCTCGCCAGCCCGAATGACATCCGCGGGTGGTCGTTCGGCGAGGTAAAAAAGCCGGAGACGATTAACTACCGGACGTACCGCCCCGAGCGTGACGGTCTGTTCTGCGAGCGAATTTTTGGTCCGGAGAAAGACTGGGAATGTGCCTGCGGCAAGTACCGCGGGATGAAGTACAAAGGTCTCATCTGCGACCGGTGCGGCGTCAAGGTTACGCATAGTCGTGTCCGCCGGAAGCGAATGGGGCATATTGAACTGGCAGCACCCGTCGTTCACATTTGGTTTTTCAAGAGCATGCCAAGCCGCTTAGGCGCGCTGCTCAATATGAAGACGACCAGCTTGGAGAAGGTCGTTTACTTCCAGGATTACGTTGTCGTCGATCCTGGCGAAACGCCGCTGAAGTCAAGACAACTTCTGACTGAGGAAGAAAAACGCGAAGCCGACCGCGCTTATGGAGAAGGCGCGTTCGATGCCGACATGGGTGCCGAAGCTGTTAAGAAGCTGCTCGTCGGTATCGACCTTGTGGCCGAGTCGACGCAATTGCGCGAAGACCTGAAAAACACCGGCAGTCAGCAAAAAATTAAGGATTACATCAAGCGGCTGAAAATTGTCGAGGCCCTGCGCGACAGTGACAACCGCCCCGAGTGGACGGTACTCGACGTCATCCCGGTCATTCCGCCGGACCTGCGTCCGCTCGTGTTACTCGATTCGGGTAACTTCGCGACGAGCGACTTAAACGACCTCTATCGTCGAATCATCAACCGGAACAACCGGCTGAAAAAGCTGGTCGACCTGAACGCGCCGGAAGTCATCGTCCGCAACGAAAAGCGGATGTTGCAGCAGTCTGTCGATTCGCTGTTCGACAACAACCGCTGTAAGCGACCGGTGCTCGGTTCTTCGAACCGACCCCTGAAATCGCTGACCGACATGATTAAGGGTAAGCAGGGCCGGTTCCGTGAGAACCTGCTCGGTAAGCGAGTCGATTACTCGGCCCGTTCGGTGATCGTCGTCGGCCCGGAATTGAAACTCCACCAGTGCGGTCTGCCTAAGAAGATCGCGCTGGAACTGTTCCAGCCGTTCATCATTCGTCGGCTCAAAGAACTCGGGCATGCCGATACGATTAAGAGCGCCAAGCGGATGCTCGAGCGCCGCGACGAAGAAGTGTGGGACATCCTCGAAGAGGTGATTACCAATCACCCGGTGTTGCTCAACCGCGCCCCGACGCTGCACCGCATGGGTATTCAGGCGTTTGAGCCGACGCTCGTGGAAGGGAACGCGATCCGCGTGCACCCGCTGGTCTGTAAGGGCTTTAATGCCGACTTCGACGGCGACCAAATGGCGGTCCACCTGCCGCTATCCATTGAAGCGCAGGTCGAAGCGACGACGTTGATGCTGTCGACCAACAACATCTTCAGCCCGGCGGACGGCAACCCGATTATTGCGGCGACGCAGGATATCGTCGCCGGATGTTACTATTGCACGATTGCTAAAGAGGGACGACTTGGCGAAGGGATGACGTTCTCGTCGCCACAGGAGGTCTTCTTCGCGTTCGACCAGGGTAAGGTCATTAAGCACGCAAAAATTAAACTCCGCTTGCCATCTGACAAGCAGGTCAAAGGCGAGGGCGCTGAGACTTATCAGCCGGGTCGGCCGCTCGAAACGACCGTGGGTCGGGTGATCTTTAATGACATCCTGCCCGACGGCATGGCGTACTATAACCGCACGATGAAGTCGAAGGATCTCGCTCGGGTGATTTCCGATTGTTACCTTGAAATGGGGCGTCGGCACACGATCAACCTGCTCGATCGCATGAAGGATCTCGGGTTCCACGAAGCGACCCAGAGCGGTGTTTCGTTTGCGACAAGCGACCTGCGAACGCCTGATGTCAAAGAGAAGGCGATCGGAGATGCCGAGAAGGAAGTCTTGAAGCAGCAAAAGCTTTACGACCGCGGAGTCATTACGAACCAGGAACGCTACAACAAAGTTCTCGACATTTGGACGCATGCTCGCGAAATCATCACGAACGCGATGCTCGAAGGGATGCAGAACGATTACCGGGACGACGGGAAGTACGTTAATCCGGTCTTCCTGATGGCGGACTCGGGAGCACGGGGTGGTAAAGAGCAGATGCGGCAGCTCGCCGGGATGCGGGGGCTGATGGCCAAGCCGTCAGGTGAGATTATTGAGAACCCGATTAAGGCTAACTTTAAAGAAGGCCTGACGGTTCTTGAGTACTTCAGTTCCACCCACGGGGCCCGCAAGGGCTTGGCCGATACGGCACTGAAGACCGCGGACTCGGGGTATCTGACGCGGAAACTGGCCGATATTTGCCAGAACATGGTGATTACGCAGCACGACTGTGGCACGACGCAGGGTGTGACCAAGGGAGTCGTCTATCGCGGGGAACAGGTAGAGGTCAGTCTGGCGGAGGCCATCCGCGGTCGCGTCAGCCGGACAAATATCGTCAACCCGATTACGGACGAGGTCATCGTCCGTGACGGCGAACTGATTACCCATGAGATCGCCGATAAGATTTCGGAACTCGGATTGGAGCGGATTCAGGTTCGAAGCCCGATGACGTGCGAATCGCGGCTGGGCCTGTGCCGGCTGTGTTACGGGATGGACCTGTCAACCGGATCGATGGCCGAAGAGGGCTTGGCCGCCGGGATCATCGCGGCCCAGTCGATCGGTGAACCGGGGACGCAATTGACGATGCGGACCTTCCACATCGGTGGCGTGGCAACGACCGACATCGAAGAGAAGGACATTCGGGCCAAGCGGGCCGGTGTGGTCCGGCTCGCCCGCGTCCGTAGTGTGGTCAACAATGAAGGTAAAGCGGTCGTATTGACCCGAAACGGTGAGCTGATCCTCACCGACCAGAAGGGACGAGAGCTCGAGAAGTACGACATCCCGAATGGGGCGACGTTGCTCGTCTCCGAGGGGCAGGAAGTAAAGCAGGGCGACGTGCTTTGCGAATGGGACCCGCACTCGGTGCCTGTGATTGCCGAAGTGGGCGGTCGTGTTCGTTATGAAGACTGCGTTGAAGGCCAGACGCTTCGTACCGAAAAGGAAGCGAGCGGCCACATTCGTCGAACCGTGCTCGAACACAAAGGCGATCTGCACCCGCAAATCGTGATCGAAGACGGCGACGGGAAGATCCTGGACTTCTATTATCTGCCGGAACGGGCGAGTATCGACGCTCAGGAAGGCACGCAGGTCACGGCCGGTACGATCATGGCGCGTAATCCGCGTGAATCGACCGGTAACATGGACATCACCGGTGGTCTGCCGCGTGTGACCGAACTCTTTGAGGCCCGTAAGCCGAAAGAACCGGCGGTTATTGCCGAGATCGACGGTGAGGTCGAGTTCGTGCCGGAGAAGAAGCGCGGCAAACGTGTGATTATCGTCCGCGGCGATGACGGCACGGAAGTCGAGCACATCATCCCGCCGGGCAAGCAGGTTATGGTTCATGCTGGCGATGCCGTCAAAGCGGGCGATTCGCTCGTCCGCGGTCCGCTCGTTCCGCACGACATCCTTCGCGTCAGCGGAACGGACGCGGTGCATGAGTATCTGCTGCACGAAATTCAAAATGTGTATCGGGCACAGCGGGTCGAAATCGACGATAAGCACATCGAACTCGTCGTCTCGCAGATGCTGCGGAAGGTCAAGATTGAAGATGTCGGCGACACCAGTCTGTTGCCGGGCGTCCTGACCGATAAACTCGAATTCCGCAAAACGAACGAGGAACTTCAGACGTGCCTGAAAGTCTCTGAGCCGGGCGATACCGACTTCGAAATCGGTGACATTGTTCCGATCGAAACGCTCGAAGAAGTGAATAGCCAAGTCGAGGCGGCTGGTCAGTCGCCGGCATCGACGACGTCTCCGCGTCCGGCGGTTTCAAGCACCCAGTTGCTCGGAATCACCAAAGCGGCGGTGCAAAGCGAAAGCTTCATCTCGGCGGCGAGCTTCCAGGAGACGACGAAAGTGCTGACCGAAGCGGCTCTCGCCGGCAAGATCGACACGTTGATCGGGCTGAAAGAGAACGTGATCCTCGGGCACCTTATTCCTGCCGGTACCGGTTTCCACACCCATCAGGACGCAGAGGTGCGGATTCGACCCGAAGCGATGGAAGAACTACGGGCAGAGAAGGAGCGAATTTTGGCGGCCCGACGCGACCTGCTTTCCGAAGGCGAGTCGGCTGCCGATGGTGAGCCGGGCGAGTCTTCAGTGCTCGACCAGATGTAGGACGCCATCGGCTGGTCATCTGCCATCCATTGATTTGAAACGACGGGCGAACCTTTCGCCCGTCGTTTTCGTCTAACCGGTGGTTGGAAATCGCTGGAGCCAGCGGTACGATCGAGTTGCTGATCGATGGAGAACTCCGTCTCAAACCGGTTTCTTCGAGTGGAATAAGGGGCCGTAGCTCAGTTGGGAGAGCGTCGCGTTCGCAATGCGAAGGTCGTGGGTTCGAATCCCATCGGCTCCACTTGGCCGCCCCGAACGGGCGGCTTCTTTCTTATTACGCAGGTCGGCGAAACTGCCAAGCGTGACGAGGCTGTGGCTCTCAACGGCCGGACTCACTGCGGCTCGGACGCACCGACTTCGACCCACCTTGAAGACGAGAGGATCGCATGATTCGCTTTTGGCAGAGCTTCGGGGCGCGGTCGACGTTGCTATTGATCCTAGTCCTGTTTGCTGTCGGATGCGGGGAGCGTGTTGAACGTTTGACGCCGCCCGAAATTCCGCGTGCACCGCTGGCCCCGCCGGTGACGTCCGGCAAGACGGTGGCGGAGTTGCGGGAGGAGTTGGGTGCGAATGAGAATGCCCAATTCACAAAAGTGGGAGGAAAGATCGTTGAAGCCCAGTTGTTCCAATCCGGCGTCACAGACATCGCACCACTTGAGGGCCTGCCTCTGAGAGTCTTGGACATCGGCGGTCTTCCTGTCGAGTCGATCGCTGTTGTCAGTGGGATGCCTCTGGTCGACCTCACCCTCGAGGAGACCAAGGTCGCTGACCTATCTCCGCTCGAAGGGATGCAACTCGAAATTTTCAAAGCGCAGAACACGCCGGTGGCCGACATTTCGGTTTTGAAGACGATGCCGCTGCGGCAGCTCAATCTGATGGGGACTCAGGTCGCGGACTTTGAAAGTCTCTCGGAGATGCCGCTCGAAACGTTGTGGCTGCCGCAGACGAAATTCGCGGACCTGTCGAAGCTCTCCGGACTTCGTCTGGCCAGTCTTGACGTTCAAGACAGTCTGGTCAGCGATCTTGCTCCGCTGTCGGACATGAAATCGCTCCGCCGGCTCAATATCGCGGGAACGAAAGTAAGCGATTTGACGCCGCTCGAAGGATTGCCGCTGGAGCGGCTGATTTTCAGTCCTACCGAAATCGCCAAGGGACTCGACACGATCCGCAGCATGAAATCGTTGCGGGAAATCGGGGATTCCTTTCAGACGCGGCTGCCGCCGGAGCAATTCTGGATGCAGTTCGATGAGTCCGACAATCTGTAGCGATAGCCGGACCGGAACTACTTCGCGCCCGAAGAGAACGCGGACGATCGCTTACTGTGAAATTGAGTCGCGTGCTTGACGTGGTGGACGGTCATTTCAGCCTCCCGCTAAACCGGTATGTCCTGCATAAAACGCTCTGATTGCTGAAAAGGACGACGGGACCTGAGCAACCGTCAGTTCCGTTCGTTCGGCCGGTCCGGCATTGTCGATACGAAAAACTGCGGCCCGTCCGAAAATGCCCGTTGAAGATCAGCGGAAGTGGACGTTACTGTAGTTGACGAGGCAATTGTGTAGCGCCGCCGATGTATCCACGTTCCGGGGTTGGAACGCCGGTGCAAAGCCAGCGGTCCGCCGTTCGGTCGACCCGCATCTCGAAAATCGGATTTTATTATGCTTGCACGCAAATCGATTCTTGGCGCCGTCGCTCTGGCGGCGGCATTCGCGGCGGCATCTTCCGCCGACGCGGGCGGTCGGCGATATGTGACTGAGCCGTCCTACACACCCGGCGACGAGACCGTCACGATGTTTGACGGAATGGAGTCGGGCGTTATCGAAGCGAAGCTCGTCGCGCGAGATGAGACGGGCGGCAACCTCTTTATAACGAACAAATCGGATCAGCCGCTGAATGTCGAATTGCCCGAATCATTTGTCGGCGTACAAGTGCTCAAGCAATTCGGCGCCGGTGGCGGCTTAGGCGGTGGCGGATTGGGCGGTGGCGGCCTGGGAGGTGGACTCGGCGGTGGTGGCGGACAGGCGGTTGGTGGCGGCGTGGGCGGTGGACTTGGCGGCGGCCTCGGCGGTGGTGGCCTCGGCGGCGGTTTGGGCGGAGCCGGTGGCGGGGCGGGAGGATTCTTCTCGATACCCCCGGACGAAGTCGCCCGGGTGCAGTTCAAATCGGTCTGCCTCGAATATGGCAAGCCGACTCCCAATCCTCGGATGACCTACATTCCCGTCCCCGTCGAGAAATTTACCGACAGTGAAGCACTCCAAGAGTTGATCGCGCTGATCGGAACGAAAGAAGTTCCGCAGCAGGCGGCTCAAGCGGCAGCGTGGCACCTTTCTGACGAGATGTCGTGGCAGCAGTTGGCAACGCTATCGGTCAACCAACTCGGCGGATTCGGACCGAAGCCGTACTTCTCGCACCGTGAAATTCGTGGCGGCCAGCAGGTGATTTCAGCCGTTGCGGCGCGACTGAAGTCGGATGAGAAGACCGACAAACCTGTTTCGCCGCGTGTCCGATCGATTCGCTGAGTCGAATCGGTCGCAGCTAGATTCTGTACGCGAAGCCAAAGAGCCGGGCATGATGCCCGGCTCTTTTTTGTTTGGTTTCAGGCGACTTGGAGGGCGCGCTGAACGTATCTGGCGTCAAATTGCGAATTGAACTTCTGCGACTCGGTATAATCCCTGCAATAGCGGCACGATGCGTGACGGTGTCGTCGCGGCTCAAATTTCCGATCGTCCAATCAGCGGTCTTTGATGATACTCGGTTGCGGTGGTAGAATTTCGTCATAGCGACGATCGAAGCAATGGCGGAGCCGACCGGCTCGCCGGTCGACTTCACTGATATTCTTCCTTTCTTTGGAGCGGAAACGCCCATGCGTTGCGGACCCCTTTTGTCAATGTTCGGCATCGCGTTACTGGTCGGCGCGAACGTGACGGCTGCGGCGGACGAAAAAATCGACTTCGCCGGGCAGGTCGCTCCGTTGCTGGAGGCAAAGTGTTTTGATTGCCACGCCGGCGGCGAACGCGAAGGCGGTTTGCGATTAGACCGCCGTGAGGATGCGTTCAATGGTGGCGACAATGGTCGGGTCATCAGGCCCGGTGCAGCGGCAAAAAGTGAATTGATTTCGCGCGTCTCGGGTACGAGTGAAGGGGATCGGATGCCGCCCGGTGATCCGCTGTCGGCTGAACAAATTGAGTTACTCAGAAAATGGGTCGAGCAAGGTGCCGAGTGGCCGGAGGACTCTTCGGCCGTCGAGGACAGCGTCGACCATTGGTCGTTTCAACCGATTGAACGACTCGCGCCGCCCGAGGTCAGCAGCGAAACGGCCCACAGCCCCGATGATATGCATCCTGTCGACGCGTTCGTCCGGGCAAAGTTAAATGAGAATGGAATTTCGCCGTCACCGCAGGCGGATCGGATCACTCTCATTCGCCGCGTTTATCTCGATCTCCTCGGGTTGCCACCGACGCCTGCTGAGGTAGACGAATTTGTCGCGGACCCGTCGCCGAACGCCTACGAAAAATTGATCGACCGTGTGCTCGCCTCGCCCCATTTCGGCGAGCGGTGGGGCCGCCACTGGCTCGATAAAGCCCGCTATGCCGACAGCGACGGTTATGAGAAAGATCGACCGCGCAAGAATGCCTGGCGTTACCGCGACTGGGTGATCGATGCCGTCAACGAGGATATGCCGATCGATCAATTCACGATCGAGCAACTCGCGGGCGACCTGCTTCCGGAAGCGACGCCACTTCAGCAATTGGCGACCGCTTTTCACCGTCAAACTCTGACCAATAATGAGGGGGGCGTCGATCAGGAAGAGTACCGTGTTGCCGCGGTATTCGATCGAGTAGAAACGACCGGTGCGGTGTGGCTCGGACTGACGGTCGGCTGCGCCCGGTGTCACACGCACAAGTTCGATCCCCTCACGCAGCGGGAGTATTACGAACTCTACAGCTTCTTCGACAACGGGGACGAGAAGACCACGACGGTCGCGAAGTCGGAAGACGCGGTGAGGCAGTATGAAATCGCCAACGCGAAGCACAAGCAAAAACTCGCCGAACTGACGGCCGAACTGCATCAAGCTCGTGAGGAAGTCCGCGGCGAATTTCAGACATGGCAGGCCGAGCGATTGACGGAACTAACTTCGCCGCAGTCGGCCCGCTACCACCTGTTCGACAACGTCGTCGCTGCCGGCCCGGCAGGACTCGAGTTCGAGCGTCTGGCAGACGGGTCGCTGCTCGCCTCGGGCAAACGTTGGCACGAGGCGGCCTACGAGGTCGCCACTGATATCCCGGCTGACGTCACCGTAACGGGGCTGAAACTCGAAGTCATGCCGCATGAGAGTCTGCCGGGTGGAGGACCCGGGCGCGGCGATAACGGGGCGTTCATGCTCAATATGGTGACGGGGTTCGTGACCGACATGGATGGCAAACAGACGAATAAGGCGTTCACCGTCCATAAGCAGCAAGCGTCGAAATCGCGGAAGGGGCTGGGCGCCGACAAGCTCTTCACGAAGGGGAATGAAAAGGGTTGGTCGCTCGATTCCGGTGAAACCGGCCATATTGTGCTTCCATTCCGCGAACCGCTTGAGCTGCAAAAAGATGAGCGATTGCATGTGACGATGCACCAGTATCACGGGGCGTTTCACCTCATGGGGCGATTGCGGTTGTCGTACATGACGGGCGACTACAGCGCGAGCGAACTGCCGGAACGGATTCGGACGGTGCTGTCGAAACCGCTTCAGCGTCGAAGCGAACAGGAAAATGGAGATCTGTTTGATTATTTCGCGTCACGGCATCCGAAGACCGACGCGATTGCCAAGAAGATCGATGCCTTCAAGAAGAAAGCTCCGGAGTCGCCTTACCTCAAGGTGCGGGTCATCGGACAGCGGGAGAAAAAACCGCGGCAGACCCACATGTTCCGGCGCGGCGATTTCCTCCAACCGCTCGATCCGGTTAATCCGGCCGGTCCGGCGGCGCTGCCTTCGCTCAAACCCCGCGACCCTGCGACGGGAGCCGACCGACTCGACCTCGCACGGTGGTTGGTTTCGCCGGAGAACCCGCTGACCGCTCGCGTGTTTGCGAACCATGTGTGGTTGCACCTGTTCGGCACCGGCATCGTGCGAACGCCGAACGACTTTGGAACGCAAGGCGAGCGACCGACGCACCCCGAACTGCTCGACTGGCTCGCTTCTGAATTGCGGGACAATGGTTGGAGCCGCAAGGGGTTGATCCGCACCATCCTGCTGTCGCAAACGTATCGGCGATCGTCAGCCTACCGGCCGGACCTTGAAGAAATCGACGCGACCAATCTGCTGCTCGCGCGTCAGAATCGTTTCCGCGTCGAAGGAGAGATCATCCGTGATGTGTCGCTTGCTGCGGCGGGTTTGCTCTCGCGGAAAGTCGGCGGCCCAAGTGTGTTCCCCCCGATGCCGGCCGATGTCGCGGCCCTCAGTTACGCCAATCAATTTAAGTGGAGTGCGAGCGACGGCGAGGATCGATACCGGCGGGGGATGTACACGTTCTTTAAGAGGACCGCGCCGCATCCCAACCTGATGACCTTCGACTGCCCCGATGCGAATACGACGTCGGTCTCACGGCTGACATCAAACACGCCGCTGCAGGCGTTGCAGACACTCAATAACGTTGTTTACTTGGAAGCCGCGCAAGCGCTCGGTGAAGTGATGCAGCAATCGTCCGAGCAACAAGCGGAGGCCATTGAAACCGGCTTCCGTCGGTGCGTGGGCCGAGCGCCGAGCGAGTTTGAAGTGCGTCGACTTAAAGAACTGTACCAGTCTTCGCTGTCATACTACGAGCAGAATTTGAAGTCTGCGGCGGAACTGGTCGGCGAGGAAGAAGGGAAGAGCGAGGCGGAAAATAAAGCGGTGGCCGATCAGGCCGCGTGGATCGCCGTCGCTCGCGTGTTGCTGAATCTCGATGAATTTCTTGTTCGTAGCTGACAGCTGACAACTGACAGCTGACATCATCGCCTCCGAACTCATACGCACCTTTTGAGCGATTCTTAATGATCGGTCCGCAACTCCTTACTTCTCGCCGCGACTTCTTAACGTCGACCGCAGGGGGACTGGGTCTCGCCGGCCTTTCCTCAATGCTGGGACAGGACATCGCGACCGCCGCGTCGACGCCGCAGCCCGGTGATGTGATTCATCATCCGCCGAAGGCGAAGTCTTGCATCTTCATTTTCATGGCCGGGGCCCCATCGCAGATTGACTTGTTCGATCCGAAACCAACCCTCAACAAATTAAACGGCGAACCGCTCCCCGAATCGCTGACGAAAGGCGTCCGCTTCGCCTTCATTAAGAAAGAATCCGCGACATTGATGGGCTCGTCGCGGAAGTTTCAACCGTGTGGTGAATCGGGCGTCGAGTATTCCGACTTGCTGCCGCACATCCGCAAACATGCCGACGACATTCTGCTCGTGCGTTCGCTTCATACCGAGCAATTTAATCATCACCCGGCCCAGTTGATGATGCAGTGCGGCCGGGGGACATTCGGGCTGCCGACGATGGGGTCATGGATGACGTACGGCCTCGGCAGCGAAACGAAGAACTTGCCCGGTTATGTCGTGCTGACGGCAGGGCGCGGTTCGAGCGGGGGGGCGTCTTTGTGGCAGAGTGGATTTCTGCCTTCGAAATACGCGGGCGTCCGCTTTCGTGCGTCGGGAGAGCCGGTGCTGAATTTGTCGAACCCCGACGGTATTCCGTCCCGAATTCAACGCGAGGGACTCGACGCACTCGGTGATCTGAATCGCCGTCACTACGACATGATCCGGGATCCGGAAATTGAAAGTCGCATCGCCAATTACGAGATGGCTTTTCGAATGCAGACCGCCGCGCCGGAGCTGATCGATCTTTCGAATGAAACTCAGGAGACCCTCGACCTCTATGGTATTGATCGCGAGAAACCGAAGCATCTAACGGGAGGACGCGGCGGACAGAATAATCCGATTAAAGGTTTCGCTCGTAGCTGTTTGCTCGCGCGGAGGCTCGTCGAACGGGGTGTGCGATTCGTCAACGTGATTTACGCATCGTGGGACCACCACGCAAACCTCGACAAAGAACTCGCCTATAACAGTTACGCGGCCGACCAGCCGATCGGCGGGTTGCTCAGCGATCTAAAACGTCGCGGAATGCTCGACGAAACGATGGTCGTATGGGGGGGCGAATTCGGTCGGACCCCGTTGGGAGAGAACCGCCCCGGCTTTAAAGCCGTGACCGGTCGAGATCACCACCCGTTCGCCTTCTCAATGTGGATGGCCGGTGGCGGGCTTAAAGGCGGCCAAGCCTACGGGCAGACCGATGAGATCGGCTGGAACATTACCGAGAACCCGGTGCACATCAATGATCTTCACGCCACGATGCTCAATCAATTCGGAATTGATCATGAGCGGCTGACGCATCGCTTTCAGGGTCGCGACTTCCGTCTGACCGATGTGGGCGGGAAGGTCATCCGCGATTGGATCGCCTGAGGGGCAGGAGGGCTCAGGGAAAGAGTTTGTTCTTCGCCCGCCAGAGCAAGTACGGCACTAGGCCGACCGTTGATCCAACCAGCAGAATCAAGTGGCGGTGACCCGACGGGTCGTTCGTCGCGTTGACCCTATCGCCGCTCCAAGACCGGATCGCCCAATAAGCGAAGATCGCGATTGGGACAAGCAGCGACCAAACAGGCCAATCCCGGTAGTGCCCGCGGGCGAATTCATACAGCATTAAGCCGAGTAGAAAAACCGGCAAGATGCCCAATTCGAAACTGCGAGACGCGGCGTACATGCCGGTAGTCTTAGCGAAAGGTCGCCGCCGGTCAACACGGCTCAAAATTCACTCTCTCAGTGCCGAAATATTCGAAAGCCGGCGCAAGCCGCTCAGGCTCGACTTGGCTTACCAGGGGCCGAATTCGAGGCCGACGCTGATCCCGTCCAGCGACATGACTTTCACCGACTTGCCCGGGGCGAAGTTAATACCGGTGACCGAGTCGCTTCCGTTGTTGATATTACTGATGAAAGCGCGGCCGCCGTTGGCGGTTGTGATGTCATAAGTCGTGTTGTCCGCCGGACGGACAACGTGTGAGAAACGCATTAAATCGTACCCGATGATTAAGCGGGCCTTGGGATTAATTTTGATGCGGGCGTAGACGTCGAATTCGAACACGGGCGAGAACAGGAAATCATTGCGAGACCGGTTGCTGCTGAAACCGAGGAAATTGGTCGCGATGACCCGTGATTTAACATTGTTTACGCCGAGCAGCACCGACGGCTCGGTCCCGAGCGTCAACCACTTGTGAATTAATTCGAACCGAGCACCGACGGTGGGACCCCAGATATTGTTATGGACGTCCGTGGTGATTCCGGTCACCGTTCCGTTGGTTCCATTAAAATTGATATACTCGGCACCCTGCTGCTCTTGGACTGCACGGTAGGCGAATCCGAATGTCGGCTGAATGTGAAATCCGTCGCCCGGCGGGGAAAGCGGATCGATCACGAAGTCGAAGTCGAGTCCCCAAGCATCGGCCGCGTAAGAGTAGACAGCACCTTCCGTGAAGACCGGCAGGATGTCTGTTGGGAAAAGGTTGGCAGTGACGGGGAGTGCCACTGCCGGGGGAGTCGCTCTGGCATATTCGAATCCCCGTTGCTCGAGGACGAAACCGGAAAACTCAAAGGCGGCACCAGTGTTGAGTGGCACACCGAAGGTTCCGCGAATGCCGTTGGTTCCAGACAGCGACACGAGGCCGAGATCGTTTGCTAAGCCATTGGTTAAAGCTGTTCCATCAGATTTAATGACCGAGTTGCCGAGGTTGAATGTGGTCGTCGGGTCGGTCGGCACCGAAGTTCCCTGCGCGTAAAAGAATTGCGCGCCGTACGCATTGTTCGGGGGATCGGTCCAGCCCCAATGCAGATACTCGATACGGCCCCAGACTTCCGCCGGCTTGAACAAGCGGTAGCCGAGGAAGTGAAAATCGGAAGGCGGCACGAAGAGCTTTTTTTCCTTCGGCATCGCCATCGTCGGCATTGTCGACGTTTGCTGGATTGGCGGACAATATCCGGAGTTCTGCTCCGCATGGCCGCCTCTGAGCTGGTGAGTGCCGATGCTCCACGTTTCGCCGAGCGGCTGCGGAATTGGCATGACCGGTGGCCAAGGCGAAGCCGGGTTGATCAGAGCGGAATCGCCCAGATTATAGGGCTTCCAGGTGACCTGTTCGACTTCCTCCGAAGTGGAGCCGCCCAAATGAATGACGCCTTCGTCGGCCGACTGACCGTACGTGGCGGTTGCCGCGCAAAATATTGCGCCGGCAATAAGAATGCAGTGAAGCGGGCAGCGGGTCATCGTCCGTTCCTCAAGTAAGACAACTCGCGACACGAAGACCCGCACTCCACACATTCGAGGAGCGCAGGCCGGTGGTGAGGGTCGTATCAGGTCTATCGGTCATTCTCCCGGTTCTACTTGTCCGAAATCGTCATGCTGAAACGATCGGACCGGTTCCAACGAAAGTTCCGGCCTTCTGAGCCCATTGGGCCTTCGGGCGCAAAGGGTTATGATTCGCGAATACTTGACTGGCGAAGAAAATAACTGGCATAGGATCGATCACATGACGGCCTCGGACTTCGCGCGCGAATTGATTGCGTTTCCCAGCGTAAGTCGTGCGTCCAACGTCGCCGTTAGCGAGTATGTTCGGGATCAACTACTCGAACTGGGATTCGAGACCGAATGGGTCGAGTACCGAGACCCGGCGGGCGTCGTGAAGGCGAATGTCGTGGCACGCCGCGGCGAAGGGAGCGGGGGATGGGCTTATTTCGCCCATACCGATGTCGTTCCCGCCGATGACTGGGGCATCGATCAGCACGGCCCCTTCGAGCCGACCGTCTCTGGTGAACGCCTCTACGGGCGGGGAAGCTGCGACATGAAGGGGTCGCTCGCCTGCGCCCTCGCCTCGGCGGCGTTCACGCAATCGGAGAAGCTTCGCGCGCCGCTCTATTTCGTCGTCACGGCCGACGAAGAGGTCGGATTCATCGGCGCCGAAGAAGTCCGAAACAAATCGCAACTATATCGAGAGCTCGTCGAAGCGCAGCCGGCGGCAATCATCGGTGAGCCGACGGAGTTGCAGATTGTCCATGCCCACAAAGGCTCCTGCCTGATTCGAGCCACAGCCCGGGGGGAGGCGGCCCATTCGAGTTCGGCCGCCGGACGGAACGCGAATCACGATTTGATTCCCTTCCTGCAGCAGATGAAACAGCTGCACGACGAAACGGAGACTGACGCGCGGTGGCATGACGAGAGGTTCGACCCGCCGACGTTGAGTTGGAATATCGGCATTCGCGATCACAACCACGCGATCAACGTGAAATCTCCGCAGAGCGAGTGCCTGATCTACCTGCGACCGATTCCGGGTCTCGATATCGCTCCACTACTTGAGCGCGTCCGCGAGGCGGGTCGGGAGTCGGGAGTCGAGATCGAGATCAAATCGCGTGGCGATGGACTCAGCGTTGCGCCCGATCATCCTTACATCCGCGAGCTTCTGGAACTCGCCAACGGCGACCGTGCACAAACGGTTTGCTACGGGACGGACGGAGCCATCTTCGGCGAAGACCTGGAGCGGATCGCCGTCTGTGGCCCGGGCAGCATCGCGCAGGCTCACACGAAGGACGAATGGATCGCTCTGTTACAGCTTGATGCCGGAACCGAACTGTTTGCGAACCTCATCACGCGCTACTGCATCAATTGCTGAAGCGGGCCGTCGCCACGCGACGTGCGACCCGGCGTCGCACGCGAGTTTGGGTTTGTGGCTTGGCAGTCACTGCATATACTTCGATCAATCCTGGAGCCAACGAGTCGAAGGAATCCGATGCGGGAGTGGTGGGAAAATCTCTGGTCGGCGGTGACGACAGTCGCGGCGGGCATGGCGGTGACGCTGCGGACGATGCTGCGGACCTACGCTCGTCGCGCTCACACCGAGGTCTACGAGTACCCGGAGGTTCCCGTGCCGGTGAAGGCTCGCTATCGCGGGTTTCACCGATTTGACCTCACGACCTGCATCGGCTGCGACAAGTGCGCGGTCGCCTGCCCGGTCGACTGCATCTACATTGAGAAATCGAAGAGCCCCGCCGGCAAGGGCTTCCGAGTCGATGGATTTTTGATCGACTACTCGAAGTGCATGTTTTGCGCTCTTTGCGTCGACCCGTGCCCGGTCGACTGTATTTTTATGGGAGCTAATTTCGACCTGAGCTGCTACAGCCGTGACGGCTGCGTTGTCGATTACGCCAAGTTGCCGCTGGAGATTGCGTGGGGGCGTGCGACGCTGAATCCCTCCGCGGTCGCGGAGTCGAAACGAATCGCCGAACCGGTTTGGATCAAAGGTGAGCCGAATCCTCTCGAAGAAGCCGCCGCGGTCGAAGCGTGACTGGTCGAGTTCTTTGTCTTCTCCTGTTGGACTGGACCGCGGGTTGGAGCGGGGAGTAGGTTGCACTGATGATTCGATTGCATCGATGAGTCAGTTGCAATTATTGAGTTGGTCGAAAACGATTCCAGCAGCGCCGCATTCCGCAGACCCGTTAAAAAAGACCCGTATGTCCGACAAATCGTCGAGCCACGAATCAATGACATTGGCCGGTGCCAATCGCCGATTGCCATTGGTTCGTAAAATCGCAGCGGACATCGTCGCGCTCTCGCACGATCTGGCTGATCGCGAGGATCGTCTCAAAATCCTGCGTCGCCGGGGACGTAAGCAATCGACCGGCTCGTTTCACAGTGACGAGTTGGACTCCATTGAAGAGATCGTTCAACGGGACCAGAAGACGCTCGAACATTACGTCGCAGAGCTATCAGAGGTCGGAGGAGAACTCCGCGATGCGTCGCTTGGAATCGTCGAATTTCGGGGCGACTGGCCGGAACATGACGGTCCTGTCTTTTTCGGATGGTTGCACCCGAACGACGAGATCACCTATTGGCGGCCGGAACGGTCTAAGCTGACGGATCGTCGGTCGGTCTTTGAAGACAGCGTTGCCGGTCGCGAGGAATTTGGCGACGCAGACAGCCCGGAATCGAACGGGAACACGGATGGCTGATCTCGTCCTGCACCTGCTGATCTTTATGGCGGCGGCGATCATCGCGCTGCTCGTGCCGTTGACGATTGGTCGTTTCGTTCGGCCGACGTTGCCGAATCGCGAGAAACAATCGATCTACGAATGCGGCGAGCCGACGATCGGATCGAACTATCTGCAATTCGATCTCCGATTCTATGTCGTGGCCCTGCTATTCATCGTATTCGACGTCGAAGTGGCGTTCTTCTTCCCTTGGGCGACGGTCTTCGGTCCGGCTGTGCAATTGGCGGATGAGCGGCTGCCGCAGGCCGTGGCCACCGTCGAGGGAGAGCCAACTGCGCGGGCGATCCTCAGTTCGGAATTGACGGGTATTCCGCTTGGTCAATTGGGAGAAGCCGAACTGGTCGATGCCGCGACAGGATTAAAGCTTGCTTGGACGGCGTTCGCCGACGTGGCTGTGTTCTTCGCGGTTTTACTTGTCGGATTCGCTTACGTTTGGAGCCGTGGCGATCTCGACTGGGTCCGGACGGCAGCCGATCGCGTCAAGAATGCGGCCGTCGATCGAAGGGGGGTCGGCTACAATCGCGAGCAATCCCCTGCCAATGTCGAAACGACACCTGTTTGACAGGCTTCAGGAATTGAACTGATGGCGATTGAGGAGATATTCAGCACGCTGCAGTCGAAGTTCGGCTCGGACATCGTGCTGAAGCTTGCGACCGACGCAAAAGATCCTTGGATCGAAATTGCAGCGGAACGCGTCGTCGACGTCGCGTTTTTTCTGCGAGATGACCAACGCTACCGGTTCGATCATCTCAACGATCTGACGGCCGTTGATTATTGCGAGCCGGATGAGAAAAAACGGTCGCGATTTCCGTTCGAATTACACGTCGCAGTCGTGTATCACCTGACGAGCTACGAGACGCGAAAGAGTCTCGTATTGAAGGTGCTGCTGCCCCGCTGGAAAGACGATACGCCGGGAGAGTTGCCGGAATGTCCCAGCGTCTCTTCTGTCTGGTCAATCGCCGACTGGCATGAGCGGGAAGTCTACGACCTTGTGGGAGTCCACTTCACGGATCACCCCAACCTCCGTCGCATTTTGACGTCGGAAGACTGGGTCGGGCATCCGCTCCGTAAAGACTACGAGTTTCCGCTCGAGTACCACGGAATTCGTTGCAAGTAGATTCTCAACGGAGCCGCCGCCATGCCGCCCGACGACGAAGGCAGTGACGCCCCGACTGGCGATCCGACGCTGGAGATGGCGACCGGCCTGCTGAAAGACGGTCATAAGATCGCCGCGATCAAGGTCATCCGCGAAGGCTACGGCGTGAGCCTGAAAGAGGCGAAGCAGGCGGCTGATCGGATCGAGGGCGAACTTGGAATCACGCCGACCAAAGTCGGATGCGGGGGGACGGCAGCGCTACTGCTGGTGTGTGTCGGATTGTCCGCGGCGTTAGCAACGGCAATGCCCTGGTGACCACGAAGGTCACGAACTATGGACGATTTCATCTGCCGTAAGGTGGAACCGCATGCATTGGGGCGTAGGATACGCCAGCGGCGCAAGTGTCGCGGAAACAATGGCGTCCTGACGAACTCTCATCCCCTGTTTTCTCATGCCGGTACACGCTGAAGACCCTCGTGTGATCGAGTTCGACGTCCGCACGGACGAGATGCTCATCAATATGGGGCCGCAACATCCCAGTACGCACGGCGTACTGCGCTTACTGCTGCGCACCGACGGCGAAGTCGTGCATGAAGTCACGCCGCACATCGGTTACCTGCACCGCTGTGCTGAGAAGATCGGCGAGAATCTCTCGCCCGCGCAGTGGATTCCCTACACCGACCGGATGGACTATCTGGCCGCGATGAACATGAATCTCGGGTGGTCTCTGTGTGTCGAGAAATTGCTCGAAATGCAGGTGCCCGAGAAGGCGATGGCTCTGCGGGTCGTGATCGCCGAGTTGGGACGCGTCGCCAGTCACCTCGTCGGGATGGGAGCGTACGGGCTCGATCTCGGCACATTCAGTCCGTTCCTTTATGCCTTCCGCGAGCGGGACATCATCCTCGACCTGTTCGAAGAAGCGTGCGGCGCTCGGCTGACCTACAGCTACCTCACGATTGGCGGGGCGACGCATGACCTCCCGCGCGAGATCGAGATACCGCCCGGGCTGGCGCAACTAAGTGGTATTAAACAGGGCAAAAAAATCCAGTGGGTTGATGCCGTCCGACTGTTCTGCGATTGGATGCAGCCGCGGATTAAGGAGTATCACACGCTGCTGACGACAAACGCGATCTTCATCAAGAGAACGGCGGGACTCGGCGTTCTTTCGCGTGATATGGCGATTGACCACGGCTGCACCGGTCCGGTCCTTCGCGGCAGCGGTGTTGATCATGACCTCCGGCGCGACGGGGAGTCGGTCTACACCCGAATGTATGACGGATATGACTTCAAGCCGAACTTCGCGCCTTATGAACTCATGCCGTCGGGCGTCGAGATTGGTGACAATTGGTGCCGCTTCTATCAGCGGATGCTGGAAGTCGCACAGTCACTGGATTTGGTGCGGGCTGCGTTGGACCGTTACGAAGACGCGGATGGTGAGTACCGAGTTCCTCACAAACTGATGGAGAAGTTGCCACGCGACGAGGCCTATCTCGAGACCGAGTGCCCCCGCGGGCAGATGGGCTTCTATCTGATCGGCGACGGTTCGCCGGTGCCGCTCAGAACGCGAGCGAAGAGTTCCAGCTTCTGTAATCTGTCGGTCGTCGGCCCGCTCTCGGTGGGGTGCCTCGTTGCCGATATCCCCGCAATCGTCGGCTCTCTCGACGTCGTGATGGGCGAGATCGACCGGTAGAGCCGAGCAACCCGGTGATCTGCGGCGGGTCACGAACTCACAACGCCAGTCCCAGACCGTTGGAGGTGCTAGCAACGGTCTGATTTCGTCTGATAGACAAGCCCGAGGCGCCAGCCGTCGGGAAGATCGCTGATTGATCGACCATTGGCTTGGCCTATGGCTGGTATTGAAATCGCTTCCAGCGGCTCGGTTTTAGCCGATCCTCTGTAATCTTCAGACGCAGAGTCTTCTCAAACGAACTATCAAACTTCACGGACTCAACTTCAAAAGAAATTGATCTTCCAGCGTCACACCGGGATAAGAAGTACGTCTAGTAACTTCTGTTCATTAAGGGTTCCCGGTGGCGAAATCGCTTGAGACGCTCTCTCCGTACGAATTGACCTCGGTCGAAGTCGATCAACTCCTCCGGACCAATCCGGATGATGCTCGCCTCAAGGCCCATTTCACGGCTGAGGAACTTCACGAATTGCGGAATCTCGCGGGGGCTGCGCAGCAGTCGACCCGCGGTCGCAAGCGAGTGGTCTATGTTCTCCCTGGGATTCTTGGTTCAACGCTGGGCGTCACCAGCGGGGGGAATCGGGACACGATTTGGCTTGATCCGCACTCCATCCGCAATGGCGACCTCACCAGCTTGGCCATGCGAGGGCGTTCTCGGGGCCGCGTCGAAGTGTATGGACAGTTTCCCGGCCTCTACACGCGACTGCGTTGGACGCTCTGGTGGAAAGGCAACGATGTCCGAGATTATGCGTACGATTGGCGACTGAGCATCGACGAGCTCGGCGCAGAACTACTTGAGGCATTCGATTCAGAGGAGGCCGACGAACTTTACGTTGTCGCGCACAGTATGGGAGGACTCGTCGCGCGATCTGCTTACGCGCAGGCTGATGCCGCGATGCGTAGGCGAATCAAGCGGGTCATCATGCTCGGTACGCCAAACCGGGGTTCATTCTCAGTCGTGCAAGTGCTCGACGGCAGCAATGCGACGGTTCAGTTTGCCGGCTGCCTCGACGAGCAGAACGAGACCGAAGATTTGGTCTCCGATATCTTTCGGACATTGCCCTCGATCTATCAGATGCTGCCCCATCGCGACGTCTTCAGCGCTATCGACTTATTCGATACCGATGCGTGGGGCGAAGCGAATCCGATGGGGACGAGGTTGCGCGAGGCGACCGACGTGCAAGAGTCGCTCGCTCCGGCTGATGACAAGTTTTTCCTGCTCGCCGGCGTCGACCAACCGACGGTCGTCTCGGCGTCTCTCAACCAAGAGGGCCGATTCGACTATCAGGAACACGAGACCGGAGGTGATGGAACCGTCCCTCTTGATTTCGCGTTGTATGACGGCATCGATAGCAATACGAGGACCTTCAAAGCTACGCACAATGGTTTGGTAACCAGCAACGACGTGATCAACTCCGCTGCAGAGATCATTGAGCACGGGCGGACGCAGCGTGGACTGGCCTTGCAAACCCGACGTGGCGAAGAGGTGACGACCCGAGGGCTGACCTTCGCTGCGCTGCAAGCGGGAACCTGCTATGGCGGCCGTCGCGGGAACGCGATTACTGACGCCGAAGCCGTTTCGTTCTTTCGGCGCGGCCTCATTTCCGTTCCGGGCGACCGGCTTCCCGCCCCGGGACGCCAAGGCAATAGTGCTGAAAACGAATTCGAAGAATACGGACGAATTCGGAACCTCGTCGTCGGACGTCGAAGCGACTTCCGGCTCGAGTTAGAACTTCAGCATGGCGACCTGTTCGACGTTCCTGTGCGGGCTTACGTGCTCGGTATCTTTGAAAACGTCACGCCCGGTGGACCGGCGAGACAGGTCGATGAGTTGACCGGCGGGGCCGTCACCGAGTTTCTCGAACGACGACTGCTCAACGCCGACATGGGGCGGATCTTCATGATGCCCGTGGGTCGGAATCCGCTATTGGCCGAGTTCGTGGTCTTTGCCGGCCTCGGCAGCTACAGCCAGTTTCGGTCAGACCCGACCTCCGCGGCATCGGTTCAGAAGTTTGTCGCAAGAAATATTGTGCGAACGCTGATTCAGTCCGGCATTGATGAACTGGCCATGCTCCCAGTCGGGGCATCGAGTGGTGCCGACGTCCGATCGACCATCGACAATCTTTTCCAAGGATTTGTCGAGGCGGTCCGGAACGGGACTCGGCAGCAAAAGTTTCGCCGCGTCGTCATGTGCGAAAGCGATGATGCCCGCTACGAAGAAATGCGGGAGCACGTTCTCCGCCGGTCCACGACGTCAAACACTTTGAAAGACGTCGAGATCACGATTGATGAAGTGGAGTATGGAGACCGGAATAAGTCTCGTAGCCACCGTCAATTAATCACCGGCCAGGAACAGCCGGTCTATTTGACGGTCCGGATGCCGGAGGGTTTCGACAGCTCGAAAGGATCGAGCATTGTTCGCGTCGAGTCGTCACTGCTGACCTCGGGGGGGAAAGCAACCGTCTTTAACAGAGCGAAGGATGTAAATCGGCGTGAGCTGGACGACTTATTTGCCACGCTGGATGAACTCAAAGAGAACCCCGGAACGAAATTTGACGTCGAAGATTTCGGACGCAGATTGTGCGAGCTCATTTTCGATCGCGAAATTCGCGAGGCGATGGCGAATGAAGCGATCCTGGACAAGCATCTGGTCGTCATTCACGACTCGGCCGCATCACGGATTCCCTATGAAACGATGCTCAGTGGCGACGACTTTCCGGTTCTCGGTGAGGGCTTGACGCGACGATATCTCGCCGAGAATTTGTCCGTGACGAAATGGCTGCGAAAGGTCGGACCTTCTGAAGAGATGAAGGTGCTGCTGATTTTTGATCCGACGGACGATCTTCCCGGCGCCGAGAAAGAAGGCATTTGGATTTACGACGTCCTGCGAAAGCTTCCGGGGGTTAAGGTCGAAATTCGGCGGGAAGAGAAGGCGACACTCAGTAAAGTCAGAGAGGATCTCAATTCCGGCGAGTTCGACGTCATGCATTACGCCGGGCACAGTTTTTTCGACCCGAATGACCGGGCTAATTCCGGGCTCGTGTTGGCCGACGGCGTACTGCGGGGTTCCGACCTGCTCGCACTCGAGCGCCTCCCCGCGTTGGTGATCTTCAACTCATGCGAGTCGGCACGCATTCGCCGACGCGATGCAGAGAATGGTCCGAGCGTGCAGCGGCAGCTTCGTGAAAACGTGGGCGTGGCCGAAGCCCTGTTTCGTGGCGGCATCGGCCAGTTCATCGGAACGTACTGGCCGGTCGATGACTCGGCGGCCGAAGTCTTTGCGCGGACGTTTTACGGCTCCGTACTCGGGCGTGACGAGGAGACGGCGAGCGTCGGACAGGCGGTCGCCGCCGCGCGACGGGCGGTTCATGAGGTCCACTCATACGAGTGGGCTAATTACGTCCATTACGGCGAGCCACACTTTCAATTGCGAACACGCTCGCCGTAAGCCCGCGGGCTAGAGCCTTGGGGTGGTTGACGACGCCCGTCGCTTCGATCATGTTCGGGATCCCTATTTTGCCGATGACTTAGAAAGTGCTCCATGACGCTCGCTCGAATTCCAGCCGTTGTTTTCGTGGCCATCGCTTTAGTGGGATCGTCGCTGCCGACTGATGCCGGTGATCGTCCGAATGTGTTGTTCGTGATTTGCGACGACCTCAATACCGACCTCGGTTGCTACGGTCGAGATAACGCCAATACGCCCAATATTGATCGCCTCGCTGCCTCGGGGGTCCGCTTTAAGAATGCGACCTGTCAGTTTCCACTGTGCGGGCCGAGCCGAGCCTCATTTATGACCGGGCTGTATCCCGACCAGACCGGCATCAAGAGGAACAGCATCCGGATTCGCGAGACACTGCCCGAGGTCACGAGCATGTCTCAGCACTTCCGGAACAACGGCTACGAAGCGGTGCGAATCGGAAAGATTTATCACTACAACGTACCGGCTGCGATCGGTACCCCGGGGCATGACGACCCGGCTTCGTGGGATCAGACCTTCAATTTCCGCGGTCGTGATAAAGACGAAGAAGACATTATCAATACGCTTTTGCCGGGAAGATTCGGAGCGACTCTAAGCTGGCTCGCCGCGGAGGGAAGCGATGAAGAACAAACCGACGGGATGAGCGCGACGAAGGCGGTTGAACTTCTCGAAGGTTACGGCGAGAGCGGACAACCATTCTTCCTCGCCGTCGGATTCTTCAGGCCGCACACGCCGTTCGTCGCTCCGAAGCACCACTTTGAAGATCATCCGCGGGATCAGGTCGTTGTGCCGCAGGTGCCGGACGCTGAGTATTTTGAGAGCATCCCCAAGCCTGCCGTACGATGGCTGAATCAATTTAAGGAGCAGAAGAATCTGAAGCCGGAAGTAGCGCAAGAGATCATTCAGGCCTATCGCGCTTCGATTACTTTTGCCGATGCCCAGGTCGGACGCCTCCTCGACGCGCTGGACCGTAGCGGACTCGCCGAAAATACGATCGTCGTGTTCACTTCGGACCACGGTTACCACATGGGCGAAAAGGGGCATTATCAAAAGCGGACGCTTTTCGATCGCGGGTCGCAAGTTCCTTACATCGTCCGAGCGCCCGGCTGTCAACAAGGCGTTTCCACCGAGGCTCCCGCCGAGATGGTCGACTTTTACCCCACGCTCTCTGAACTCGCGGGGCTCGATACGCCCGATTTCGTTTCGGGCGTCAGCCAGGTTGCCGTCCTCAAGGCACCGCAAGACTCGGTGCGACAGGCGGCCCTGACGGAGCTCTACGGTGGATACAGCATTCGTACGCCGCGCTACCGTTACACGTCTTGGGGACAGGACGGCGAAAAGGGAACCGAATTGTATGACCACGAATCGGATGCTGCAGAAGCTGTCAATCTGGCGGGGCATCCCGACTACGAGCAGACAGAAAAACGCTTGGCAAAACTGCTCGCCGAGCGCGTTGCCGCCGCGAAAGAGATGCCCCCCAACCTGAAGCGAACACCGCTGAAGAAAAAGCGGCGTGGTTGAGCCGGGTTACCGTAGCTCAAAAAGCGTTTGCGACCTGACGATGGCGTATTCGTCAGGAAACGTGTGAAACGCATGGACGAGTAGCGAAGTCGGTTCTGCGGAAACGCGGGCCAGACTGACCGGTTCGGCGTGCATTCGATTGCCGGGATGAAACCGATAGGCCACATCGGCTCGGCTGGCATCAAGCAGCATTTCCTCGTGCAGCCGCGCGAAGACTTCCGAGTCGAGACGCTCGATCTGATAGCTCGCCTGATAGCTCAAGTCGTTACCAAACTCTCGCTCATCATTGCGGAGTCCGATGATGCGGCGATTCTTGAGGCAGTCACGCTCAGGAAGCGTGATCGTTCCGATGCCGATGACCTCGGTCACGGTCCGCTCCTCGTTCCGCAGCGAGATCACATGCCCGGCATCGGCGAGCACGACGCTGCCGCTGTACGAGGGCTGCTCGAACCGCAACGTGGCCCGAGACTCGATCAGCTCCGGGTGAACACTGCGGTCATAGAGTTGAAAGACCAAGTCGCTAACGACCGGCCGAACAGTACCTACCGCCACTCTCTTGCCTGCTTTGAATCGGTGATTTGACCCGCTTGTCGCCAGAATTATAGGTCATGACTGACCCGGGCGAAATGAAATCAACGGGCGCTAGCGGGGAGTCGAAAAAAGTCGCGGAAGGTCGGGATTGCCGCTTGACTCCAACTCCAACAATCGTTTCTTCAAACTAGTACCGCCGAAGCCCGAAAATCCGCCCAAGCGACCGTCGGAGGCGAGAACCCGGTGGCAGGGCAAAACGATCGGCAAGCGATTCAATCGCATCACATTTCCAACCGCTCGGGCCGCCTGAGGAGATCCGGCTTCCGCAGCGAGAGAACCGTAGGTGGCAGTGCGTCCGTAGTCGAGCCGGGTAAGTCGGCGGACTACCTTGGCGGTGAAGGGCGGAAGGTCGGTGCAGTCGAATGACAAATCGAGAAACGAAATCGGCTCCCCGGAGAAATAGTGCAGCAGACGTTCCGCCAGAATCTCTTGATCAACGTCGAGCCGGACGCCGGGCGTCTCAAATCGCTTCTCCTCGTTCAATTCGGCCAAGGCGGCGGAGCGTTCGGCATGACCGATGACGATATCGGTCACTATTCCTCTCGAACCCGCGATCGCGAACCATCCCAGCGGCGATTCGACGACCGTGTGATGAGCCTGCGAACTCTGTGCTGCCGGCATGATGGCTTCTCTCAAAGATGAAAATCATGGAATTGCTGAGACAATCACAATTCCTTCTCGGGCGAACGTGGTGACCGAGCGGCACTTTGACCGGCTATGACCCGACCGATAAGATAGCGGACCCGCGGATTTAGCCAATCCCCACTCGCTTTTCTCACATACATATCGGGGACACCGATGGACGTCTACGGCTCATTCGCCGACGACTTCTACGTGAATATGAACCTCAATACCGAGATGCGTTTGCCCGACGGTCGGGAAACGATTCTCGCGTTCTTGGAACGGGTTCAGAAGCAATATCCGGTCTTGAGAAATTTTTACACCCGGGACAATGGCGACTTCGTCCTCGAAGAGGATAAGGACAAGGGCCATCAGCGTTGGGTCACCCTCGAACCGCGTCGGATTTGCAGCGGATATATCAATCCGGAATCGGTCGACGCCGCGGTCGAGCAGCATCTGCTGGTTCTTCAATTGGTACCGTACATGTTGAGTGTCTCACCGCTCGACTGCGAGGCGCTCGATTACATGATGGGCTTCGACTTCAATTATCGAGGCAATCATGATGAGGTCGTCGCGGAAGCCCTCGGCACGGGCACCGCGCTCGACGGAATGACCGACATCCCAGGCTCGAAAATTTTGAACTTCGAGCCCAACATCACCGTTGCCCTCGATGAAGACTGCCGGACTCAGGCGCGGCTGTTGGTCGAGACTCGCACTAACGCCTATCAAGTGCGGCGATCCGAATTTCCCGAGGATCAAATCAGCATTTACTTCACGGTGCGGCAGTACGGGAGTCTGGATACCGGTGATACTTACGAAGACCGGCTGCTGACGCTCAAGCAGCACGCCGAGGACTTGATGCAGCAGTACGTCGTTGAGGCGGTGCTCAGGCCGCTGGCTCAGGCGATCGCGACGAAGTAAGCGCCGTCAACCGTCTTCGCCGTTGGCGGTCTGCAGCGCGGCTGCTTCGTCGAGGACGCGGCCGAGTTCTTCGAGATTGATCGGCTTGGTCAGGTGCACGTCGAATCCTGATTGCCGCGATTGCAAGAGATGGTGCTTCTGTCCGTAGCCGGTCAAGGCGATTAAGAACAACTCTTCCGGTGGGCGGGATCGGCGAACTCTTTTCGCGACTTCCCAGCCGTCCAGTTTCGGCAGCCCGATATCGACGATCGCGATCCGAGGCTCACGTCGCTCGATCTGGTGCAACGCCTCCTCGCCGTCGGATGCTTCGATCACATCGTAGCCGAGACTCTCCACGTTGCAGCGGGTCACGTAGCGAAGTGCATCGAGGTCTTCGACGACCAGGACCGTCTCCGAATAATCATTCCGCCTTGCTCGGGGTTTCGGGGCGACCGATTCTTCCAAAGGCTGCGACGGATCGAGCAGGGGAAACGTGAGTCGGAATGTCGACCCGCGCCCCGGACCATCACTCGATGCCACGATCGAACCTCCGTGAAGTTCGGTCAGCTTTTTCACGACGGCCAAGCCGATCCCGAGTCCGCTCTCCTTAGTGTGTGTCCGATGTTTCAATTGAACGAACGGGTCGAAAATGCTTTGAAGATTGTCGTCTGCGATTCCGTCGCCATTGTCCCGCACCTGCACCAGGATCGTTCCGGCGGCGACTTCGGCGGAGACGTGAATCGATCCTTCATTTGGCGTGTACTTGGCGGCGTTGCTGAGCAAATTTGAGAAGACCTGCCGCAGCCTCGACTTATCGCCGTCGACCGGGGCGGTGGTCGCTGGCAGTTCGACGGTTAAGGTCTGTGATTTCTGCTCGAACCGTGGATCAAGTTCCCGCGTGATATCCTGGAGCAGTTCGATCATATCGAACGGCGACGTCTCGAGCTTAATTTTTCCCTGCCAAACCCGTGAGATGTCGAGCAGGTCATCGAGCAGCCGTTTCATGTGCTGCACCTGACGTCCGATCGTTTCGATCGTAAAGGTCAATTGCTCGTCGAGCCCCGACATCCGACGTTTCAGCAATTCACTCGCGTAAGACATTGTCGCGAGCGGATTTCTTAATTCGTGTGATAAGGTCGATAGGAATTGATCACGCTGCCTTGTCGATTCGACCGCGTCGTCGAGGTCTTGGCGATAGTCGGTTACGTCGCGCAGTGTCTCCAGGTAGGCGGTCTCTCCGGCCCACTCAATTTCGCTGTAGCGGATCTCGACGGTCAGCGTTTCAAACTCCGTTCCGCGTTCTCGAACGATGTTGACTTCACACGAATCTTCATCGGCGGAAGGGGAGCCGAAGTCCGATCCGACCAGTTCCTCGTGCGATCGTCCCAGGAGCATTTCGGCCGATCGATTCGCAAATAAAACCTTGCCGGTCTCATTGACGACAAGCATCCCGTCGATGTTTTCATCAATAAGCCGGCGGACCTCGCTCTCCACGAGCCGCGACGATTCGCCGATAGAGTTCCGTGCGATCGCCGAATAAAAGGCGTGGCGGAGGACCGAGTGCGAAATATTATCGCAGGCGACATACTCGACCGCGCCGGCGTCGAGTGCCGTCGCCGCATGGAGACGATCAGGAATGACCGTCAACAGCGGAATCGAGCGATGCCGATCGGCGATGCCCAATATGATTTTGGACACCCATCGCGAGTCGAAGGCGCATAGGTCCAAGGCAATAATATCGCAAGCCGCTTCTTTGAGCCGACTGGTGATCTCAGCATCGAAGGCTTCGAGAAACTTTCGAGAGTCTTGACTGGCGTGGACTTGTACCTCGACCAAATCGAATTCGTCACGAAGCTCATCGACGAACGATTGCAAACCGGTTTGCGCGATCGGCCGGTTCGCGAAGTACAAGATGCGTGGATGTTGGTTCGTCGACTCCGTCATCAGTTCAAACTCACCGAACCAATTGCAATTCTAATTCATTCTTCAGCGAACTGCCGCGAATTATCGCGATCCTTCTGCCGTCAACTTCAATTCTCAGTGGGCATTAATCCGAACAGGACCGGCGGCGCGTTCTTGATGACGTCACCAATATTGATGCCGTTCCCGTCGATTGTGAACTCGCGGAGCGATTGCGAATCCGGACGATTTCGCGACGAATGATTCCGTCGTCACTAGATTGCAAAAATAGTGCGGCGAGCGAGTCGAGTACGACAACGTCCGCATCAATCTCATCAATGGCCTGCTCGATCTGGGCGAGGACGCCGGACAGGTCGTAGCTGCCGGATTCACTCATGACCTCATGATCGATTGAGGCATCGATGAGAATGAGTCGTCCATCGGCTTCGAACTGCCGCAGACTCCAATCAAAGCTCTGAACGTTCCGGATGATATCTTCCGGTTTTTCTTCGAACGACACGAAGACGGCATTCATGCCGCGATCGGACTGCAGGTGAAAGAGGGTCTCGGCGCAGAACAGGGTCTTGCCGGAACCGGAGGAACCCGAAATGAGCGTGCTTCGCCCTTTGACGAGACCGCCGCCGCTGATCTCGTTGAAGCCGGAAATACCGATCGGAAGTCGTTCAATCGGCTCGACGGGACGGAGTCTGTTCGAAGTTGCGTCCATTAAAATGCCTTAATCGCTTAACGCTTCGACCGAACCTTATTCGACGCCCCGGCGCGGAATTCCCAGCCCTTCGAAAAAGCGAGCGGCGTCAGAAAGATCACCGATGACCTTCCGCTGAGGAAGCGGAGTCACGCGCACTGCCATTGGTGTGGCAATCACTCGGTGCTGACGAGCGAGGGCGGGATTTTTCAGAATGTCGATGACTTCGACGGCACATTGCTCGCCAAGTGAGTCTTCGCACAGGCGTTCCAAATTGCTCACGGCGCGGCGGCTCAGATTGCTATCGCCAGCGATGAATAGCAGCAATTCGAACATGCACGCCTAAGCCGTAGGGCTGTAAGGGACGTTGATCGTTACACTGAGTGGCTATTCACGACGGCAAGTGCGAATCGGAGGGATGCGAACCCAGAATTAGCCAACAGTTTACCAGCAGGTGATTTTAGCAAAACCCGATGCCGTCATCGGCCGCTTGATTTGAGGGTTTCCCCTAGTTGTTTGCTGATTCAGAGTTGCGACTGGGCGGCTGTACAATCTGCGGTCGCGTCCCGTCCGTCGCGATCCGGAGCCAGATCGGCACTGTTGTAGCTCACGCTGGAAAATTCGCTTGCATCGATCCGATGCCGACCAATGATCGAGGAAGATTTCGACCGCCTGCACGTTCGCCAAATTCATGCAAGACTCGTCAAGTCACGTTGGCCATCGCGCCTTCCGCAGCCTCTGTCTGACGGGACTGTTCGTCTGGTGGGCGCTCTGCGCCGTCGCGACCCATATGCCGTTGCCAGACGGCCCCGGCGGTCCCGATATTCCCAATCTGGACAAGGTCGTCCATCTTGTCATGTATAGCGGACTGGCGTTGCTGTTTATTGGAGCGATCGGCGGCTTGCGGCCTCCGACGACTCGAAATTACATCATGACCGCACTCGTGTTGGCGGCTTACGGGATTGTCGACGAACTAACGCAAATTCCTGTCGGTCGAACCGCCGACCCGATCGACTGGCTGGCCGACCTTTGCGGAATCGCCGCCGGGTTATTGATCGCCCGATACGGATTCGCAGCGCTAGCGCCGGCCGAAGCGTAACGATCTGCGGAGCGCTCCCTACCGGTCGCGGCGAAACGGATAAGCAATCGCTACTCGCCTTGGCCCAGTGAGTAGCCGCGTTCCCCGTCGAACATGCAGAGGTGCTCAGTCTTGATGAAGTCGAGACCGGCCTCTTCGCATCGGTTCAAAAGACCAATGATCTGCTTGTGCGTCACCGGACTGTCTTTCTCCGCGGCATCCGAGATGAAGCGGCAACGCCAGTGATCGGTGCAGAAGGTTTCGGGGAAACCACCGGGCCAAACTTTGACCCCGCGATTCGTGATCATTTTGATCTTAATGCCGTCTGAGGAAACCTCTTCGAGCTTCTTGCCCAGTTCCTCCGGCGTGCAGGTGGGGTCGTCGATGAAGACGTCGACGCCGACCAGTTCCTTCTTCTCGTTGGTGCGGGGGCTTGGCTTGATCTCGCCCAGTCCGGCTGCTTCCCTCGGGTAACGCTTCACCGTCAGCGTTTCGGGTTCTTGTCCGAGCCGCGCGACGACCGCTTCGGCAAACTCTTTTGTGCCGACTTTTTCTTTGCTGTGGCTGTCGGTGTAAATGTCGTACGTGTGGATGCCATCTTCGATCGTCTTGAGCCACGCGTTGTGGATGCGTTCGGCGATATCCTGCTGGCCGAGATAGACGAGCATCTGAATGCCGCCATGCAGCAGGCCGGTCGGGTTGGCCAGATTCTGTCCCGCGCGACGCGGCGCTGAACCGTGAATCGCTTCGAACATCGCGAACCCGTCGCCGATATTCGCCGAACCCGCCAGGCCGACCGAACCGGTGATTTGAGCGGCGACGTCGGAAAGGATGTCGCCGTACAGGTTCGGCATAATGATGACATCGAACTTCTCGGGCGTATCGGCGAGCTTGGCGGCCCCGATATCGACGATCCAGTGTTCGTTTTCGATGTCCGGATAATCGGCAGCGACTTCGTCAAAGACCTTATGAAACAGACCATCGGTCAGTTTCATGATGTTGTCTTTGGTGAAGCACGACACCTTGCTGCGGCCATTGGCCTTGGCGTATTCGAATCCGAATCGGCAAATCTTTTCGCAGCCGGGGCGCGAGATCAGTTTGAGGCACTGCGTGACCTCGCGGGTCTGCTGGTGCTCGATGCCGGCGTAGGTGTCCTCTTCGTTCTCCCGAACGATCACCACGTCCATCACCGGATGCTTCGTCTCAACGAAGGGGTGGTATGACGCACAGGGTCGGATATTGGCGTAAAGGCCGAGCGTCTTACGGATCGTGACGTTGAGGCTTTTGAAGCCGCCCCCCTGCGGGGTCGTGATCGGGGCCTTGTAGAACACCTTGGTGCGACGCAGCGAATCCCAGGCAGAGGGCTCGATGCCGGAGGTATGGCCGCTTGAGTAGACCTGTTCGCCGATCTGAATTTCTTCAATATCGAGCCGCGCCCCGGCCTCCTTCAGGATATGAAGGCTCGCATCCATGATTTCCGGGCCGATGCCGTCGCCTTTGGCTACGGTAATGGGACAAGCTTCGCTCACAGGTCAATTCCTCTCAGTGATGTCGAACAATTATCATTTTCAAATCGATCACGTCGGCGACGGCGTAACCGGTCGAGCCAGTTTCGTCGGACGCAGACAATACCACAAGACTGCGGGCAACTCACGCGTCGGGATCGCGTTCGATTTCAGCATGTGGCCCTCGCAGCCACAATCTTCGCCCAATCAGCAAGGTCGGGAAAATCCTGTTCGGAGCTGTTCGATCTTCGATCGGGCCGCGCACTTCGGCAAATGATCGTTCACCATCCCCATCGCCTGCATGAATGCGTAAGCGGTCGTCGGGCCGACGAATTTCCAGCCCCGGCGTTTGAGCTGCTTGCTCAGTTGCTTCGATTCGTCGCAGGTGGAGCGAAGTTGCCATTTCGACGCCGGCACCAGCTGCGGTTCGAATTGCCAAACGAATGACGCCAGCGAGCCACACTCTTCGACAAGCTCGATCGCCCGCCGGGCGTTGTTGATCGTCGATTCGATTTTGCCGCGATGACGGACGATGCCCGCATCGCCGAGGAGCCGGTCGACATCGCGGTCGCCGAAACGGGCGACCTTCTCAAATTCGAAGTTCGCGAACGCCGCGCGAAAGTTCTCGCGCTTGCGGAGGATCGTCAGCCACGACAAACCGGACTGAAATCCTTCCAGACACAGTTTCTCGAACAGCCGCCGGTCTTCGGCGACTGGAACTCCCCATTCTTCATCGTGATAACTCCGATAGAGTGGATCGTCGCCGCACCACCAGCAACGCCGAATTCCGTCTTCGCATCGAACGACTTTGGCGACCGCTTCCATGGGCAACTTTCTTAATCACGAATTTCAATCGAATGGCCCGCAAAGCTGCCGTCAACTTGCCAAGGGCATCCGACTCCGGTCAGGATAGTGACCGATAGTGACCGCTCAGGCGATCTGTCTTTGTCCGAGCACAATCTTCCGCACATATTTTTTCAGCTCTGTTCAGCATCATTGTTCGCTCATGATCTCGATCGCTATGAAAATATCGCCTCTGGCGCTGCTCGCCGCTTTCACTTTCTCCGCGCTCGCTTCGGCTGCGGACCTCACGGTCGAAAAGATCGACGACCGTCGTCCGAAGAACGTGATCTTCGTGCTCTCTGACGATCACCGCTTCGATGCGATGGGCTTTCTCGGAAAATATCCGTGGCTCAAGACGCCGAACATGGATCGGCTCGCCTCCGAGGGCGTCCATTTCCCCAACGCGTTTGTCACAACCTCGCTGTGTTCACCGAGCCGGGCCTCGATCCTGACCGGCCAGTACATGCACAAGCACGGAATCGTCGACAACAACGTCAATATTCGATCGGGCACGCGGCTGTTCCCTGAATACCTTCAAGAGGCCGGCTATCAAACCGCCTTCGTCGGCAAGTGGCATATGGGCGGGCATGGAGACGATCCGCAGCCCGGCTTCGACCATTGGGTCAGCTTCCGGGGGCAGGGGCACTACAACCCGGGTCGGGGGATCATGCTGAATATCGATGGCAAACGGACCCCGCAGAAGGGCTACATTACCGATGAACTGACCGACCATGCGATCAACTGGCTCGACGAGACAAAGCGCGATCAGCCCTTCTTCCTCTACCTGTCGCACAAGGCTGTCCACGCCGATTTTTCACCGGCCGAGCGGCATAAGACTTTGTACGAGGACGTCGAAGTCGAAACACCGGTGACGCAGGCCGATACCGAAGAGAACTACCACCTCAAGCCGAGGTGGGTCCGCGACCAGCGCAACAGTTGGCACGGAGTCGACTTCCCCTATCACTCGACGCTCGACGTGAAGGAATACTTCAAGAACTATTGCCGGGCTCTCAAGGGCGTCGACGAGAGCTTGGGACGCGTTTTGCAGTGGCTCGATGATGAAGGCGTTGCGGACGACACGCTCGTTCTCTACATGGGTGACAACGGCTTCCTGTTCGGCGAGCACGGGCTGATCGACAAGCGGAACGCTTACGAAGAATCAATGCGGGTGCCGCTGTTGGGCCGATGTTCCAGTCTGTGGAGTCCCGGGCAGACCGTGGAAAGCGTCGTCGCCAATATCGATATCGGCCCGACCGTACTGGCGGCCGCCGGGGTGAAAACCCCGCAGCAGATGGACGGGGCCAGCTTTCTCGATCTTCAATCGATTCAGGCCGAGGACTCCGACTGGCGGGACTTCCTGCTCTATGAATATTACTGGGAATTCAATTTTCCGCAGACGCCGACCACGTATGCCTTGCGCGGCGAGCAGTACAAGTTCATCCAGTACCACGGCATCTGGGATTGCGACGAACTCTACGACCTGAAGGCCGACCCGAACGAACGCGACAACCTGATCTTCGAGCCGGAGCACAAGCAACTTGTCGATCGGCTGCGGAAACGGCTTTACAAAGAGCTGTCTTCGAGGGGGGCGGCACGGGTTCCCTTTAGCGAAAAGGAGAACCACGGGCGCGGGTTACGAATCGACAACGGCAAGGGGGGCGGCGACTTCCCGAAACCGTTCATCCGGGATGAGCCGGTCAACCGCAACGCAAGCTGAGGCTGGTCGCGGCCGCACTGGCGAATGGCAACCTTCCTAACCGGTACCGGGTCATCCGGCTCAAGCGGTGGTGACGTTTTCGGTCGCTTTGCAGGTGGAATGAGCTGAGGCGTTGGATGCGTCAGCTTCGTCACCCGCGATGTGGTCGTCGACGGCGCTCGTGGCGAATTCGGCGACTCTGCGGTCGTATTCGTCCGGGTTGAGGTCGCGGGCCTGATTGTGTTTGGCCTTTTTCACGACCCATACTGTCGCCCATTCATCACCGATCCGTCGAGCCAGTTTCTGGGGGATATCGGTTGGAATGTAGCTATCGTTTCCGTCGGCAATGATGAGCGTCGGTGTGCCCTTCAAGTAGGGAAGCTCTTGCTCATGAACGACGTATCGCACCCCTTTGCGGTACTGGCTGACGATGCGGACGAGTTTCATTGTGCTGGCGAGGTGCCATCGGGGAAGGCCGCGAATAAACCATCGGGGCACATACAACTCGGCCCATCGATAAGTGAAATACATGATCATCGCGTCGATCGACATCACACCCTCGCAAATGACCCGATCGACGAAGCCGAGTCGAGCGGAAGCGATCAGAGCCGCACTGCCTCCGCGACTGATGCCGAATGCGACCAGAGGTTTGCCTTCGTAGTCCGGTATTTTTCGAGCGAAGCGAAGCACGGCCGCGGCGTCGCGAATCTCAAATTCGGTCGGCCAGTGTGACGGCTTGTAGTCGGGTTCGTAGTCGCTGTCACCCTGATTGCGAAAGTCGACCGTCAACAGGTCAAAGCCTGCCTTCCGCAGTCCCGCCGCGTAGCGGACCGCCGACCAGCGTGATCCGGCGAACTCGGGAAAGAACACACCGATCCCGACGGCGTCTCTCGTCGTGTCATCACGCGAGATCAGATTCGCCGCGAGCCTCCGATCGTCACGTGTCGTTATGTCTCGCGGCGTCGCACGGTCGACCGGCGATGATTCTTTGACGTTAAACGGTGGCTGCCGCTCGAACATCGGCAGCGCCATCGTGACTGCGAAAATGCGGAAGCCGATGTCAAGAGCCAGCAAGACTCCCAACACGACGAGTAGCGCGATTTGCCAATAATCCACGACAAGCACGACCCGTTCTGAGTGACCCCGGAAGCCGGTTTCGCGTTGGCGAACCGCCGACCGATCCATGTCAGTCTTTGAAGCGCGAAAGAATCAAAGACACGTTCTGTCCGCCGAAACCGAAGCTGTTCGAGAGCGCGTGGTCGATTTTACGCTCGCGTGACTCATTGGGAATATAGTCGAGATCGCAATCGGGGTCGGGAGTCGAATAATTGATCGTCGGAGGGAGGACACCGTCCTCGATCGCGAGCAGACAGGTGATCGCTTCGACGCTGCCGGCGGCCCCGATCAGGTGACCCACCATGCTCTTGATGCTGGAGACCGGCACGTCGTAGGCCTTCTCGCCGAGGGCACCTTTGATGGCCAGAGTTTCGACGCGGTCGTTGACCTGGGTGCTGGTGCCGTGAGCGTTGATATACCCCAAGTCTTCCGGATTCAGACTCGCATCTTCCAACGCCATTTTGATCGCAGCGGTCGCCCCGCGGCCTTCGGGGTGAATATCGGTAATGCGGTAAGCATCGGCGGTCACGCCGTAGCCATTGATCTCGCCGAGAATCGGGGCCCCGCGCTCCTTGGCCCGCTCCAAGTCTTCGAGGATCAACATGCCGGCTCCTTCGCCGAGCACGAACCCGTCACGCTCTTTGTCGAAAGGCCGACTGGCGGTTTCCGGTGACTCGTTCCGTCTTGACAGAGCGGTCAGCAGACTGAAGCCGGTGATGCCGAAGGCGTGAATCATCGTGTGAGCGCCGCCGGAGAGCATGACGTCGGCATCACCGCGACGAATGATCTCAGCCGCTTCGCCAATCGCCTGGCTACTGGCCGCACAGGCCGTCAGACAGTTGAGATTCGGTCCCTGCGCGTTGAATAAACTCGCGAGGTGACCGGCCGTCATGTTCGGCTCTTGGTCGAGCTCTTCCTGCGGATTGAGCTGCTCCAAGCCGACCTTTGTGAAGGTTTCGACATCCAGCTCACCGTTCTTTTCAGCCTTCGCGACCATCTCCATAAAGGTTTTGAAGTCCTGCTCACCCTCGCCGGCCCCGAGGTAGACGCCGAAGCGGGCGGGATCGAGGGAGCTGTCGTCGCCGATTCCCGAATCGCCGACAGCCTGCATCGCGGCGCCGATCGCGTAGTGAATATTGCGGCCCGAAAGTTTGAAGCGGTCGATGTTGTCGAGGTACTTCGAGAGCTGGTACCCCTTTACCTCGGCGGCGAAGGTCGTCGGGAAGTGCGACGCATCAAAATTCTTGATCGGCGCGATCCCGCATTTCCCTTCCTTCAGCGACGAGAAGAACTCGGCCGGGGTGTGCCCGGTCGGTGTGATACAGCCGATTCCCGTTACGACAACGCGCCGTCGCATGTCACTGCTCCAAAAGCTTGATGAGGTGTCTTCAGTTTACGCGAGCAGGCCGGGAGGGGGGAAGTCGTGCTTGGCGACAGTCACTGGGAGCGCGACCGCGGTCAGTTTATCGAATCACTTTTCTGTTGTTCCAAGCTCTCAAAGCGAACTTTCAAGTGATTTGCTCGCGTCGATGGCATCTTTGAGCCCCGGAGAAACGAAGCGGTCAGTATTGACCCCGGAGAAGGTGTGGTCGCTTTCATCCAAATGCGCGAACATGATCTCGCCTTCCGCCACGACCTCGTCTTTGACTCGGGCCACGCATTCGACCGTTCCGCCTTCATTGCGGGCGTCCAGCAGTGTGACCTCGTAAAATAATGTGTCGCCGGGGCGAACCATGCGGTGATAGGTGATCTTCGGAACCTTCGCCAGCACGACGATGTGCTTGAAGTCGTTCATCTCCGCCAACACCATTCCACCGGCTTGCGCCATGCCTTCGAGCATGAGCGAACCGGGCATCACCGGGAAACCCGGGAAATGGTCGTGCAGGTGATCTTCGGCCAGGCTCACATTCTTTACGGCCACGGCCCGTTTGCCGCTTTCGAATTCATCGAACCGATCGATCCAAATCCAGCGCATGAACTACTCCCGAAAACCGAATTCGCAACAGCGACCGCTCGTGCCGATCGCGTGCTGAAACTCAGCCGTTAAGTTTCTTCTCGAGGAAGTTGACCATCATATCGACGGTAAACAATTGCTGAATGTTTTCGACCTGCGGGTCTGCCCGCAATTGATCGACATTGGCGTGCGGCATCCGCTTTTCGAGTTCGTCGAGACCGGCTTCAGTGACTTTGCCGTCCTGTACGAAGGTCGGGTCTGCCGCGAGGCTCTCCGGGAATAATTCTCCCCGGGGAATTTTGATCGAAAAGCCTTTCTCAAGTCGGAAGACGATGTCGAGGAAGTCGATCGACTCCGCACCAAGATCTCCCACAAGTGTCGCCTCGGGCGTCACTTCGTCATCGTCGACCCCGAGGGCATCGACCAATACTTCCTGAGTCGTTTCAAAGATTTCGTCGCGAGATGGCATGGGGTGTTCTCCAATTGCAAAAAGTGTTCAGTAGCTATTTATGTTCTCGACAGGTCGGACTAAATTCCGCCAAGGGTGAGCCCGCCGTCGACCGTAATCGTGTCGCCCGTGATATAGGACGTTCGCTCGTCCGCCAGAAACAGAACCGCGTTCGCGATGTCCTCAGGTTGCCCCAGTCGCCTGACGGGGATTTCCTTGATGATCTTGTCTTCGGCCGCGTTCCGGACATCGACGGTCATATCGGTCGCGATAAAACCCGGGGCGACGGCGTTGACGGTGATTTTCCGCTTTGCAACTTCGACGGCCAGGCACCGCGTGAAGCCCTCGACTCCGCCCTTACTTGCCGCGTAGGCGGCTTGTCCCTGATTGGAGACGCGGGCGGCAACGCTCGACATATTAATGATACGTCCGTAGCGGGCCGACATCATTGGTCGCATCACGGCGTTGCAGAAGTTGTAAACACTGGTCAGGTTCGTCTGAATAACCTCGAGCCACTTTTCTTCCGACATGGTCGCGACAAGTGTGTCTCGCACCACGCCTGCGTTGTTGACCAAGATGTCGATCGTCCCGAACTGCTCGACGACTTTCTCGACGACTGCATCGGCTTCCGCTTTCGACTTCACGTCGCACTGAAAGCCGTGCGCCTCGCCTCCTGCGTCCTTAACGGAAGCAATCAATTCGTCCGCGGCCTCTTTGTTCGAGTGATAGACGAATGCGACCTTGGCACCCTCGGCGGCGAAGCGTTCGACGATCGCGCGGCCGATGCCCCGGCTACCGCCGGTGACGAGCGCTGTTCTTCCTTCCAAAATCATAAACTGTTTCCCTTCCTTCGCGATTGATGATCCGACGTCATGTCGGCCGTGATGTTCCAGTGGAGATATTTCGGCGGTGATGTATCTGAAAACAATTGGCGGTTGACGGTCATCCCGTTGACCCGCCCGTGAACCAATGACCGTGAACAATCATGTTTTTGAATGACGGGAGGCCGGCCAAAGTCGGCCGAACAATTCCCGTTGATCTAGAATTCGTTCCCGATCAACGACCGCGAGTTCGTCGCGTCGGTCTTCGTTTCGATCGGCGAGATTGAAATGGGCCAAGGTAATTCGACAGGAAACCGCCGTCTTCCCTTCGACTTCGCTCGTGGCCTTAAACGTCGTTTCGCCTTCGCCACGTTTTTGCATCGCGAGCCTGACGATCAGCTTCTGGCCCGGAGAAACGAAGTTATTGAACTTGGCGGCGCGGGCCTGTTTGAGCAGGACCGTACTCTCGGCGAAGTCGTCAGTCGCACGAATCAACCACGCGCCCGCTTGAACGAGCGTCTCCACCATCAGCACACCGGGCATGACGGGGAACGCCGGAAAGTGGTCGGCCAGATATTCTTCTGCCGACGTAAGATACTTTTCCGCAGCGATCGATTCGCCGGGAACGAGTTCGGTAATACGATCTACGAGTTGAAACTTCATTCGAAGGCCTGGCTCCGGCCCTCAACCTAACGGGATGGCTGCAGGGGTGAGTGGAGGATTTATGAAGGCGGAATGGATTGAGTATATCTTCTGCTGCGGAAAGTGAACAAGCCACGTAGTCTGACGCGTTGCCATAAAGCCTTTTCAACAGGCAGGTTACAGGAGGTATGCTGAGAATAGGGGTTTTACGGTATTCGGGAGGCCGCTACGGCTATCATCGGAAGGCGAAGCGGTGTTCAAGTCATCATGCCATCGACGGCACCAACGGGGCAACGGCTGGAGTATTCGGCAGTCCTTTGAACACCAGTCAACTCTCAACTCGCTTCAATCGAATCAGATTCTGACGCCGCTCGCCGGGTTATGTGTCATTTCCGCCTCTGATTTCGGATCGGTAGGCGAGACGACGTTGGCGCCGAGTCGATGCTTCAGAAAGAGTGCCATTTTGCCCGGTCGCGCCTCGCCAAACCTCGCCTTCGTTGACCAAATGACTGCACCTTCGAGTATTCGCCATCTTCGTCGACTCGGTCTTCGCGACGCGCGTTGCGAAAAACAAGACCGTCAAGGACCTTTCGCACACCGCGACGATCTGCTTCTCGATGAGTCGGTCGCGATGTCGGAAGAGCCGGTGTGCGATTGGAGTACCGCCCCGGTCATGCTGGCTCAAGACGACCGCAGTGAGAACGAGCAGGAGCAGACGCAACTTGATGGAGACTCATTTTCGTCCGAACGTCGCCAGTTCCCGCGTCATGGAAGCGGATGCATGGTCGCGGTCTGCCGCATCCCGCCGAAGTCGGACGACTTTCGACGCCAGTGGGCTTTTCGAGATCAGCGGCTCCGCGGCTCGCTCGTCGATCTGAGTCTAGGTGCGGCCGCCTTGTTGCTCGAAGAACCGCTCGAACCTGAGGAATCGGTCCTCGTCCGGATCATCCATCCGATCCGTGATGCTCACGTCGATCGACCGGCCGATGTTCTTCGCTGCATCTCAGTCAGCGATCGGCTCTTCAAGATCGTCTGCAACTTTCGCGAAAAACTCGATCTCGAGCAGGTGCGAACATTCGGCTTCGCCATCGAAGGCGATGCCGGCGATATCACCATCTGAACGGCTTGAAGGTTGAGGCGAAAAGCGAAAAGAAGAGAAGCGATCGAACTCCCCGGCTTTCAACGCATCGACTAAGACCTTGCGTTTGGAAAGAGGACATTTCATCGCTCAGGCATCACTCAATCGATACCGGGTGACCCGGTTCCTGTAGATGGGTGGCCCGGTTCCTATAGAACTGGGCGGCGAAGCAAGGCAGCCGCGACTGGTAAAGAGCGGATCTTCTGACGGCAGCTTACTCCATTGCAGCGATGGAGATTGCAGCAATGGAGGCTCGTCTATGATCCGCTTCCTGCCGGGCGCGGCTTTCGGACCTGACGAGGAGCGAGCTAATTGGGGCCCCGAGATCTCTTGTCGCTGCGCGACCCGGACGTTTACCGTCCGGGCCAACCGGTCTTAATCAATACTTTGAATGCCGTATTTGGGCATGGGTCCGCATGCTAAGCGTGCTTCAACCTTTACGGCAAAAATATATTAACTCTTCCGGTGCAATGCCGTATTTCTTGACCGTCGCCGGACTAAGTTGTGATCCCCAATCGTCGACGGTGACGTCAAAACCGCTTTCGGCAAGGCGGTCGGCGTAGTCGGGGCCATATCGTCTGACATGGTCATGTTGGCCGAACCGTTTCAAGCGCTCGTCGGGATCGGTGACACTTGGGTCCTCGTCCGTGATGTCCGCAGTGATAGGAACTTGCAGAATTGCCCAGCCGTCCGATTTGAGGACGCGTCGAAACTCGCGCATCGCCTGTCGATCCTCGGTGACATGCTCGAGCACGTGGCTGCAATAAATGATGTCAAAGGAATTGTCCGGAAATTCAATTTGTGTGATGTCCATTTTGACCATGGCGTGCGGAGAATCCAGGTCTGCTGAAAGATAGTCGATGTTCGGAACTCCCTTTAAAATAGCAGCGATATGCGACTCCGGTGCGACGTGTAACAGCCGTTTGGGGCGACCGTCGAATAGATCAGTCCGCTCTCGAACGTATTTGACAAACATTCGATGCCGCTCCAATGAACGACACACCGGACATAATGCCTCCGGCCGCGGAACAATCCCGTAAGTGTGAAAACGATTGAGCCAACTGCCACATACCGGGCAATTACGACGGAAGCCGATATACCGTGGCTTAAGAAGTAGCCGCCTGATCCAGACGATCTGGTCCTCACCGAGTGCATTCTTGACAAATTGTTTCATGGGCAGTCTGGTCATTGAGGTAAGGCGTAAACTGCGCGGGTGGCCCGATTCCTATAGAACTGGGCAGCGCAGCCGCAGGAGGTCTCAGGGTGCGACCAGTATCACGTCGCCGCACCGCATTGCCAACTCTGCCCGGAGACCTCTTGTCTCTACGCGATCCGGACGTGTAGCGTCCGGGCCGTCCGATATAAACTACTCCCCGATCACCTTAATTAGAATCCGCTTCTTCCGTCGACCGTCGAACTCGTAATAGAAGATGTGCTCCCACGGACCGAGGTGCAATTTGCCGTCGGTGATCGCCACGACGACCTCGCGGCCCATGACCTGCCGCTTGTGGTGAGCGTCGGCGTTGTCTTCGCCGGTGCGGTTGTGGAGGTAACCGCCGGACTTCGGGTCGCTGCCCGCATCGAACGGGGCGAGGCCTTCGAGCGAGCGCTCGTAATCGGCATGCAGGCCGCTTTCGTTATCGTTGATGAAAACCGAAGCGGTAATGTGCATCGCATTGATGAGCACCAGGCCTTCTTTGATTCCGCTGGCGGCGACCTCGGCTTCGACTTCGTTGTGGATCGAGACGATCTGCCGGCGCTGGGGGATGTGCTTCCAAAGTTCTTTGGTGTGCGACTTCATGTGGTTTTGCAGGGCTGAGACGTGAGGGGGATGAGTGGCGAGAGGATAAACAATCGTGAGCGCAGCAAAAACGCCGTGGCGGGTCGACCGGGAACGGTCGTCGCGACGGCGTTTGGGCGGCGGAGTGAGAGAAAAACTACGGTGACCGCTCCGTATCGCCCTGGAAGACGATGTCGGCGATCTGGTAGGCGGCAAGCACGATGCCGCAGATGCTGATTGCACCAAACACGATCGCGACGGCGGGATCAAATTTTGTGGTGAGCGTCACCCCGGAGACCACCGCGTCTCCGAATACCAGTCCAATTGTTCCGGCGATTCGACCCATCATATCCTCCTGCGACTGAAGGGCGGTCTGTTGTCTTCAAGCGTCGAACGAAATCCGCCGCTTTCTACTGACAGGCTAAGCATGCGATCGGCCATCGACCAGCAGAATTTGTCGAAATTTGTGAAGGCGTCCCAAGGTTCGGGATTGCAATCAAATTGGGGTTGCGAATCGTGACTGGGGGCGATCTACGAATTGGTAGATGAAATCGGACTGCGTCAGGCTTCTACGCGTTGCGCGGTGGAGCATTACAACGGATTCGGCGGCATTTGGTTGGGTCCCTTGCTTGCGCTGCGGGCTATTTTGATCGCGTCCCTTGCTTGCGCTGCGGGCTTGTTTTGACGCCTCGTTATGGTTTTCGTTTGGTGTCGCAGGCGCAAACGAACTGGGCGCAGCGGGGGCAGCCGGAGCCGTATTTTCTTCGGACCGCGTCGGTGAGATCGACTTCGGCGACGTTGGCGAGCGTGACGAGCCAGGCGAGAACGTCGGCGAATTCGAGCGCGACTTCCTCGCGGTTGCCGGACCGGAGGTCGGAGGCAAGCTCGCCGATTTCCTCCATCAGCCACATGAAGGTGCCGTCGATCCCGCGGGCGGCATCCTTGGCGCCGAACATCTCGCGAATCGACTGCTGCAATTCCTCCAGCGTGATCTGCTCACTCATCTTCAGATACTTTCAGGCGGTCAATGTTTCGCGTCAGCGAGCGCAGTCGGGGCCAGTGGGGATGCAGGCTCTTCAGCCGATCCAGAATGGCCTGAGCCTGAGGGATTTGACCCGCCTCAGTGTGAAGTTCGCAAAGCGAGGAGAGGATCGCGCGGTCGTCCGGTTGGAACTGATCGGCGAGCGTCATCGATCGGATCGCCCGGTCGAGGTCGCCGGCCTTACGGGCAGCCCGTCCGGCGATCCAGTGAAGTTCGCTGTCGGTCACGTCGATCTGCATCCCGCCCAGTGCGAACTCGCGGGCACGATCGAACTTTTGCATTTCCAGCGAAAGGTACGCAGCTCTTTTTCTGGCGAGCAGATCGTGAGCATCGCGAGCGCAAAGTTCGGTGAAGTGCTCCAGCGCTGCCGCCCACAGGCCGATTTCGAATTCGAGTTCGGCTGCCTGCCGCAGATAGTCGGGCGTGAGCGGGAACTTTTCGGCGGCGAGCGAATAGAGTTCAGCCGCATCAACGACGTCCCCCTGATTCCGCCTGAGTTGGGCGAGGGTGATCAATATCTGCCGGTCGGGCGAATCCTTGTCGAGCGCAACTTCCAGTCGATCGAATGCTTCGCGGGTCCGGCCCTCGAAGAAATCGATGGTCGCTCGAAGAACGATCGCCTGCGCGACGTCCGGCTTTTCGGCGAGTAGCTTGTCAAGGATTTCGGCGGCTTCGTCGAATCGCCCCTGTTGGAAAGCCATCTGCGCCGCACGAATTTGCGAGGCGGCGACTTCCGGCAGGTCGCTTTCGTCGTATTGAAGAGGACCGGCCCGAGACGAGAGTTGCTCCACGATGTTCGAAACGTATTCCTGATAACCTTGTTCGAAGTCGTCGAGCGTGATTCCGAAGACCTTCTCAACCGCAGCGGCATTGAGCAGGCCGATGCGGTAAGCCTCGATCAGGTCGATGAGGTGTTGTTCGCCGAAGCGTTCGGCGATGTATTCCGCGTATAGCTCCGCCTGGCAATACGCGAATTGGCGATCATCAGATGACTTCGGTCTCAAAAAACCTTCGTTCAAATTATTAAGGTTCCTGTAATCGCCGTCGTTCCAGCGTTCAATCAGCAATTCGTTCCAAGAGTCGGGTCGCGCGAAGCCTTCGGACCAGACGGCGAGTGCTTCGGTATACCAGTGTGGAATGCGGAAATCAGTTTGCTGAAGATTAATGACGTGCACGAACTCGTGCAGGGCGACCTGGGCCCAATTAAATTTCTTGCTTAGATCGTTCGGTGATGTGATCGCGATGATGTGTCCGGTTGAGGCGCCGACGGTGTCAATGCCGGGCAGCCCGACCATGCGGGCGCTGAACCATGAGGAACCCGAGACGCCGTAAGTCGAGCTGTAGATTTCAAATGGTGTCTTTTCGGTTGGTTCGAAGCCGAATTGCCGGACGAGCCGGGGATAGATCGTCTCGAGATATTCCCCGAGCATCTCGGCGAGCAGAGCATCGTGATCGGGGTCAAACCGCAGGATGAAGTGATCGGTTTCGAGGGTCTCTAACTGCTCGACGACCTTGACGACTTTCCGCAGATTGCTGACGCGGACATTAAACGGGTCGCTCTGAAATGCCTCATCGAGCGTCCCCCCGGCGGAGGCGACATCGCCGATTCGCATTTGCAACTGGCCCAGTGCATTTTTCGCCGGGGCATGTTCCGGCATCACGCGTACGGCCGTCTGATAGGCCGGCCGGGCAAGCAGATACTGCTTTTGAATTTCAAAAGTGCCTCCGAGCGTTTCAAAAAACAGCCCGGCTCTTGGATTTCGGCGGACCACTTGTTTGACGACGCGAGCCGCTGCGGGGGAAACGCCGTCCGGGGTCTTTAATCGGTTCTCCGGACCGATCCCGTTTAAAAAACTCGTCCAAACATCAACCAGAGTCGTCTGATCGCTTTGCTGAAGATCGGCGTTGAGCAGTCGAAGCGCGGCCAGCCGACCGAGTACGCTTTGATCTTTTGGCCGCCGATCGACGGCTTGCTCGACCAATGCCAAGGCCTTGGCTCTGTCGCCCTCGAATAGTCGGACATCGGCGCGGATGCAGAGAGCTTGGGCGTTTTCGGCATCGATCGCCTCGACTTGATCGAGTAGTGCTTCGCAGCCTTTAAAATTAAGCGAGATTAGCTGAGCTTCGGCTAGTGAGAGCAGAGCCGGCACGGCCTTCGGATTCATTTTAAGGGCCGCGGTCAGTTCCTCCACCGCTTCGGCCGAGTTGTATTTTTCTAACAGGAGCGTCCCGGCAAGCCAGTGACCGCGCCAGTCGTCTTTATTTGCCTTCGTAATGTCGCGGGAGAGCTCGTTCACGACGAAGTCGTACATCGGAGAGACGCTCCGCCAGCGGGCATAGCGGAGCGCTCCATTCGCGACAAGCAGCAGTTCGTCGGGTTCGGTTGGTTGGCTACGGTTATAGTGCCGGATGAAACCGCGACATCCGCGCTCGGCGTCCTCCAAATCTCCCCGTTCGGTTTGCAATTCGACGCGGGTCCAGCGGGCTGACAGATTGCTCGGGTCGCGATCGAGCGCTTCGATCACAAATTGCTCAGCGGCATCCCAGGCTCCCGCATCGAAGGCGAATTCGGCGAGAGCGGCAAATTCTGAAGCAGCGCGGTCCTCGAAAGGGACCGACTCCAACAGTTGGCGGGCATCGTTACGGCGGCCGGTCATCCGCAGTACCGTGACCTTACCGATCCGGGCGAGTACCGCTTGATCGGAATCGCCGGCTTTGAGGAGGTCGTCGTAGGTCTCGACTGCCTGTTGATACTCCCCGCGCAGGACGAGTCGGTTCGCTCCCTCAAGGCTGACGGCAGACTCGTCGGCGAAACTGATCGATGCACCGCAAAAGATCAGCAGCGCGAGCCAATGTGTCGGCGAGGAACACACCGCGGGAACAAGACTGATTGACGGTCGAAGACTCACGGCATCCTCCGCTTCGGCACGGATCGCGAAATGGCCCGATCCGTCAAGAATAGACTGCTGCTCATCCTACCCGAAAGCGAGTCGCAGGCAGAGTAGTGGGTCAGTTCGCAGGGATCAGGAGTTCCGGAGGGTGGCTGTGGACGGCGTTTTTACGACGCCCACAGAGAACTTGTCTCTGGCTTCGTCAAGCAGTCCGAATTTGCGAGTACGCGTTCCGGGGGCGGCGAAAGCGCCGTCCCCGGCCACCCACGAAATACACAACTTGCTTTCGAAACTGACCCACGACCGCAGACAGCCCGATCGGGAACGCGGAAGAGAATTCTGGAAGATGAATTCCGTGTTGGCTGCGGAATCTGCTGTGATGTCCGTAGCATAACCCGATTGACGATCAGATCTCAGAGGTCTGAAGCCCAATCAAGTCGTGGCGGAGAACGGCTTCATCGCAGCTGCGGTTCTTTCGCCGCCGCGTCGACCGCTGAAACGTCTCCGAAGGTGCAAACGCGGTTGCGACCGCTCTGCTTGGCGTGATAGAGCGCCTCGTCAGCCCGTGCGATCAAATCGACGGCCGTTTCGCCATGCATCGGCAAACTGGCGACGCCGACGCTCGTGGTGACGGTGACCGACTTCCGTTCGAATTCGAATGCAATCTCAGAGATCGCCTTGCGGATCGACTCGCCGACCCTCACGGCTCCCGGAAGTGGCACGCCCGGGAGGATCACCGCGATCTCTTCCCCGCCGTAGCGTGCGATTACGGCGCGATCGGTCGAGCGGATACTCATGACCTGCTCGCGAACGACCTGAGCCGCAACGCGAAGGACTTCGTCGCCCGATTGGTGACCGTAGGTGTCGTTGACGGCTTTGAAGCGATCGAGATCGCACAGCAGGAGCGACACGTCTGTTCCGCAGGTCTGCATTTCAGCGACGTGCGCGTTGAGCTGTTGATCGAATTCCCTGCGATTAGCCAGTTCGGTCAGTCCGTCCTGTCGCGCCTGGCGTTCCACGATGGCCTGATTGACGACCTTAAAGATCGTTTCGCCCAAGTACTCGGAAGCCCATTCGCCGAGTTGCTGGGCCGTCGTTTCGAACGACTCTTGCCCGCCTTTGGTGAGGCAGATCATGCCCAGCCGCTTTTCGCCTTGGCGAAGGGGGAAGACGAGCGCGTGCCGAATGAGCGTGTGAATACCGAACTTTTTGAGAGTTTCGGGTGCGAGCGTTCGAGGTTCATCCATCCCGAGGCAGAACCGGGCGATGCGGTCTTCATGTTCGATCCAAACGCGGTCGAGGCCCTCAGGTAATTCGCTGCCGCATCGCATGAGGGCTTTGCAGCTCGCCGTCTTGCCCAGGGGAGGGAGATAAAGCGTCGCGCGATCAGCGCCGACTTTCTCTCGCAGCCGTTCCGAGAAGGCCGTTATCATCCGGACGGGCGAATCATACGTCCGATCGGTGACCGTTCGCAGTTCCATCATCTCGGTGATAGCCCGGAGTTCCCGCTGCTGGCTCTCAAGGGTTCGCGTTTGCCTCAATCCCGCGGCGACGTTGAGCATCAGTCGCTGCGCTAACTCGATTTGCTGCGGCAGTGGGGCGCCGGCCGGGTAGAGCTTCGTTGTGACGAACACACCAACCGGATCAGCCGGCGTTCCGACAACCACAAAATAGAGCGTCTCCGCTTTCGCCTTGTCGGGTCGATCAAGGTGATCGACAAACTCATCGAACGCGGCGTCCCCGCGAGTGACAGGTTCGACGCCCTCAGTGCAGATCTGATCAAACAGGTCATCGGTTAGTGTCAGGCGAGCTTGAGAAAAGCTCGTCAGGCCCCGCGACCAATGACAGGAAAATCCGTTCGATCCCTTTTCGATCAACGCGGCATACCCGTTCTCGGTCCGCGGAACGAATCGACGCAACAGTACATCGAGTGCTTTGGCGAGATCAGTTTGAGAAACGAATTCGCGGAGGATGTGATTTTCGAGCCGGGTGAGGGAGCGGTCTTTCTTCGCTTCCCCGAGTTCGGATTCCAAGCCGGCCAGATCCTCTTTGATGGTCAGTTCATTACGGCGAAGCCGACCGACGCGGTTCATGTGCACCAGATATTGCAGAAGAACGACAGCCGCGAGCGCTACGGCGGAGCCGCCGTAGACGAGTTCGCTGAATTCTCCCAGTAGGCCGGTCATTCGGTAGGGCCCTTCGGCTTGGCGGGACGCGAGCGGAGTCGCGTAGTTGCGATGGGATTGGTTTTGATTTTCAATTGACCCCCTGCGGCGTCGCGTCTGAATGGAGACGAAAGGACGGACGCGCCGGCGGAAGGTCTTAGTGCGAGATCGCGACTTGGCATTTACCAAAATGGCAACCTCGCCCGAAGACAACCTAGCTCACGTTCGTCCGGTCCTGCGGCGTTTTCTTTGAACTCAGTTCTGTTGACTTCACGCATCAACAACGGCGGCCTTCGTGCCTACGATAACCGATCGAATCGTAACAGGCGGTCAGACCGGCAGCCTACGCAAATTCGTCCCAATGGCAGAAGTCAGATATGCCCTTCACGCCCGGCCTGTCAAAATTCGCATCCCATTTTCGGCTCTTAAGCTACGGCCTTTGCGGATGGGCAATACTCGGGATTACGCAAAGCGGATTCGCCGACTCTCCCGATGGGACCGTCCAAGCAGCAGAGCGATCCGAGCAGACCGAGGGTGCTGATCCGAAGGAGTGGAACGATCTGCTCGATAAGCCGTCGCTGAAGAAATGGAAGGTCTGCGATGTCGCCGGGGGCGGTGAGATCACGAAGAAACCCGGTCGGCTGACACTAGGCACCGGGGTCGACCTGACCGCCGTCCGATCGCTCGAGAAGCTCCCGAAAATTGACTACGAGGTGCGGCTCAAAGCTCGCAGGGTCTCGGGAAGCGACTTCTTTGTCGGGCTGACTTTTCCCGTGGACAAGTCGCATTGCACCTTGATTTTGGGCGGCTGGGGAGGGGGTGTCGTCGGGATTTCGAGCCTCGACGGGTACGACGCGTCCGAGAATGAGACCACCTCATATCGAGAATTCGAGAACGAACGTTGGTACGACGTTAGGCTGCGGGTCACTTCCAGTCGCATCACCTGTTTTCTTGACTCCAAAGAATTGATTGACGTCCCGATTCGCGACAAACGCCTTTCGATCCGAAGGGAAGTCGAAGTCTGCAAGCCATTCGGTCTGGCGAGCTGGGTGACGACGGCGGAAATCAAAGATATGAAGATTGGTCGCCTGCCCGGTGTCGTCGATCCGGCCCGAAAGGATTAGGTCGACTTCAATTCCCAAAACGGAACTGCGGGGATCGCGCCGTCCGTCGCGGCAGGATCACGCGCTGAGATCAATCATTACCCTCTGGAGAAGTCGATCGCGAGGCTGAAGTCCAGCCGCTCCTGATAGGTGTTTCCAAAAGCCGACCGGCGTAGTGATTGCTCGACGGGGTGCGATCCGTAACTGCGGGGAAGTGTGCAATTTATGAAATGTACAGCACGACTTCGCAGCAAATGGGGAGATTTTGTTCCGATTGTTGAACAATGCCGGACTATCGAAGGGCTTGGCACTGCAACTGCATCTTCGTTGTCCGATCGCGCTGCGGCTGCTCCGAAGAATTTCGGCCGTCGGCGACTTAAAAGAGCCAACGCCTGATTTCATTTGACTGAGTAATTTTGATGCCACGAGACTTGCCAATCGACGACGCTTTGGGACGGCCGGCCGTCACTCCGACCGACCTCATCCTCGCGGCGGCAACGCTTTCAAAAGAAATTGATCAGACATTGGAGGCTGATCAACAGCGTCGTGATGTCGCGGCTCGATCGGCTTGGTCAAGCTTTCGAGTGCTGGCGAATGCTTACGAGAGTGTGCTGCGGCGCCATTGTTCGACGGCCACGCTGCTCGAGCTCTTTACGGTCGACGCCGCCGCGCGGGTGACCGCATCAGCCTTCATCGCTCAAGATCGCAACGCATTGCGACGTCGGGCGGCGCCCGTCGCGATAGCGATCGTCGACGAACTGGAACTTCCAAAGAACACTGCGCTGCATGCCCTGCTGGCGGATGAACCGGCCGGTCTGGATCGCCAACTCGGTGACCGCTTTCGGCGGATGTCGGAGCGTTGGACCGATGTGCTGTCGGGCCATTTGGTGACGCGATTTCTGGCTGAAGAATTCGTATTTGATGTCGATCGCGCGGCCGATTTCGGAGGTTACGAATATCAAATCGGACAGCGGCAAGGGCTCGGCACAGCCTGGCCGATCTTGCTGACCGGTTTGGAATTGGCGTGGAAGCGAGCCGTCGAAGATTGTAATTGGAAGCCGAGTGCCGGTACGCAGAATCTGCTCGTCCGGGCTGAACAGTCGATTCAAGATTGCGTTCTGTTGGCCGACACCCCCGTCCCGCTCAATCACGGCCCGCATCGGGACCGGGATGGACTCTCGCTGGGTGCCCCTCCCCTGAATCGGCCGAACAACGAGTCATAAGTCTCAGTAAGAGCAGTGTTTGAGAGTCCTCGCGATTCGGTGGTGTCTGAGACTTCTACGCATCGCACGGGTGATTCTACCGAGAGGGAAAAGCCTGAAATCATGACAGGCTGAACGGTTTCCCCTGATTTGAAGCGAACTCCTCGGCTGTTTCTCGTCGTATTCGAGGAGTTATCTCTGCGATTATCGCTTCATCATTAAGATTCAATGTCCCTCAAAGAACAGTCGTCCCTGCAGCTCTCTTATGAGGGCTTCTGGCCGGAGACGTCGACCCTTTCGTTTTCGCCGGTGTTGCTTCGCCGACGGCTGCGGCTGGCCGCGGTCTGGCTATCGCTCGTCGGCGCGATGCTCGCGTTGGCGTTCGCATTCGAAAGCCTGACCTCCAAGGCGATCTGCGTTATCGGATGCGTCGGCACGCTCGGCACAAACTTCTACTTAGGGGCACGCCCCATCAAGAGCGTCTACTGGCTGCGGATGATCGAGCGTGTCTTGTTCGGGTTCGCGGCAGTGCAGGCGATCAGCCTGCAAGTGACGCTGACAATACGCTACGGCCAAGATGTGGCTCCGGGCGAAACTCCACTGGTGACGGTCGCCTTCTTCGGCGGCTGGGGCTACCTGATTTTGCTCTATGGGATGCTGGTTCCGAACACGATCAAGCGGGCCCTGATTGTCTGCACTGTCGCTTGCGCGATCCCGATCGCCACGTTCGCCGGACTGGCGGTTTTTCTCGAGATCGAGCCGACGCAGTCAGAGAAGTTCATCGTCGGCCTGACGGCGGCATTCCTACTGCTGACCGCTTTGACTGCGGCGTTGGGTTTGGCTCGCATTCGCCAGTTCGCCGACTCGCTTCAAGGCCTGCAAGAGATCAATGGTTACCGCCTGATCGAACAAATCGGGTCGGGCGGGATGGGGATGGTCTATCTGGCCGAACACCGCGTCATGCGTCGGCTCAGTGCGTTAAAGCTGGTCCGCGAAGATCGTGATCGCGACGGTCGGATGGCCGCTCGCTTTGAGGAGGAAGTCCGTCAGACCGCGCGGCTGACCGACCCTCACATCATTCAAATCTACGAATACGGCCACGATGTCGAAGGTCGTTTCTTCTACGCGATGGAGTACCTGCTCGGTCACGATGTCCAAGAGATCGTGAGGCGGTTCGGGCCAATGCCTCACGAGCGAGCGATGTTCCTGTTCGGGCAGGTCGCCAGAGCCCTCGCCAGCGCACACTCGGCATTGGTCGTCCATCAGGACATCAAACCTTCGAACATTTTCTTGACGCAGTGCGGCGGCGACTTTGATTTCGTGAAAGTCCTCGATTTCGGACTGGCCTCACGTCGCGGGGAATTGCGGATGTCGAGCAGCCTTGCCGGAACCCCGTCCTACATGGCGCCCGAGCAGTTCTCGCCCGACGGGCATGTCGACCCGCGCTCAGACATCTATGCCGCAGCGGCCGCCACTCTTTTCATGCTGACCGGTTTTCATCCCGAGACGAGTTCCGGGACGCACAAGTGGAGTCGAAAACAAGCTGCCAAGAGTATCAAGAACCAATTGCAGGTGGCGGCCCGGCGAACGCCCTCCGAGAGCATCCGCGTTTTGAGAGACTGTTTGGCATTCGACCCGAAGGCTCGCATCCAGACGGCAAAAGAACTACGAAAAGCGATTCGCTCGGCTTCCTGCCCGGACGCATGGGATCACGACATCGCCCGCGATTGGTGGGAAGGGATTGCCGAACGCGTCGATGGGAAAGACATCCCGCGCCCGAAAATGGCGGGCGCTCTCTCCGCGGATCAAGACCTGATCGGTGCGACAAGCCCCACCGTTGAGATGGATCGCTGAACGTCGAAGAGGTTTGCTCACGCCGGCCCCCGTTGGTGTAATGCGTGGCGGGTAGTTCTCGTCCCGCGATGCCTTTTGCAGCAACAACCTCATGGCTCAGCGACTGCTCGGTTGGCTGGTAGTGATCGCGGTCGGACTTCCCGCGCCTTTCACGAGGGCGGCGGAGGAACCGGTCGCTCTGGTCAACGGGGAACCGATCACCGCGGCCGACATCACGTTTGAGCGGAGCCTCCGAAAGGTCGCAGGTTCCGACGCGGACGTCCCCCGCGCGTTGATTGTCGAAGAACTGATTAGTCGCGAACTGTTGCGGCAATTTCTGAAAGACCGGCGCGCGATCCCCGAAGTCGAGCAGATCGACCGTGCCAAGACACGATTCATCGAAAGGCTCACGGCGGGCCGGCCGGAGGCGCGGGCCCAGTTGGAACAGCTCGGACTGACTGACGCACGGCTTGAGACGGCGGTCGCCGTCTCCCTCGGATGGGAAACGCACCTGCGCCGGGTCATCACGGAAAAATCGCTGCGTGACTATTTCGAAGCGAACCGCCGACGTTTCGACGGCTCACGCCTGAAGGTTCGGCAGATATTTCTCGCCAAAGGATTTGACGGCGTACCTCCTGCCCAAACGCAAATGCGACTCGAGCAGATTCGACAAGAGATCAATGGCGACGGCGATTCGTTCGCGGCGGCGGCGTTAAAACACTCCGAAGCTCCATCATCCGCCGAAGGCGGTTCACTCGGATGGATCAGCCCGTTCGGCGATATTCCGTCCGCCATCGCGCCGGCTGTGTTCCGGCTCGGCGCGGGTGAAATCAGCGAGCCTCTCGAATCGCCGCTCGGCTGGCACCTCGTTCTGGTCGAACAGATCGAAGAGGGTGAGCTCAGCCTCGAAGACGTTCGCCCGATCGTACGTGCCGAGTTAGCCCGCCAGCTGCGATCCCAATTGGTCGCCGAGCAACGGCGGTCGGCCCAAATCGAGCGGAATTGATCGAACGAGACAGTGCCTGACGTGACGGTCGCATTAGAAGCAGTTTCAATTCGTCTGTCATACAAGCACGAGGCGCCAGCCGTCGGGAAAATCGCTGGTTGATCGCCCATCGGCTTGCGCCTCTGGCCGGTATTGAAATCCCTTCTAGGAACTCTCATCACCCGACGACGCCGTGATCGAGGTCCCTGAGGCGTCGGCTTGGTCGGTCGACTCCGCGACCGGCACCGGCTGGACGGGCTTGGGGCCGTCTTTGGGTTTATAGATCATCACCATGGCCGCCCCCGCCGCGGCGAGGACGAGGCCGAGATAGAATCGCGGATCGGTCGGGGTCGCCCCGGTCGATTTGTGAATCCAACTGAAGATGGTGATCGTGGCGATCGTGTTGATGATCGGCGCCCCGGCGAACACCAGCGGCGCGACGTAAAGCGGTCCCTTCGGTATCCCTTCGGCCTTCGCGGCCGTGACCGCGTAAATTACGCACAGTGCGCCCACCGCGCCGAGCGTTCCGGCCAGAATGCCCCAGCCCGTTCCTTTAAGACCCCAGTTGGCTCCCGGTTTCTCGGTCGGATCGCCGAACACGAAGATCAGCAGCAACGGGAAGACGACCGCCGTGATGAAGTACGCGACCCCCACGAACAGGAACGCCCGCATATTGCTCTTCAGGCTGTCGGCCGCCTCATGCACACTCGGCACATACAGTCCCCACGACAGGGCGGCTCCGAGGATGAAAGGCAATACAACGAGCCACTGCTTCGAAATCATGAATTATCTCCGGGGAGTTGAGTCGAGAGTCTAGGGTCGAGAATTGAGAGCGTTGAGCAACAAGCCGCGCACGTAGTAAGCGGATCAGGTTGTGCCCTTCGCTGAACGTTACGCGATATCCAAGATGCGAATCCCTTGCTTGCGCTGCGGGCTTGTTTTGGCTGAGGATATTTCGATCGCGCTGCGTGGTTTCGTTCGCTGATTCTATCGGGCGTTGTCCGGGGGACCACCGCAGGGGGATCACTCGCCGCGGAGGGTACCGACAATCGGGGTTCGTACCGCCGCCCGCACGGCCGCCAATGACGCGAGCGATCCGACGACAAACACCGCGAGCAGCAGCAGGGCCAGCGATCCCGTCGGCACATCTGCCCCAGACGATACAAGGTGCGGAGCGAGCGATAGCAGAGCCGACGCCGTTCCCGCAACGAGCCCCCATCCGAGCAGAAGCGAATTCTCGATTAGAACGGCAATCGCGATACGCGTACCGCGGAAACCGACCGCCCGCATCAATGCGATTTCCGATCGCCGCTCTAACACATTGCGCAGCATCACCACGGCGAGCCCGACCGTGCCCAATAGCAGTCCCAATCCGCCCAGTGCTTGAAACGTCGACAGGTAAGTATTTTGCACCGCCAAGAAGTCGGCGATCCTGCGGGAAACCGGCTCGGTATCAAATCCGTACGGCGCAAGCTTCGTCTCGAGCAGCGTTGAGAGTTCGCTCTGTTCGTCCTGCGGGCCTTCGATCAGGAACCACCCGTAGCCGCTTAGATCGGGATAGAGCTCGTTGAAACTCCCTTCGCTCATCACGAGTGTGCCTTGAAACACGCTGCCGACAAACATCCCGACGATCTGCAGCCGGTATTCCGGATTCTCTTCCGAAGGGACCGCGATCGTGTCGCCGACGCCCTTTTTCAGGCTGTAGAGCAAGGTGTTCATATCCCCGAAGACCGGATAGACCGGCTTGCCGTCGATGTCGGGCAACGGTGTTTTCAGCAATTGCCAGGGTTCATTCGACGACGTTGCGGTGAAGGCAAAGCCGCCGCGCTCGATCATGCGGTCGGATGCACCGAGGACCGTCGGCAGCGACGTGCGGAACAGATTGAGACAGCTCGCATCGTCACCGGGTCGAATGCGAAAGCCGTAGGCATCGATTCGGTCGAACAATTCACGATTCGCCGGATCCTTAAGCTGAATCCCGAGCTTCGTTCGACCTTCCTCCGTATTGACGTTGTAAGGGAGCGGCACCGAGGAGCGACTGAGCAACAGGAAGCCGCCGTTGCCGGAGTCTTTTCGCGGCGTTTGTTCCGTCGGGTCCATCCGCGCCGCCGCGACCGCAACGAGTACGAATGTCGCCGAGGCGACGAGCGCAGTTGTCATGACGCTCCGCTGTTTTTCACGCACCGCGTTGCGGGCGCTCAACTGGCGAAGGGACGAGAGTGGACTTCCGCTGCCGCGCTCCAACCACGCCGAGAGCGCCGCGACCGAAGCCGTCAGCAGCAGCATCCCGGCGACGAAAAAGCTCAGCATCGCCCAACTGATCCCGCCGAAGGCTTCGACGTCGGGAATCAAACCGATGAGGGTTCCCAGAATCAGACACGCTCCCCCAACAGCGGAACCGACCGCCAGCAGTCTTGAAGTTCCGCTACCGCCCGATTCGCTGGCCTGCGACTGACGACTTCCGGCGAGAAGTTCTCTTAACGAAAGCGTCCGGAACCTCCGCAGTCCCCAATAGACCGCCAGCAGAGCGAGTAGTGCTGATCCAACAAATCCGATCATCAAACTCAGCGGTGTCGGAGACAGGAACAGGAACCGCGTCCCGATCGCGCCAACCCACCATGTGCGCAGCCCGTAGATCATCAGCCACGCGTAGCCCAGGGCGGCCAGCGTTCCGATGGCGCCACCCAGCAGCACAACGACCGCCCCTTCCATCAGGAGCAGTCGTCCCGCCGACTTCGTTGTGAATCCGATCGCTCGCAGCAGACCTAATTCTCGGGTCCGCTGTTCGACGCCGAGTCGGAACAGCAGGCCGATCAGGATCGCCGCCGAGAGGATCAGGAAGAAGCTGAAGCCCACGAACAGCCCGGCGAAGTCCTGCGTGCCCTGCGCCGCTCGCAATCCCTCCAGTTTGACCGGTCGAAATGCGAGACCGAGCTCCCGCGGCTCGATCGCCGTCAGTAACTCGCGGCGAAAGAGTTCGGTCGCCTCTTCAACGCTCATCACGTCGGGGATCGACACGCGAAACGAAGTCAGCGTGCCGTAGCGGCTTTGAAATAAATCCTGTGCGAAATCGAGCGGTAAAAATAATTTCGGCGTCGCTCGATATTCCTCCCAGTACGCTTCGTCTTCCGGCGTGACGAGGTCGAGGTCCATGTCGAAGGGCTGCTCCCAGTCCCCGAACGTGTCGGCATCGGTGATGCCCTCCAGTGCCGGGGTCAGCGTGCGGTCGGCGGCAATAGTGCCCTCCAGCTTGACGATCCCGGACACCCGAAAGCGGTGTTCCTCCTCGGGCAAATCGCCCTGCGTGCCGACGGTGTAGAATTTCACCGTCACCTCATCGCCGACCTCGACCCCCAATTGCTCGTTTGCAAGGAACTCGTTGAGAACGACCTGTTGTAGCCCCGACCGGGAGGGAGGGGATTGGGTCGCGGGTTCGCCGTCATTCGAGGATTCCGACCCTTCACTGATCCGCTCCTTACCAGTCGCGGCTGCATGGCCTTCGAGATAATCGAACGGGCCGAAGGGTGGTGGTTGGTCGAATTCGATTCCCGCGGCGACGGAATAGGCGGCGAATTGCTCCGGGTCAGCGGCGTTCGCGATCTCATTGACGAGGTAGACCAACACCGGTGATTGCTTCAGCCCCAGTTCCTCCGCCGCCTGCTCCGCGGCAGCAACGACCCCCGGTTCCAGAATCAAGCGCCGACTCTCCAACGCGAGGTATCCGAATTCCTCATTCGGCACGATGCGGAGATCGAGGTCGTCGAGCGTGAGAGCGAACTTGAGGGCGGAATTGGCTTCCGGCAACAGAGCGTTCGCCTTCTTGGCGTCCAGCCACTCACTGTCGTTGGGCGGGCTTTCGGGATGAATGGCTCCGAAGAGTGCGTTCACTCGCGCTGGTTTCGCCGTCGGATTCCGCCTCGTCGCCCGCACCGCGGCGAGGCCCAACTCGCTCTGCAAAGTGTCGAGCGTGGCGAACACAACCGGCGGAATCTGCTGCCCCGGATTTAAACCGAATCGCCCCGCCCCTACGCCATCCGGGATGATCGCCGAGACCGTCAGCGCGATTTCTCTCGCCGTTTCATCACGGTCGCCGAGCAGGCTCTCGCGCGGTATCTCCGACGGGAGTTCGAGAGAGACGATAACCTCGTCACCGACCGAAGCCTTCAATTCCTCGGCCACTCGCTGGTTGAGAACGACTTCGAAGTCGCTTGGCAGCTCAATCGCGCCGGTCTTCAAGAGCGACCAGAGCCGCTCGTCGACTCCGTAGACGTTGACGTTGCCAATCGTGTTGATGAGGTCGTCCGACTCGCGGCTCACTCCACCAACCATCGCGATCGCCGGGGCCAAGCTCGCGTCGTCGTCAATCTGCCAACGGTCGGCGAGGTCTTCAGTCACGAACCGCGTGCCGCTCATCGCAAAATCGACATTGCCCAACCGGTCGAGGGTGATCTGCCGCAAGCTCGCTCTGACCGAGTCGCCCACAATCAGCGCGCCGCCGATCACCGCGGCGCCCACAGCGACACCGAGCAGCACCGCGAGATTCGTCCGCCAGAAGTGGCCGAGGCTGTGCAGAACCAGATTGAAGCGGGTCACGATCGGACCCCGGCTTCCGGACGGACGAGCTTCTTATCCTTGAGCGAGAAGCGAAGCGGAAATCGCTCGGCCAGTTGGAGGCTGTGCGTGACGCAGACGAGCGTCGTGCCGCGTTCTTTGCCGAGGGCTAACAGCAGGTCGCCGACGTTGTCGGCCGTCGCCGTATCAAGATTGCCGGTCGGCTCGTCCGCGAGCAGCAGGTCGGGTTCGTTGATGAGTGAGCGGCACAACGCCACGCGTTGCCGTTCTCCGCCGGAGAGTTTTGCGGGCCGGTGATCGATCCGATGCGACAGGCCGACGCGATCGATCAGTTCCGTCGCGCGATCCTGATCGGACTTGCCTGCCTTGCCGAACGCGAGCACCGGCAGCAGCACATTCTCAATCACCGTGCATTGCGGCAGCAGGTGATGGTCCTGAAACACGAACCCGATTCGCTCGTTGCGGAACTTCGCCTGCCTCGACTCGCTCCAGGCGTAGGGCGTCTCGCCGAACAGATTCACCTCGCCCGACGTCGGCTGCTCCAGCAGGCCGAGCACGTACAGGAACGTGCTCTTGCCCGACCCGGACGGCCCCGTGATGACGGCGGCCTCGCCGTCTGCAAGTTCGAAGTCGACCCCACTGAGAATCTCCAGTGGTCCGGCTGCCGATTCGAAGGTCTTATTGAGATTGCGAACGGAGATAGACACGGCGGACTTATTGATTGCGACGCGGGAGAACAGATGCCATTCATCTTCGCCGCCTCCGATCGGACTTCAACCGTGTCGTCAGGCGTCCGTCGAGGCTTCTTCGATTTTGGACAGATAGCTGTCCGGGATGGCGATCGACTCCATCGGCTTGCCGCGAGTGAAGTGGCAGCAGACGGTTTTCATGGTGCCGAGGGCGACCAGCTCATCGCCGCGGTTGAAGTGGATGTCGAGCGTCAGCGACTTCACGCCGATCCGCTGGACACTCAGCGTGATCGCGACTTCGTCTTCGAAGTAGAGCGGGGCCTTGAAGTTGCACTTCGCGCTCACACGCGGCCAGCCGACGATCGAGCCGTCGGGCTGCTTCTCCATGATCGACAATCCCAGCGACCTGAAGAACGCGTGCTCGACGTCTTCCATGTACCGGTAGAAGTAGGAGAAGTGAACGATCCCCGCCATGTCGGTCTCACAAAACGCGACCCGGCGGGTGGTAGTAAACGTCGAAGCCATTAAGTGCGAGGGAGTAAGGAATTGAGAACAAAGGCGAGCCGGAAGCGTCAGCGCCCGGAGCGTAGAGTCGTTCTAAGTTCTAGCGCTCCGGAAAGAACTTCGCCAGCGTCGCCTCGGTCGGTTTCCATTTTTGCGTGGCGAGCGAAACGATAATGAGCGCCAGCGTCGAGCAGACGACCATCGTGAAGACCGGCATCGTCGGGTAGGTCGTGCCGGCGATAGTGAAGTCGAGCGTGTAGCGCTCATCCTCGGCGAAGCCCGATTTCCAGAAGAGATAGACCCAACTCGAAATCGCCGCCAATATGCAGGCATAAGCCCCCGGCTTCGTCACGCCCCGCCAATACAGGCACCCGAACACGAGCGGGAACAGGGCGCTGAAACCGCTGAAGCACCATACCCCGAGCACAAACACGGCCCGCGGTTCGAACAGACTGAAGAAGTAGGTCAGAGCCACGATCGCGATGATAAAGCAGCGTGCCAGCACGACGGTTTGCTTGTCGTTGAAGCGATCTTTTCCGCCGTAGTGGACGGCGATGTCTTCGGTGAACATCGTGCCCAAACAGAGGAACTGGCTGTCGAGCGACGACATAATCGCCGCGAGGATTCCCGCGGTGAGAAATCCGCCCAGCACTGGCCCGGCGAGCTTCTTCACGAGGAACGGCAGGACGAGATTCTGGTTGGCCTGAATCGGCGGCGGAATCTGAATCAAATTGCTCGTCGCCCAAGCTCCAACCAGTACGCAGGGCACCCACACGATCATGATAAAGATCGGGTGCGCGATCACCGGCAGCTTAAACGAGGCGGCGCTCTTGGCCGTCAACCAGTGCTGAAATAAGTGAGGGAACATGCCGACCGACAGCGGCACGAATAGGTATGTCAGGAATGCCGACTGCGAGATCCCAATCCGTGTCGCCTTCTCTTTCGGGATCGCTTCGCTCGCCTTTTGGAGTGCGGCGAACAGGGAAGACTCCCCGGTGAGTTTCGTGGCGATCACATAGAACGTCACCATCCCGAGAATCATGAACACGATCGTTTGGAAGGCGTTCGCCCAGGCTGTTCCTCTCATGCCGCCGAAGAACACGTAGATCAGCACCACAACGCAGATCGTGAGCGAGGCCAATTCGCGGGGCACTCCGCCCTTCGAACCGGTGGCCATCGTGCCGGGAGTGCCGTCTTCCGCGGCGTCTCCGTTTTCCAGAAACGAGGGAAATGTCCCCGCTTCAAACGTGCCCTGCGTGACCCCGTTGATCACCCCGCCGGACGCCATCACGCCGATCAGCAGATACGGAATCACGAGCGTGACGAGAATCGGAAACAGCAGCAGTCCGATCTTGTCGCTTTCGAGCCGGTCGCGAAAGAACTGAATCTGCGTCGTGTAGCCGTACTTCTTACCCAGCGACCACAGTTTGATGCCGAGCAGAAAGAAACAAAGCGAATGGATGATCCCACTCGACGACGCCAGCATCCCGTAGACGCCGATCCCCCGGCTGAACGATTCGCCGGTCGAACCAACAAGGGCAAAGGCCGTCATGGTCGTGCCGAAGATGCTCATCAGGAGCAGAAACGGCCCGATCGAATGACTAGCCAGCATGTAGTCTTTGCTGGTGCCGCGAAATAGCGTGCTCGCGAAGATTCCGAGGCCCAGCAACAGCGACAGGTAGATGCCGATAATGATTAGCTGTGTCACGCCGGCGCCCCCGCTTCTGCATCACCGCCCGGATTGACGGGATTGGCTCGGAATGAACCTGCCTCCGGATTGACCTCGGCCACGGTTTCTTCGATCAGGTCCTGAGGCCAAGCGAATTTCGTCGCCAGAAACCACGTGAACGCCGCCGCAACGGAAATGCAGGCGTGATAGAACAACCCGATCGGAATAAACCCGAACACCAGCGTGGCATCGTCCCAGTACCAGACATCCTGGTGCAGAACGATCAGCAGGACCACCAGGCCCCAAACAACGTAACGCATCACGGTGAGCGACTCTCAGCTAATGTGACTTGGCAATGACCGACAATCATCGTGCGGGCACAGCCCGCCCTAAGGGTCGCGAGTCTACAGCAACGGAGGACGCTGTAAAACTCCGCCGGTCTGCGTCGCCGCTTGAGCCGCTCAGGCGGTCCAGACGATGCGATTAGATGGTTATGCCCGAGAGCCTTCCGCTCAGAGATCGCACTCCGCTCAAGCACCCGTTCAGCAATCAATATCGCCATGCGATGTTTGCTGAACCAGATGAGAGAACAGGCCGCGCTGACTATGACGTCGCAGCCGCCGGTGTGTCCACCAGTTCCCGCAGTTCGGGCACGTCTTCGCTCATGCAGCGGAACATGTCGTCGAGACCGGGTTTGAAGACGTCGCCGATTAGAATGTCGACGATGCCGTCCTTAAATTCGGGGTGCTTCTTGAGGAAGCCGCCGATGCTGAAGTCGTCGCTGTAAAACGCGTAGACGAGTCGGCGGAAGTTCTGAACGCCTTCCTTGTAGCAGTGTTGCCAGCCCCCCAATTTCTCGGCGGACAGGTCGTTCGCTTCCAAAGCTCGCACGACAGCATCGGCTCCGTATTCGCCACTTTTGAGTGCGAGGAAGACGCCGGAAGAGTAGACCGGATCGATGAATCCGTACGCGTCTCCGACCGAGACCCAGCCTTCACCCGAGCCTCTTGACGAGTAATAGCTGAAGTCTTTCGTCGTGAAGAACTCTTTCACACGCGTCGCGCCTTCGAGCCGTCGCATGATGCCGGGCGACTTCTCGACCTCCTCCATGTAGGTTGCTTCGGGTGACGTGCGGTGCTTGCCGAACATATGCGCCATGTCGCCGGTGCAGCCGACGCTCGTGATGCCGTCGGAGAGCGGAATGAACCAGAACCAGGTCTTCTTGTCGGCCCCGGCAATGATCAGGGTGCAACCTTCGTCCCGTTCGCCGGGATCTCGCTTCGCATCTTTCCAATAGGTCCAGATGGTGCCCTTTTTCAGCTTCGGATCGGGATCACGCAGGCCGAGCCGGTTGGCGATGAACGCCGACTGCCCCGTCGCGTCCATAATCACCTTCGATTCGATCTCTCGCACGACGCGATCGTCGCCGTGGCCCAGCCGCACCTTCACACCCGCGGCACGCTCGCCGTCCCATAGGACGTCCATCACGTGCGCATCGGTGCGAACCGTCGTTCCTTTCTCGCGGGCGTTGTCGACGAGCATCTTGTCGAACTGGCCCCGCTCGACCTGCCAGGTCACGCTGCTTTCGCAGTCTTTGTAGGTGTCGAAATAAAACGGGGCGGACTCCTTGCCCGTCTCGTTCACGAATTGAACGCTGTATTTCTTGGGGAAGGCAGAATCCTTGAGTCGATCGATCAACCCGAGTCGTTTCAGGGACCAATACGTCTCCGGGATCAGTGACTCACCGACGTGAAATCTGGGAATTGCCTGCCGCTCGAGCAGCAAAGTCGAATAGCCCGCCTCCGCGACGATGGCCGCGGAGGCAGCCCCCGCGGGACCGGCGCCCAGTAAGATCACATCATACGAATCAGACAGCTCGGGCTGAGGCCCGTTGTCGATTGTCGGCTCCGTTTGAATCATTCTTCGAACCCGAGTCTGCAAACCCTGTTGATACGGCGGCTTGCCCGGCATTTCAGCGCACCGGCAACCCCTACCTAATGATATCGGTCATTATCGATTCTTAGGCAAGTGGGGCGGAGATTTCCAGCAAATCGACGGCCGGCTTACCGTCGCAAAAGATCGTCGCGAGCCGCCCGTACACTTCGCGACCGACCTCGCATTCAAGAAGTGATGCCAGCCGCGGGCCGATTTCAACGCGAAGAAGGGCACCCAAGTCAACGTGTCGTAACACGTTGTGTCGAATGAGTACCCGCCCCAGCGGCGTCTCCTTCGAGAGAATCTCTTTGCGAACGTCGTCGCCGACCCATGAGAAGTCGAACTTCACCAGTCCGTATTGGACGACCTTGTCCGTCCCCGTTTTCGTCAGCGTGATCTCGCGATAATAGACGTCGCCTTCGAGTCGCTCGCGGATCACGTTCACGTCGACCGTCGACTCGTGCTTCGCCTCCATCGCGACCGTCATGTGCTCGTCGTGCGCGAGCAGGCAGCGATAGTTCTCGGGCACCATCGCCGCGGGGACATGTTCGGCGTGACGAATCAGCTCTCCGCTATCGGCAAACATCCCGATCATCGCGTCGAGTTCAGTGAGTGCGTTCATCAGCATTCTCCGGTCGGGAAATATCTTCCGACACGAGCAGTGACCTATCCTCTGGGACGGCGACCAGAAGCATTCCGCCTACAAATCCGAAAGGACCGCCGCCTCAACCCGCTCAGCTCTCGGGCTGTTCGCAAACGAAAGCATCGCCGAACCAAGGCTCATGAGCAACGCCTCCGCAGTCAAATTAGCACTCGCGCGATCTTCAGAAAGGACTGCCGCCATTACCGTCCTGCGGATTCGCCAGATTCGAAAGCACCTCGCGGTCGATGTCCGGCGAGAGCGTTTGGACCGCTCCGTCCGCGAAGACGAAATTCACCACCCCGTCTCGCCAAGCTGCGCCATAGGCGTTCGGTCCGCCGCCTAAGCCATTAGCCGGATCTCTTTGAGTTCCCGGCTTCGCCCACGGCGGATACGCGGCATTGATTTCGCCGATTATGAGGGTATTTGAGAGGCCGTCGGTGATAGCCCTGATACGTGACACGCGGTCGTCGGTAAAGACTTGAGAATTCGCTTCGTAATTGCTGATTCCATAGCCGTTGACGACTTCATCCGTGCTGACGCCGGGATTCAGGAACACCGGCATCGGTTCTGAGAAAACGGCCTCGTTGACCGGCGAATCCCAAGGCTGAGTCTTGTCGATCGACTCATACAAGAAGTCGTAGTCGAGGAAGGGGAGCATCTGCGACCGCCAGCTTCGGGCGGGTGGATTTTCGATCCCTTCGGTATAGGTCACGTCGTTCCCGGCCGGACCGCTCGGAAATGCCTGGCGCAAGTCGTGGAAGTTATGCGCCGCGAGTGCCTGCTGCCTCAGATTGTTTTGGCTTTGCGCGCGCCGTGCCGCTTCCCTGGCCGCCTGCACGGCAGGAAGCAGCAACGCGACTCCGCAGCAAGCAACGATGCTCAGCCCGCCGACGGCCACCGAGAGAATCACGACAATGATGACCGTCGAATTTGAACTCTTCTTCTTCGCCGGACGTCTGGGCTGTTGGTCTTGAGAATCATCAGACATCGTTCTGAGCTCGCTGTTGATCGAGGTGACATTTGTCGCTTATGGCACGAGTATGCGTCGGCGGCGCGAAAATGTCATTCGAAAAACAGTTCGATTCCAACAGAGAACGAACCGAAGATTTGCGGAAGCTCAGATCACCGAAAACGACGGGTCGAGCGACACGGCTCCGATCTCTGGATTCTGATTGTCTTGTTCGCCCTCCGGCAGATCACCAGGGCCGAACAACGCCAAGGAGTAGGCCAGCACCGCCACGACTCCGAGGCCGAGAACGGCGATCACCCCGCACGTCAGCAGCGCACCGCTGTTCGATTTGGCCGGGAAGTTCGGGTCCCGCTGCGGAGCGTGAGCATTGCTCTCGTTCGCCGGGATGACATCACCCGGCTGTTCAGGAAACGGCGGCTGGGGTTCTGCTTGCGAGATATTCGATTATTTATGAACGAAGACTTAGTTGCTCACTCAATTAAATGAGCAGTCGCTCGAATTGCCCACCGGTCAAACCCTCAATTCTCGCTAAAGATTGCACCGACCTTCTACCCGCTCGTCGCACGACAAAACCGTCGACTCAATTAATACGTCGGCGTGTCACCTGCTGCCGGTGTAGATATATGTTTGAGCGCCTGCGAAGAAATATTGTAGGTCATTTTCATCACCCGCCCGTCGGCAAGCAATATGAAGCAAAATTCTCCATTGCCGCCCATTTGATCGGGATTTGATCCGAATCCGAGGGCCGGATCACGCGAGGCATTCGGGTCGCCCCAAGGGCGAAAGTGCGAATTGACTTGGCCCATCATAATCGTGTTGCTGGTACCGTCCGAAATCGTCTGATAGCTGGGGCTTACGACTTTTCCGTCAACTTCAATTTTGAACAAGCGGCTGTTCGGTGCAATGTGCGACAGAGCATACCCCTTTGGGCCGACAGCGGACTGATCCGGCCATTGGTAAAAGTTCTCGATTCGTGTGCCGTAAGCACGCCGGTTTTGCGATGAATCCCACGACGCGTTGCGGTCAATCGCGTTGAATGTCGTTTGCTGTCCCAAGTGCGGAAGCAGTGAAGCGAACACGCTGAGCTTCGAAGTATCAGCCGCGTCGGGTATTTCCGTTGGTCCGCTTGGGAAATGACCATGAACATTATGGTGCGCATGGGACGCTTTACCGATCTCCTTCAGCCGCTCCTTACCATCAATTGGTCGACCACCATTCGGACGGAGTCCCTCTGGAATTGAAGCCGAAGTTTGAGCTGTTGGATTCACTTTTGCGTCCAAGCTCGCCACATCGAATTCGTTTCCGTCAGACGGATTGGCAAGGTAACCCAGAACTCGTCGGTCAATGTTGTTTGAGATCGGACGGACCGAGCCGTCGCCCAGGGTGAAGTACACGACATTCTCCCCGGCAATCGTCCAGGGAGAGCCGAAGCGATCTGGGCCGCCACCAAGTCCGATGGCGGGATTGCGCGCTGTGCCCGGCTTTCCCCAAGCGGGAAGGGCGGCATTGACCTCTCCGATGAATAGCGTGTTCGATGCGCCGTCGGTGATTTCCTTCCGCGACATCACTTTGTCGGACCGGAAGACCAGCGAATTTGCCTCGTAAGTGCTGACGCCGTACGGCCCGGGAGTGCCATCCGGGTTCAGGGCCGGATTCACAAATTCCGGTATCGACTCGGCGAACACAGCCGCATTTTGCGGGGCATCCCACGCCGCGGTTTTGTCGATGCGGTCGAAGAGGTCCGGATGACCGACGAATGGAAGCAGGTGCGTTCGCCAACTTCGGTCGGCTTCATCTGAGCGAAACAGTTTTTCATTTCCAGCCGGCCCCGAGGGTAGGACGACATAGACGTCCTGAAAGTTATGCGTGCCGAGGGCGACCTGCTTCAGGTCGTTCCTGCTGTGAGATCGTCGCTCCGCCTTGCGCGCCTGCGTCATCGCCGGGAAAAGAAACGCCCCGCAGCAAACCAGCATTGCCAGCCCGCCGCCTGCCACGATCGCAATGATAATGACAGCCGGGTTTCGTCCGCTCTTCTTTCGCTTGCGGCCTCCCGATCGCTTCTTCGAGCTATTTCCCCCCGGTTTTTTTCGGCGAGGCGGTGGGGCACCGGGTTGCGATGGGCGGCGGCGGCGACGCGGGGGCAGACCGGAATCACTGGGCATGGCACTTTGAGAAATCGAACCAGAAGCAAGAGATGGATCAACGATCGATTATGCCTTGCGGGGAGCCGCTCGTCACGTGTAGCGCACTGATCGGTGCTGCGGCTCAAAGTACTCGGTGAGCAGGCTGTCGACCTGCAATAGGCCTTTGCGGGTGAGCACGATATCGTCCCCTTCGACATTCAAGTAGCCGGCGCGGCTCTGGTTTGCCAGCGGCTCGGCAAATTCTTCCAGCGGATCGACGCCGAACTTGTTTTTTATGGGGGTCGTGGCGACGCGTCCCTCTTTCATCTGCAGAATGAATTCGCGGATTAATTTCTGGTGCTCTGTGGGGCGCAGTGCCCGGTTTACCGGCAGTTCGCCCGACGCGACGACCTCCATATAATCTTCAATGCGGTCGTAGTTCTGATAATGCACGCCTTGCAGATGCCCGAACGAACTGACTCCGGTTGCCAGCAGGTCTGAGCCGCGGAACAAATTGTCGCGATAGATAAAGCGATCGGTCTCGGGATTCTTGACGACTTCGTTCCCGCTTGAAACGTGATAGCCTCGCTCCAAGAGGTAATCGATCGCTTCGTTCATCCAGCGGCGTTTTAACTCCCAGCCGGCGATCGGTGACGTTACGCCCGACTCCTTCATCTCTTTGGAAATCACCGTGTTGTGCGGCAGTTCCATTTGATAAATGGTGATGTTGTCAGGGTCCATCTCTGCGGCTTTCTCAACGCATTGCATCCAGTTCTCATCAGTTTCGCCGATCATCCCGGCGATCAGGTCGATATTCACCTGCGGAAAGTCGGCCGCTTTAATCCACTCGTAAGCCTTGAATACTTCCGGCGACAGGTGCGCCCGACCGTTCGCTTCGAGGATGGTGTCGTTAAAGTTCTCGACGCCCAGTGAAACTCGCGTGACGCCGATTTCCTTCATCGTCTGAACTTTGCCCTCGTTCAGCGTGCCTGGCTCGCACTCGAAGGTAACCTCCTGCGCGGTCTCCCAATTCAAGTGTTGTTGCAGCCGATCTCGCAGCGAAATTAATTGCTTCGAACTGATGTAGCTGGGCGTTCCGCCGCCGAAGTAGGCATAGTCGAGGGTCCGATCACGAGCGACCGGTTTCGCCGCCAGCAATTCGAACTCTTTCTCGAGAGCATCGACGTAATCTTGAATCGTCTTCGCGTTCTGCTTCGTGTAGACGCGGAAATAGCAGAACTTGCAGCGCTTCCGGCAAAACGGAATGTGCATATAGAGTCCGAACGGCACAGTACGGTCGGGCTCGGAATCGAGGGTATCGTGGATTTCGCTGACGTACTCGCTCTTCCACTGGGAAAACGGCGGGTAGTTCGAAACGAAATAACTGCCGATCTCGGTCTTTGGCGCGGTGTCAGTGGACATGACTGGTTCCGATAAGAAGGAATCGCTCTTCTGTAATTAAAATCTCAGATCGCGTTCTTGTTGCGATGTTTATTCACCCAAGCACCACAGACGTCCGGTCGCGCCTTCGGTACCGATGACGAGAGACTTCTCGGCGATAGCCGGTGAGGCTACGACTGAATTGCGCAGGTTATGCTCTTCGAGCACTTCGCCGGTTTTAAGGTCGATTTCATAGAGCTTTCGATCAGACGACCCGACAAAGACACGGTTTCCCGATATCACGGGAGAACTATCGACCCGGCCGCGGGTCAACACTGACCAGATTTTCTCTCCGGTCTTGCGATCGACGCAATAAATCGATTTATCGCGTCCACCGATAACGACCCGGTCGTCACTGACTGCCACGCAGGAGTGAATCGGGAGTTCGCGATCGCTCCCTTGAAAGGTCCAGACGTTCTTTTTCTTTCGCCAGTCGATTGCGACGATTTCGCCGCGATAATTTCCTAGATAAAGCAGCCCGTCGCGGACGGCCGGAGACGAGATGAGATAGGTTCCCAACGGCATCGCAGCCACCTCGGCGCCGTCTTTAAGATTAATCACCCTCAGCGTTTCATCGCAGCCGGCAATAAAGGTTAAGCCCCGATCGATCGCGGGAGTGCAATGGACGTAGCCGAGTGTCTCGACCTGCCACAGCTTTGCCCCGCTCGCCGGGTCGAAGCAGTAGAGATTATTGTCATATGATCCGACGACGAGCCGTCCTTCCACCACCGTCGGTGAGCTGATGATTTCGGCGTCTGTTTGATAGGACCACTTGCGACGACCGCTGTCTGCCTCCACGGCATGAATCACACCGTCCTCATCGCCGATATAGACAAGTCCGTCAAAGACTGCCGGAGAAGATTTATAACCGGGGGCAAAGTCGTCGGGGCCGGCATCGGGGTCGCTTCGATACGACCAGAGTTCGCTGCCGTCCTTCAGGTCCAGACATTTGAGATCGCCCGACAGAAACGCCGCGTAGACTTTGCCGCCCTTGATCGCTGCGGTTGCTTCGACCCCGTCGGGTGCATCAATTGACCAGTGGACCTTCAGGTTCTTGGGCAATGTGTCTTTGGCAATCCCCTGCAATTGAGGGTCCTGCCGGAATGACGACCATTGCGCGGCGGCCGGAGAAATGAAAACGAAGGCGGCAGACAGGACCGCTACTGCTGTTGTCACTCGCCCCCGGCCACTCGACTCTCGCCACTTTAATAAGCCCATCGATATACCTCTTCGAGTGATTTTGCGTCGACGGGCCGGGGGTTGAATTTCCCCGTCCATTGTTCGGCGGCTTCGGCCGCGAGTGTCGGGATCATTGATTCTTCCACGCCGAGCGTCCCGAGATTCGTCGGGAGTCCGGCGTGTCGCAGCAATGATGTGAGAAACTCGGTCATCGCAGAAAGTGGTTCTGTATTGTGATCTTCAAGGAGGCCTGTGTCAGTCCCGAGTTCTTGATAAAGATGGCCGGCGGTCTCCCAATTAAACCGGACAACATGCGGCAGCATGAGGCCGATAATAACCCCATGCGTCGTGCCGTAGTGAGCCGTAATTGGATTAGCCAGTGCATGGGTCGCCCCGAGCATCGACGATTCAATCGCCGCGCCCGCGAAGTGGGCTCCCAACAACATGGCGCCACGGGCATCAACGTCATCCGGGTTCTGCACCACTCTTAAAAAATGGGTCGCCAATAGTTCCCAAGCCCTGCGGGCGAACAACGACGACATGCCGTTTCGGGGTTTGGTGACATAGGTCTCCATCGCGTGCGCGATCGCGTCGAGCCCCGTTGCTACGGTGACGGAGCGCGGCATGCTGACCGTTAATTCCGGGTCAAGGATCGCCGCGACGCAGGCCGCTTTGCGATCGCCGCAGGCCATCTTCTGGTGGGTCTTGGCATCCGCAATGAGGGCGAACGATTGCGCTTCGCTTCCGGTGCCCGCGGTGGTCGGGACGGCGATCATCGGCAGCATGGGGTCTTGAGCCTTGCCCACGCCCCAATAGTCCTGCATTCGCCCGCCGTTCGAGAACAGGAAGTTGACGCCCTTCGCGCAATCCATCGCGCTGCCGCCTCCCAAACCGACGATAAAATCGACGGCGTGCCGTTTCGCGACCGCGAGTCCGCGATCGACGTCTTCGGTGGTGGGATTCGGATTGATCTCGTCGAAGATAACCGCGTCGATACCCGCCGCTTCGAGTGACGATTTCCCGCGCGCGGTGTGCCCGGCGTCGCGCACTCCGGGGTCGGAGCAGACCAAGACTTTCGTCCCGCCGTACTCTCGAACGAGCGAGCCGAGGCGGTCGAGTCGGCCTTTCCCAAAGATCACACGGGTTCGCGGCTGCCAATCGAACCCGTCACCGGGGGCGAAACGCTCATCGTGATGCGAATCATCTTTGGCCGCGGCGGGCTGCGTCATGGCGGGAACGGTCAGGCAGTGTGGTGGGCGGCGAAGCAGTCACTCGTTCTTCAGACAGCCATGATTGTACGTTGGCGCGGCGGTCCGGACAAATTGCGCAGGGATCGGCGTCACATTCATGTCGTTCTCCCGGCCCGGTCCGCTGCGAGGTCGCGCGACAATGCTTCGATCCGGTGAGCGATGCGAAGGGCTCTTTCCCGGCCCGGCTTTCCTAGTCCCGCACGGTCGAAAAGAATCGACGTCGTGGGCTGACTTGGAAATCTCGGTTTGATGTCCGAGAGCTCTCGGGCCAGATCGTCGAATTCGGGTCGGTGGCCGTCCGGGATGCCCGGCGATGTCGCTACGGCCGCAAAGTCATCGGCCACATTGATGACCGCGTGCCGTGCGTCGGGGTAGTCGGAAATTCGGCGCGCGATGACCGCGAGCTGGTCGGGCAATTCCATGCGATCCCACTCCTTTCGTGTGGATGCCGAATTCGAGCCGTCGCGTGACTCTGACCCGGCGCTGCGTCTATCATGTCAGCCGATGTTGATGATTCCGTCCGGCCGTCACAACCAAATTCGACCAATTTCAAAGTGTCTCGCATGTCCAAGAAATTTTCAGCCCGATGTCTGGCCACGCTGCTCGCATCCGTCGTGGTCGCCGCCAGTTTGATGCCCGCCGTGCCAGCCTTTGCGGGTGAGACCAACGAGAAGCCGCGAATCCTCTTCCTGACGCAGAGCGCGGGCTTCCGTCATGGGTCGGTCACGCGCAAAAAAGAGCTTTCGCCCGCCGAGATTGCCATCAAGCAACTCGCCCAAACCAGCGGCGAATTCACCGTCGACTGTACACAGGACGCCGAACTCGACATCACGCAGGAAAATCTGGCGAATTACGACATCGTGATGCTCTACACGACCGGAAAGTTGCCGATCGGCGATGAAGACCTCGATTATTTTCTCGGCGACTGGCTCAAGCAGAAGGGGCATGGCGTGATCGGCGTCCACTCGGCGAGCGATACCTATAAGAAATACAAGCCCTACTGGGACATGATCGGCGGCACATTCGCGGGACATCCTTGGACGAGCCGGGCCACGGTTTCCTTGACCGTTCACGACACCGAGTTTCCGGCGATGAAACCCTTTGTCGAAGAGTTCGGCAAAACCGTCGAGTGGCAGGACGAAATTTACCAATACAAGAACTGGCAGCCGGAGAAGGTCCGGGTATTAATGAGCATCGATATGGCAAGTACCAAGATCAAGAAGCCCTATCACGTTCCGGTCGCGTGGGCGAAGGAATACGGCGAGGGCAAAATTTATTACAACAATCTCGGACACCGCGAGCAGACGTGGACGAGAAAGCCGTTCCTCGATTCGATCGTGATGGCCGTCAAATGGATCAACGGCGAGGTCGACGGGGACGCGACGCCCAACCCTGAGGTCTCAGCCGCCGAAGAGGCGAAAGCCAAGAAGGCGGTTGAGGGGAATTGATAGCCGGGTCAAGAACGCGCCTCGCTTCCGGTCATTTCGGGAGCGAGGCTCCGACTGAGAGTTTTTTCGATTCGTCTGTCATACAAGCCCGAGGCGCCAGCCGTCGAGAGAATCGCTGGTTGATCGACCATCGGCTTGCGCCTCCGGCTAATATTGAAATCGCATCCGGGACGTGCTCTGATCGCCGCGACAGAAAGCTGCGTGCCGCCCTAATCGAACGACTCCGGAGTTAATGGCGAGATCGGCGGCGGCGGGGGATTTGATCCGGTGACCACAAATTCTTTGCGGGAGATCGTCGTTCCGCTTGAACCGTCCCGAGTAATGATTCGAAACTTCAGGCAGCCGAACGGAATCTCTTCGCAGAGATACGTCTCAATGCGGTGCTCGTTTCGGTTATCGCCATTCGTCTTAGAAATCGTCGCGGCGGCGAACCGGCAGCGAAACGCATCTTGCCGGAGATCGGTCCGTAAATAGCGATTTGTCCCCGGAAGCAATTCATAACTGCCCGGAACCATTTGCAGGAACTTCAGAACCCGTTCTCGCTCGGGCTGCTCCGTCGGCGTGATTAAGAATTCTTCCGGGGCAGACCCTCCCTCGAAGAGTTCTCGATCGACCGCGAACTCCATGCGGTCGGGCAGATTGGAACCGCTTCCGGCAGAATTGACTTTTAATTTTTGGATGACACGCTCATCCCGATTTTCGATGCCGAGCGAGGTCAACCGAATTTGGACGGACGACCCGTCCTCGTTGACGCTCGCAAATGTCACCCAAGGCTTCGACTCGTCACTTTGATCTGCGGCTCCCGGCAGCGATGGGAACCAGGTGGTGATCGTTCTCGGTAAGGGTTCGAGAGGCGTCGAATAATCGATGAGTCCGGCCGATTCCATTTCGCGGTAGAGCCAGGAATGCCGCCACGGATTATCAACCGACGACCAAGCCGAGGCGACGGAAGCCCCCAGTAGGAGTGCCGCGATGAGTCGGGTGCGGCGGTCTTCGCCCCACGCATCCAACGCCGGGATGAGCGAAATTGTCCAAAGCGGAATCATCCAAAGCGCCCAGCGAAGGGCGCTGCTGTTGCCGCCGTAATTGTAGTTCTCAGTTCGCATTAGATAGAAACCGAGAACAACCACCGTCAACGCGGCGGTTACGGCGGACAGGGGCATCAGCGGATGGCGGCGATCTTGCCAAAGTCGAAACCAGCCGAAGAACGTGATCGCGAAAATAGGTGTGAGAGAGATGATGCCGTGATGGCCGAGGATGCAGTGAAATAAATACATCGGCGGCGAATCAAGATTGCGGTCGATCCCTTGCGGATTGAGCCAGTAGCTGGGCACGCCCTCGTGGACGTAGCGGTAAAGCTCGGTGCCGTAATACGCGTAAAACGGTTTCCATCCACCGGTTTGGATGCGGAGCGACACGAAGTAGGTGATTGCCACCACGGCGGCAGCGGGCGCGGCATAGAGCAGAGTCCGCTTCCAATCCTTACTGGCCATCGCAGCGAAACAGATCGCACACCACGCCAAAGCTGGTAGTTCGTTGGCGACGGTTGCCGCCGCAAAGAATCCGACCGCGGCAAAATAGACGGCACTGCGTCGACCGTCGCTATAGATCGATAGCAGCGCGTAAATGGAAAAGACGAGCGTCATTGCCGCCGGCGTGTGGTTGTTCAGAACGACCGAGAATGGCGACAGGAAGGTCCCGAAGGCCAGAACTGCCGGCACGATCAGCCGCGCCGTTGATGATCTCGCATACCGATCGACGATTCGGCACGTCAGCCACAGAGCCGCAACCAACGGCAGCAGGTTGAGGATCGTCAATACATGTCGCGTCAGCAGCGTCGGTGACTGTGTGAGCGTGCGGTCGAGCGCCTGGCGATAGCCGGCGTAGATTCCTGCTGTGACCAAAGGGAGCAGTGGTGGTTTGCTGGAATAAAAGTGACCATCGACGAGTACTCGGTCGATCGTTCTCCATCCCGAATCCCTCTGCAGCCTGTCAATCTGAAAGGAATTCCGCTCCACCAGCGACCAGACCGTCGCCCAGCGCGAGCGATCATTCGCGCTTTGGAGCGGCTCGGCGTTCCAGATGGCCGCGGCGTGCAGTCCGGCAGCGACCACAATCACGATCAGGTAATAGTACCCGAACCGAATCTCGCCACCGGTCGGTGCCGAGGCGGGCGAGCCATCGGAGTGAGCCGATTCGGACGCACCGGGAATGTCTGTCATGCCGTTGAGGGAGCCGGAGGAGGGACGCATTTCAACCACTTCACTACAGCGACACCGCAACGTCAAACGGTGAATTTGAAGAGGGAGCGAATCGATAGCAGTTCGCAAACCTGCTTTCCGGCTGTAACGAACGGCGAGACTTTGACCGCTCCGGTCGTCCCACTTTTTGGCGGCATCGCGATGCTGCTAGCTCATTTCTCGTCCGCAACCGGCCCGAGTTCAGCGGGCGGCGATACCGCAGGGATTTGTGCACATCCCCTTTACTATTGCCAGCTGAGCATCGTGGTCACATCGCAAAACGTGCGTTTCCGATGTCTCGGTCAATCGTTGCCGTTCGGGTCGGCTGCGGTGCCGCCGCGTACTTCGACTGCTTTGCGGATGAGATCGGGAATAGAAGGAGCCCGCATTTTTTTCATGATCTTGGCCCGATGGGCCTCGACCGTCTTGAAGCTCACGCCGAGTTGATCACCGATTTCCCGGCTCGACAGTCCCTCGACTACCAAGTCCATCACTTCACTCTCCCGCGCGGTGAGCGATTCGTGCATCTGCCGGACGCTCATCACCCGCTGTCGGCGAGCCACGCATTCGCGATCCTTTTCGATCGCCCGCTGGACCTGTTCGATCAATACTTGATCGCTGACCGGCTTGGGCAGAAAATCGACCGCGCCTTTTTTCATCGAACGGACGGCGGAAGAAACCTCGGGATATGCCGTCAGGATGATAATCGGCATATCGATTCCGCGTTCGCGGAGGCGATCGAGAACTTCAATGCCGCTCAATTCCGGCATTCGCAGATCGAGCAGAATGCACCCGGGGACGTTCGGGTCCAACGTGCTTAAGAACTCCTGCGGAGAGAGAAACGTTTCGACCGAGATGCCGACCGACTCGATCAGAAACTTGTTCGAGCGAAGCACCTCGCCGTCATCGTCCACGATTCGAACGATGGCTTCGGGAGCGTCCAACATGCAAAGTTCGTCGCGTTCGGCAGTATTCGTCATGATTCCAAAGCGGCAGTTCGACAAGAAATAGCGATAGGATGGGATCGGTCCGACTCGCACCGCCTGAAAAACACAGGTCTACCGATCAGGAGCGACTTGCCATATAGACGCCCAGTGAAGAGAACGCTGCGATCTGTCTTATGATCGCTCACAACGAAAAATTGAGCATATCGAGAGGCGGGGCCGATTGCGAGTTTCCCATCAGAGATCACAATTGAATCGATCGCAACGAATTTGGGTCTTTGGTAAAGATCAGTGAGTCGGCATTGGTCGCTAATCGATCCGTTTGCATGACGTCGCTCGGGGAAGATCATGGCTCGCCAGCCGGAGTTTGCTCCAAAAGAACAAATGAAAATTGCCGTGTTCGCTGATACGCACGATCACGTTTCGATGACGCAGCGGGCGATCAATTTCTTCAATGCAGCTGAGGTCGACCTCACGATCTTTGCGGGTGACCTTGTTTCTCCGATTCTGACGCCGACGCTGCGTCGGCTGAGCAGTCCGCTCGTCGCCTGTTTTGGAGACAACGAGGGCAATCGAATCGGGATCACCGGAGGCCTGCGAACCGTCGGCACGATTGCCCAAGGACCAATCGGCGTTCGAACCGAAGGGGATTTGCGGATTCTGATTACCCACCAACTCGAGCTATGCCGGGGCTTTCTCGACGACGCCCGGATCGTGATCTGGGCCCATACGCATCGCCCCGGCATCTCCCGCGACAGTTCCGGTCGGTTGTTCGTCAATCCCGGGGAAACCTGCGGGTGGGTCTTCGGTCGCCCGACGGTGGCTTTGATCGAGACCAACCCGAATGACCCGTCCGCGACCGTCGCCCGCATCATCGACTTGGAGCCTGAGCCCTCACTCTAAAGCAGGCAGACCTCGCCTGCGGATTCCGCTCAAGCGGTCCGACGGGACCGGTCGGCATCGGTTTTGCACGATGAAGTGCCGAGTTCGGGTGGACGGATCGGGCACTTCCCGCGATAACTCAGCACACCGTACAGAGTTTCGTCCGCGCCCGACTCGCCGGCGTGGAGGTCCCGCTCCGCCCGTTTTCTATTCATCGAGCGTTGGAGTCTTTCACCATCATGCCAGTTTCGCTCGATTCGCTGTCCGGGATTTCGACGCTTGTCATTGCCGGATTTTGTGGTGCGCACGTTCTCGCATTCGCAGTTCTTTCGATTTGGGCGGGCCGCGATCTGCGGGTGATCGCTTCATCTCTGGACCAGTTCACGCGGAGCCTGCGACATCGCAGCATTCTCGAAGGCACAGCGGGGCTCGCCGACCAGATTCAGGCATTTCTCGCCGACGTCCGGGAGGTGCTCGACAACCCGAAGGCGGTCGAGGAACGACGGTCGCTGCTCGACCGAATCAAGGTGCTCGACGAGAAACGCGGCTATCTCAATTCGCTGTCGTTCGAAACGGCCTGGAACGTCGCCCGAACGATGATCGAGGCCTACCCCTTGGCCGGCGTGCTCGGAACGATCCTCGCGATCGGTTCTGCCTTGGCCGGTGATGCTTCGACGGGAGATGCGTCGGCCGTCTCGGTCATTGTGGCCCGCTTCGGCGACGCGATTTGGTCGACGTTCGCGGGACTGACCGCAGCCATCCTGCTGATGTTTCTGAGCAGCATCCTTGAACCAAGATTTGCCCGCTTGACCGAGAGCCGGGCCAATGTTCGCGACGTAATCGCACGCGCGAAGCGGGAACTGACGGTGAGCGGGGAGAAGCCGGAATGAAAATTCAGCGTCTCCACTTCCAACTCACGCCGCTGCTCGATCTGCTGCTCATCGTAATATTTGCGCAATATCTCGATGTGCAACAAACTGCCGATCAGCAGTCCGAATCGGTCACCGCACAGGTCGCCGCCGAACGGGCCGAGATGGACACTCAGTTGAGCCGGAAGCTGGACGAGTTGGAACAGCGATCGCAAACGACATTGGTCGTCGAAGGAGAACTCTCGCAACGCAAGGCGGAACTCGAACGGCAGATTCAGAAATTAGCCGAAGATCGAGCCGAGCTCGAAGCCCGACAGCGCACGGCCGGCAATTTGCTCGCGAAATTGTTCGACGTGCCTCAAGAGGTGATCGCCGAGGTCTTCCGTCCTCGAGAGCCGCCGGGCGTACCGCAGACCGCCGAAGAGGTGCAGCGGTTGAAGGACCAACTCGAACGCTTGGCCAATGATAAGGGTCGAGAGATCGTCGAGTTTCTGCTCACGTACGATGAACTCCGCAAGCGAGCCGATATCTGGAGCGTGCATATCAGAGAGACCGGCGAGATCGTGCTCAAAGCGGGCGAATGGTCGAACGTCATCCGGGCAAAGACGCCCGACGAATTCGCGTCGAAGATATTCACGAACTACAAGACCCTACCGCAGCCGAAGAACCTTGTGGTGGTGCTCGTCTCCTACGGCGATGCCCGCGCCGACGCTCGTAATGCGGTTCTCAAGGGGCTGCCCATGGCACTCAAAGAAATGCGAGACGACCGGCTCGGACGAACACAATTCGAATATGCGATTTTGGGGTTCGACCCCGGAGACGGCCCGACGGTGCCATAGTAGACTGATATCATCGGGGACTCTCCGCCGACCTCAGCCATTCTCAAAGCAACTGGAAAGACAGCCATGCGACGTTTGCAGATCGGTATCTTCGCGGCCGCGGTCATTGGCGTGGCCGCGCTCCTGAACGGCTTGATGAACGGTTTCGGCTTGGGAGAGGGGGATGGCGGAACGACCACGGTCACCGAGCAGACTTCGACTTCGGAAACCGAAAGTGAATCGGTGGCCGACGATCCTGACGTTGAGTCAAGTGAAATCGCCGAGTCGGACGGCTCGCTCGACGTTCTGATCGACGACCGCGAGTTCTTGGTCCGAGGGGCCGATTCCGGGTCCTGGGTACCGATCGACCTGTCAAAGTTGGTCTCGCTTATTGCGGAACAACCGGGCGATGACGGTCTGAAAGCAACGATCTATCGCACCCCAGCCGCTCGCGCTGCGGCTGAGGAGGAACTCCAAGCGGCGATGAGCGAAGCCGGTATTGAGGACTCCGCGGTCGATCAGTCGGAGAAATTTATCGAACGCTGAACGCCTGATTGAAGTAACCGCGGCGCTATTTCTCACCGTGAGGCGAGATTCCGATTCGACGTGCTGTCGCATCGGAGTTACCCTATAGATAGCTTCGGAGCGGCGATCCTCCCGGACGGGGACGGGCAAGCATTCCGAATTCTCATCAACGATTTCGCTCGCGACGTGGTCAGAATGCATCGCTATCGCTTTTTCGCGAACCCCTGGCTCTCAATCGCAGCGGCAGCCGCGATTGCGGTGGCGATCTTCGTTTCGGGAGAGGCACTTGCGGCAGAGCCGATTTCGAAGGCTGATCGGCACTTCACGCTGCAAGTGCTGCCGGTGCTCAAAGCGAAGTGTCTCGCCTGTCACGGCGAGGATGGGGACGACCTGAAAGGCGACTTTGATCTGTCGTCCCGTGCCGCCTTGCTCAAAGGTGGAGAGTCGGGCGAGCCGGGCATCGTCCCGAAACAGCCCGACGAGGGCACAATGCTTTCGGCGATCCGCTGGGAAGGCTACGAGATGCCTCCCAAGGAGAACGATCGGTTGTCGGTCGAGCAAATCGCTGCGATCGAACGCTGGATTCGCGAGGGAGCTGTCTGGCCGAACGCCGACATTCAGAAACGGATCGTTGAGGATTCATGGAAGTCCGAATCGTCAGATCAAGGCGTGATCGTCGCGACATCGGGCGGGCTTTCCGATGATTGGACCTACCGCCGCTATCAGCCCAAAGACCTGTGGGCTTACCAACCGCGAGCGAATCCGGCAGTCCCCGAAATCGCATCGGCTGCAGGTGCGATTGAGCACCCGATCGATGCCTTCTTGCAACGCCGCATGTCGGAGGCCGGAGTGACTCCGGCAGGTCCCGCGGACCGGGTCGAGTGGATCCGCCGAATCACCTTCAATGTGACCGGCCTGCCGCCGACGCCGGACGAGGTAACGGCGTACGTCGAAGATCGGTCGGTCAACGCCGATCAAAGGGTCATTGATCGGCTGCTCGCGAGCCCTCATTACGGTGAGCGAATGGCTCAGCATTGGCTCGATGTCGTGCGGTATGCGGACACCGCAGGCTATGCGAATGACTTCAGTCGCCCCAACGCATGGCGCTACCGCGATTACGTCATCCGATCGTTTAACTCCGACAAACCGTTTGATCAATTTATCCGAGAGCAAATCGCCGGAGACGAAATCGATCCGGACGACCCGGAAATGCTGATCGCGGTTGGGTTCCTTCGCATGGGACCTTGGGAGCACACCGGGATGTCTGTGTTCGCGGAGACGCGGCAGCTATTCCTGGACGACGCGGTCAATACCGTCGGGGAGACATTTTTGGCGACGAACATGAGTTGCTTTAAATGTCATGATCACAAATTCGATCCGCTGCCGACTCAGGATTACTATCGGATGCAGGCGGCGTTCGCACCGGTCCAACTCGCCGATCGCCCGGCCCCATTTCTGCCGGAAGAAAATACGACCGGCATGTCGGATCAACGCCGACGATACGAGCAGCTCGCCAAGAATGACGGCACCGAACTTATCATTCCGCCGGGAGCTGATGAAAAGTTAAAGCGGGAATTAAGGAAAGATTTTAAGAGAATTCAAAATAAAAACCGGGAGCAACATCGACGGACATTGCTGATGACCCAGCCGCGGGCTTTCAGTGTTTATAACGGTCCGTTAAATCCGAAATTTCGCTCGACGAAGTCGATCCACGAGGTCCCCAACAAACGTAGTGGCGAAGTCCAGCAGGTATCGATCCTCGTGGGAGGTTCGATCGCTTCACCGAGCACGGAGGTTGAGCCGGGCGTTCTCAGCGCGGTCGACCGCATGATCGATGAAGAACGGAATTCGAGCCTCACGAATGAGATGACCGGTCGGCGGACCGAGCTCGCCGCGTGGATTGCTAGCGACGCCAATCCGTTGACCGCGCGCGTCTATGTGAACCGCATCTGGCAATGGCACTTCGGTCGTGGATTGGTCAATACGCCGAACAACTTTGGGGTCACGGGATCAGAACCGACCCATCCCGAACTTCTTGATTGGCTGGCGAATTACTTCATCGAACAGGGCTGGTCGACCAAGGCGGTGCATCGCCTGATTCTGACGAGCGACGCCTACCGACGCTCGACGTCGCACCCGCAACGTGACGCCGTCGACAGTGTCGATCCGAATAACGAGTTGCTGAGCTGGTTTCCTCCACGACGGCTGACCGCGGAAGAACTTCGTGACTCGATGCTGGTCGTTTCCGGAGACTTAAACGCCGAGATGGGCGGGATTCCAATTCGTCCTGAAATTAATCGGGATGTCGCCTTTCAGCCGCGGATGATCATGGGCGGGGTGGCTCCGGCCTATCAGCCGTCGCGAACTCCGCTCTTGCGGAACCGACGAACGATCTACGCTCAGAAGATTCGAGGACTTCGCGATCCGATGCTGGAGGTGTTCGATCAGCCGACACCCGATCAATCGTGCGGGCGTCGTAATGCATCGACCGTCACCCCGCAGGTCTTTGCTCTATTTAATAGTGAGAGCGTCCACCATCGGGCGCTCGCGTTCGCCGTTCGTCTGATCGACGAAAATGCTTCGCCGAAGCAACGGATTCAATCGGCATATCGGCTCTGTTTTGGTCGTGAACCATCGAAACGGGATTTAATGGCCTGTCTCGACCACATCGGCCGATCACAGGTTTATCATTCCGCGAAAACACCGCCGCCGATCGAACTTCCGACGGAACTGGTCCGCGAACGGCTCGGTGAGCAGTTCGGGCATCAGATGCAGTGGCTCGAACAACTCGACGTCTATAAGAATTACGAACCGGACCTGACTGCCAATATGGCAACGGCAGAGCAGCGAGCTTGGGCGGAACTATGCCTCGTCCTCTTGAACTCGAATGAATTCGCCTACGTGTATTAAGTCCGGTCGGTAAGTCTTACTCGGCCGCCTGATACTTTGCGGTCAATCCCCACAACACCTTAATGGCTCGGTTCAATGTCTTTGCCGCGTCGTGACTTTCTCTACGGCCTCGGTGCCACGCTCGGCACGGCGGCCTTGAATTCGTTCACTCAGGCTGAGGACGCCCCCTCGGCAATCGAAGAGGCCGGGCCGCTTGCCGCGAAGCAGGGACATTTTGCAGCCAAGGCGAAGTCGTGCATCTTCATCACGCTCGCGGGCGGGCCGAGTCATATCGATACGTTCGATCCGAAGCCCGTGCTGCAAAAACTACACTTAAATGAATTTCGGCGCGATGACAAATTCGCGTCCGCGATGAACGGGGGCAAGCGCTATTACGTGGCCAGCCCCTTTCGAACGCGCCAGGTCGGACAGAGCGGCCTGTGGATGTGCGACCAGTTCGGCCATCTCCCGAAGGTGGCCGACGAGCTCTGTATTTATCGCGGATGCCAAGCTGAGTCGGTCAATCACCCGACCGCCCTTTATCACATCAACACCGGAAATCGCTTCGGCGGTGATCCGGCGATCGGGTCGTGGGTGACCTACGGACTTGGTTCGCTGAACCAGGATTTGCCCGGATATCTGGTGATGCCCGGCAGGGTACTACCGCAGGGCGGGGCGGCGAATTGGTCGAGCGGATATCTGCCGGCTAATTTTCAGGGGACCCCCTTGCGGCCGCAGGGAAGCCCGATTCTCGACCTCAATCCACCCCCGGGTGTGTCCACGCGGACGCAGCGAAGAAATCTCGATCTGTTGGCCGAGTTAAATGCGGCGCATCAGCAACGACATCCGCAGCACGAAGATTTATCGGCTCGCATGGCGAGCTATGAACTCGCTTTTCGAATGCAGATGACCGTGCCCGAGATTCTCGATATCGGCGGGGAAACATCCCGCACACTCAGAGACTACGGCACGGAAGACCGAGTCACCGGCGAGTTCGGGCGGAAATGTCTGTTGTCCCGAAAGCTCATCGAGAAGGGCGTTCGATTTGTGCAGATTTATCAGGAAGGCTGGGATTCGCACGATTTCATCGCCGACGCGCACGGTCGGATGATCCGCACTGTCGATCAGCCGATCGCCGCTTTGATTGCCGACCTGAAACAACGCGGTTTGCTCGACGAAACGCTCGTTGTTATTTGCGGCGAGTTCGGCCGCAGTCCCGACAACGGTGTTCGATCGGGGGGCGTCTCGTACGGTCGCGATCACAATGCGAATGCGATGTCGGTCGTGTTCGCCGGAGGAGGCGTAAGCGGAGGGCGCTATGTCGGCGCGACCGATGAGATCGGCGGCTCCGCCGTTGAAGTCGTCCATCCCATCAAAGACCTGCACGTGACGCTTCTGCGGATGTTGGGACTCGACGACAACAAGCTGACCTACTTTCACGCGGGGCGGTTCAAACAACTCTCGCAGGTCGGCGGCGAGGTCATCGACGAGCTGATGGCATGATGCCGCGGGGATGAAACTACGTGTCCGGCAGCGGACCAAGCGGCTTGCGAATCACCGGTGTGTGGCCGCATGATGCCGCGACCTGAGCGCGTGACATCTTTTCGCCCCTGCGGTTTTCGATTTAATGTGCGGCATCAGCGGCTATTTTTCACCGGGCGGCGGGCAGTCTGCCGAGGCGATGCGTTCGGTTGCCGGTGCGATGGCCGACACTCTTTCGCACCGCGGACCCGATGGCAGCGGGACGTGGGTCGATCCCGACGCGGGCATCGCACTCGGCCATCGCCGGCTATCGATCATCGATCTCTCGGAGGCCGGCGCTCAGCCGATGCCCTCCGCCTGCGGGCGATATGTGCTGAGCTACAACGGAGAGATCTATAACTTCTCCGAACTGCGGGACGAACTCGAGTCGGCCGGTCGACGATTTCGCGGGCATTGCGACACCGAGGTGCTTCTCGAAGGCATCGCCGAATGGGGTATCGAGGCGACGCTGAAAAAATTGATCGGGATGTTCGCTTTCGCTCTGTGGGACCGCGAAGAGCGGACGCTCACGTTCGCTCGCGACCGCTTGGGGATCAAGCCGCTTTACTATGGCTGGGCCGGTCGAACTCTGCTCTTCGGGTCGGAGCTGAAAGCACTAAGAGCTCACCCTGAATTTGGTGCCGACGTGAATCGCGACGCCGTCGCCCAGGTCTTGCGGCACGGTTACATCCCGGCTCCCCTTTCGATCTATGCCGGAATCTCAAAACTGATTCCCGGAACGATCATTGAATTTTCGGCCGAAGAGCGCGATCCGTCCCCCCGAGCCTATTGGTCGCTGTCGGAGGTAGTCGAAGAGGCCTCCCGTCGAGCTTCCGGCAACGATTCCGAACGGTCGGATCGAGAATATTGCGATGAGCTTGAGACCCTGCTGACCGATGCCGTCGGCAAGCGGATGATCGCCGATGTTTCGCTCGGAGCGCTCCTATCGGGCGGCATCGATTCCTCGTTGGTCGTGGCGTTGATGCAGAAGCAGAGCGGTCGGCCCGTGAAGAGTTTTTCGATCGGATTTTCTGAAACGGAATACAACGAAGCACCGCACGCCGCGGCGGTGGCGAAGCACCTCGGGACCGACCACACCGAACTCTACGTCGAGCCACGAGACGCCCTCGACGTCATTCCGAAGTTGCCGGAGTTGTATGACGAACCGTTCGGCGATTCCTCTCAGATTCCGACCTATCTGGTTTCGGAACTGACCCGGCGATCGGTGACGGTTGCACTGTCGGGTGATGGCGGGGATGAGAGTTTCGGCGGCTACGAGCGTTATCGGGTGACGAGGGATGCGTGGAACATTCTGCGGCTCGCTCCGGGACCGGTCAGGCAAGCGGCCGCGTTGCTCGGGCGGCTCGGAACCGGCCGGGTGCCAGGTCGCATTCCGAAGCGGATCGTGCGACGGCTCAGTCGGGTGGGCGTCCGGACGGTCGGCGATCTCTACTGCGCCCAACTTCAGCATTGGACGAACGCGACCGACGTCGCCCTCGAATCTCGAGACACCCGCACGTTCGCATCGGACCCGGGCTTGTGGCCGGACGCGCTGCGTTATCCGGAAACGTTTCTGTTTGCCGATACGCTCAGCTATCTGCCAGATGACATTCTCGTGAAAGTTGATCGGGCGAGTATGGCCGTGGGGCTCGAAGCACGTGTCCCGCTGCTCGATCATCGCGTCGTTGAATTCGCGTGGCAGATGCCATCGCGATTGCGGTGGGATCGCCGCGGGCGCGGGAAGTGGCCGTTGCAAGAGATTCTGGGGCGCTACGTTCCGACCGAATTATTCGACCGCCCGAAGAAAGGCTTCGGAGTCCCGATCGATCATTGGCTGCGCGGGCCGCTCCGCGAGTGGGCCGAGGAACTGTTGCGTGAGGATCGGCTCAGGGAGGAAGGTTACTTTGATCCGCAGCCGATTCGCGAGTTGTGGCGGCGGCACTTGGCCGGCGACAATTGGCATTATCTGCTGTGGAACGTGTTGATGTTCAACGCGTGGCTGGAGCGGCAGCGATCGGGCGTTGCGGTATGAGTGGCACGATCGAAGGTCAGCAGCGCGTCCGCGTGATGGTTGTTTCGCACGCCCTGACCGGGGGCGGGGCGGAGACGCAAATCCGGGCGATTTTGCGGCATCTCGATCGATCGCTGTTTGAGCCGTTTCTCTATCTGTTTCGCGGCGAAGAAAAACTCGGAGAGCTAATTCCGGACGATATTTCGGTCGACGTATTTTGCGGCCCCGGCTCGTCAGGCCGCCGGTGGCGTCGAGGAGTTTCTCGCTTCACGTTGGCGAGAGATCTCGCCGCAACGTGCCGCCGGCACCGCATCGACGTTCTGTACGATCGGCTCATCAACACCACGCTGCAAACGGCTCCGGCCACCTGGCTGAGCGGTATCCCGCGCGTCTCGGCTTACAGCTCTAATCCGGATGCCGATTTCGCTTCGCGGCTCAAACCGTTTCCTCGCGTGCAACGCTACGCTGCGCGAAAGGCCTATCACTCGGCCGCGACCGTCACGGCGAATTCGGAATGCCTGCGGCGGAAGGTGATCGAGTTCTTTGACCTGCCGCCTGATCGGGTGGTGAATACGCCAAACCTGATCGACTTCGCTCAGATTCAAGCGAGCGTCGAGTCAGCGGATGAGATCGATCGATCTGACGGCGCGACTCACCTTATTTGCGTCGGTCGGTTGCGCTCCGAGAAAGGCCAGCGTGATCTGCTTCACGCTCTAGCACTTTTGCGAACAAGGGGTGACCAGCGACCGATGCGGCTCCATCTGCTTGGCAACGGCCCCGACGAAGCAGACCTGCGCCGTATCGCATCCGCCGAACAAATTGACGACCGCGTCGAGTTTCACGGTCACGTCGAGAATCCCTTTGAGATATTGGGTTCGGCCGATCTCTTCATTCTGCCATCGCTTGATGAGGGATCGCCCAACGCGCTACTTGAAGCGATCGCTGCCGGCGTGCCGGTCATTGCAACCGATTGCCCGTGCGGCCCGGCGGAGATTCTGGACAACGGTCGGCTCGGGCGGCTCGTGCCGGTCGGCAGCCCCGTCGCGATTGCGGATGCGATCAGCGACTATCTGGACGACCCCCAAAGCTGGCGATCACGGACCGATGCGGCTCGGACGTTCGTCGAGCAACGCCACACACCCCGCCATGCGATTCGCGTGCTCGAAGAGGTGCTCCTTGATGCCGCCAATCGCGGCTGATTTTTCCCGACCGCGCATAAAAAAACGAGGGGCAGAGCCCCTCGCGGCCAATCCTTGGCCAAAGTGGTGAGAAATCCTTTTCTCACAAGCCTCACTTTGAGTGCTTGTCAGGCGGCCATGGGCATTGCTTCCTGCTCTTCGGCCTGCTTGGCGGCGATCGCTTGGAGCATCTCCGGATCGATGAAGCCCTTGAGCTGGCCGCTGCGCGTGTCGTGCTGCAGTTTTTTGAGCGCCTTCGACTCAATCTGCCGGATGCGTTCCCGCGTAACTTTGAAGATGCGCCCCGTCTCTTCGAGCGTGTAGCTGTAGCCGTCGTTGAGGCCGTAGCGGAGCTTGATGATTTCCCGCTCCCGCCAGGTCAGGCTCTTGAGGACGTGGTCGATTTTGTCCCGCAGCATCGAGTGCTGGGCTCCCATCGACGGCGCCGTTTCGTGGCCGTCTTCAAGGAAGTCGCGGTAGCTGGAGTCTTCGCTCTCGCCGACCGGCGTGTCGAGGCTGATGGGGTGCTTCCAAGTCTTCATGACCCGTTCGACATCTTCGGTCGCCATGTCACAGGCGGCGGCGATCTCTTCGTTCGTCGCCTCGCGGCCGGTCCGCTGGCGGATCGCCTCGGCCTTCGCCTTGAGCGTCGAGATGTTTTGGAACATGTGGACGGGGATGCGGATCGTCCGGGCATGGTCGGCGACGGCCCGGGTGATCGCTTGGCGAATCCACCACGTGGCGTAGGTGCTGAACTTGTAGCCGCGGCGGAATTCGTACTTCTCGACGCCCCGCATCAGGCCGGCGTTGCCTTCTTGGATGAGGTCGAGGAATGACAGGCCGCGGTTGCGATACTTCTTGGCAATCGAAACGACGAGCCGCAAGTTGCCGCCGGAAAGTTTCTGCTTGCCGACGGTCCAGCGATCGATTCGCCGTTGAATTTCGGTGCAGCGAGCTTGGAAGTCTTCCGGCAACTCGCCGACCATTAGAACCAGTTCTTCCCGCTCCCGGCGGAGGGCCGGCATCTCGTGGGCACGGCGGGGATCACTGGGAAGCCGCAGCAATTCCCGATCAATTTCGAGGAATCGCTCGGCGATCTGCTGCATCCGCTTGATGAGCGGCTGCAAGCGGTGCGTTCGCAGGGAAAGCTCTTCGGCCAGCGTGCACATTTTGCGACGGCGGCGAACGATCCGTCTTTGAATCTGTTCGCGTTCCGAATCACTTTCGGCGGTGCGAAACGCGGCGAAGTCGCTCGTGTTCATCTCGAGCAGTGCCTTGAGCGTCGGCAAATTGGTCGGCAGGCGACCGGCGATTTGTTCTTTTTGGGTGTTTTCCGTCTCGCTGATGCGAAGCGTCCGTTCGAACGGCAGGTCCCCGGCGACCACCTTGTCAAAGATTTCGACCGCCTGTTTCAGGATAAAGTCCGATTCCATTGCCAACCGGCGGAACCATTTTCTGGTCGACTCGACCTGCTTGGCGAGAAAGATTTCGCGTTCCCGCGACAGCAACGGAATGTTTCCCATTTGGGACAGATACATGCGGATCGGATCTCGCGACGACAGCGCCTGCGTTTCCATTTCCGACTGCATCGTGCTGGGTTGTTCTTCCTTCTTTTCGATTTCGAATTCGGGTTCCGGTGGGGCGTTCGGATCGTTTCGCAGGTCGAGACCGAATTCCTCGCAGGCGTAGATCAGGCGATCCATTGTGGTCGGGTCGCCGCCTTCGTCGGGCAGCATCGCGTCGATCTGCTGGAAGGTGACGTAACCCTGAACGCGGGCTTGTTCCAGAACGGGAGCAATGTCTTTGTCGAATTCGTACACAGGCCGGTCTCCTTACCAACTCAGGTCGAAAAAAGTGGGTCTCTCCAGACTACGAGCGAGATTTCGAAAGACGCACGCCGAGGGCGCGAACATTGGAGGCAGCGTTCCGGCAAGCGAAGCCGGAGCGAAGGCCGAGATCGGCCACACCAGCGATTGTCGAATGAGATCGGTCAAATCGCATGTCCCGCCTCCTTGCGGGGATTCGCGGCATCGCCGCGTGTCCGTCGAAATCGGTCCGGCCACACAGGCCTGACTCGTCAGTTGCCGATCACAAGGCTGAATCTTTCAATCCGAGTGATCGTCAATGGCAAACGCCATCCGAACGGGCGAGGATGCTACCCGAGAATTCGGCGAGCGCCACAACATTTTCTCCTGAGCGATCCATTTTTTACATATCCAACTTGGCTGATCTATCTCGCGCGGCCGGACTAAGTTCTTGACGGTTTCTGAACATCAAGCGGGGCAACGCCTTCCGCCCGCTACTCGATCAGGCGTTCGTTGCGGCGGTACCCTGCGGTGATATACTCAGAAGGTGCGGCGAAAGACTCTTTCAACCGGGAATTGGAGCGGGAATCGATGAGTGCGGAAGCGGGTAAAGACCAAGCAGTCGTCGCGAAAGGGCTCAAAGGCATCATGGCGGCCGACAGTTCCATCTGTCTGGTCGACGGCCAGCAGGGGAAGCTGCTGTATCGCGGCTACAACATCGACGACCTCGCCGAGAAGAGCAGCTATGAAGAGGTCGCCTATTTATTGATGAAGGGCGAACTCCCGGACGCCGTTCAGCTCGATAAGTTCGATGATCCGCTTTCAAAAGATGCGAAGCTTCTCCCCGAAGTGATGGCGTTTCTGAAGAACTCTCCGCTCGACGTCCCGCCGATGTCGCTGTTGCGCAGCGCGACGTCGGTCGCGGGGCTTTACGATCCGACGGCGGAAGATAATTCGGTCGACGGAGCGTACTCGAAAGCGATTCGCCTCATCGCGAAACTTCCCACGATGGTGGCCGCGATCCATCGCTTGCGCGAAGGCAAAGAACCGATCGATCCGGTCGCCGACAAGAGCGTCGCTTGGAACTTCGTGCATATGCTCAAGGGAGACGAGCCGACCGGCGATGAAGTGAAGGCCGCCGATCTGATCCTCATTTTGCACGCCGAGCACGGCTTCAATGCCAGCACGTTCTCGTCCCGCGTCACGATCGCGACCTTGACCGACTTCTACTCGGCAATTACCGCCGCTATCGGCACGCTTAAAGGGAAACTGCACGGCGGAGCCAATACCGCGGTGCTCGAAACGCTGATGGACATCGGCAGTGTCGAAGCGGTCGAACCCTACGTGGAGAAAGGACTCGCGGCCAAAGAGAAATTTATGGGCTTTGGTCACGCGGTCTATCAGGTAGAAGACCCGCGGGCCAAGCATCTGAAGGCACTCAGCAAACGTCTCGGCGAAGAGCAGGGCAATACCAAATGGTATGACATGTCGGTGAAGATGGAGGAACTCGTCACGCCGGCCATCAAGAAAAATTGCAACGTCGACTTCTATTCCGCCAGCGTTCAACACTACCTCGGCATCCCCAAGGATCTCTTCACCTGCATCTTTGCGATGAGTCGCATCGCTGGCTGGAGCGCCCACGTGCTCGAACAGCTCTCCGACAACAAAATTATCCGCCCGAAGGCGCACTACGTCGGAGCGGAAGAGCGAAAGTATGTGTCAATTGGCGAGCGGTAGGCTGTGGCGGAGAATTCACGAAATGTGCGACTGTACCGGGGATTGGCAGTGCGTCGCCGCGAGGACGCGGATGTTCTCGTTGCGGCGGAACGGTACAGCGGAGCAATCTATCTGGGTGGATATGTCGCCGAATGTGTTCTGAAAGCTTTGATTTTGCGGCATACCGCAGCCGGCCAAGAGACGCAGGCGTTGAATGAAGTCAAATCGATCGGACACAATCTGGAACGGCTGAAGACGCGGGCGATAGAGACGGGCTCCGTACATTTTCCTGCGGAAGTCATACGCGCTCTCAACTCACTCAATTATTGGTCCTCCGAACTTCGCTACGACTTAAAGACTCCGGGCAGAAAAGATGTCTCTGCATTCTTTCGGGCTCTGAAAGTCATTGGTGAATGGTCCGAACGAGTCAGTTGGTGATGTTTGTTTTCGAAAGGTCATCAGATGCCGGTAATTGAACGCGCGGAAAATAGGGGCGTGGCCGCAGATGCCATCGACAATGCCCTCACACTGCGATTTGGCTCAAATGTTGAAGTTCGCGAACGCCATCCGCTTTCTCTATGGATCAGGGTGCAGTCGGAAGAGTTTTCATCGCTTGATCGCGAAGGGCGTGAGGATTTATTCTGGGCAGCCCTCGAGAGCGTCGATTCTGAAATGGTCCAAACGATCTCTTCGACCCGACTCAAGGCCCCAGGAGAAGAGACGAGTTTTAGCGACTATATTTTTGACAATCCGCCTTCGTCAGAAACTTTGAATTAAGATCGATCAGACAAGGTTCGAACATGTCATTTAAATTCGTCCCACCCGGTTCGAACCTGAAAGTAGCGGCTTTGGCGCTTAGAAAGCGATTGACGCAGTCCAGCGTTTTCGCCGTTGCTTTAATTGCTTTCCTTGAAGTGCCGCTGACGGCAGCCGATCGCCCGAATGTCCTGTTCATCGCGATCGATGACCTCAACGATTGGGTTGGGCCGCTGAAGGGGCATCCGGACGTTAAGACGCCGAACATCGATCGGCTGGCCAAACGCGGCGTGACGTTCACCGACGCTCACTGCCAGTTTCCGCTGTGTGGTCCGTCGCGGGCGAGTCTGATGTCGGGGATGCATCCCGACACGCTCGAAGTTTTTTGGCATCAAGGCGGCAAGCCGGAGAACCTGATGCCTCGGGTTGCTGAACTCGGCGGGGTGCTGCTCGATCAGCATTTTCGCAACAACGGCTACGCGGTCTTCAGCCGCGGGAAGATCTATCACTCCGGGCATCCGAATGCCAAAAAGTACTTCGACGAGTGGGGCGGCCACGCCGGGTTCGGGCCGAAGCCGAAGCGGAAGTTCGCCTGGGACAGCGATTTTACGCAGACCGACTGGGGCGTCTTTCCCGATGACGTCACGCGGATGCCCGACTATCAGACCGCCGAGTTCGGCGTTCGCAAACTGGGCGAGGCTCGCGACAAACCGTTCCTGCTGATGGTCGGTTTCGTCCGCCCTCACGTGCCTTGGTACACGCCCCAAAAGTGGTTCGACCGATTCGATCCCGACGCGCTACAGATGCCGCCATATCGGAGCGACGATCTGGATGACCTGCCGCCGATGTCATCGGAGATCAATCGAATGCCCGGGTCACCCACGACCGAGTGGGCGAAGGAATCGGGTGAGTGGAAGCAGATCGTGCGGGCCTATCTCGCCTGTGTGAATTTCGTCGATGAGCAGGTCGGTAAGGTGCTCGATGCCCTCGATGAGAGCGACTACGCGGACGAGACGATCGTGGTGCTGTGGTCCGATCATGGCTACCACATCGGCGAAAAAAATCGCTTTCAAAAGCATTCGCTGTGGGAACGCTCGACCCACGTGCCGGTGATCCTGGCTGGGCCGGGCATTCCGCAAGATGATAAGTGTGATCAGGTCGTGGGGCTGATCGACATTGCTCCGACGCTTGCCGATCTTTGCGACCTTCCGCCGAACAAACGCTGGGAAGGCCGCAGCCTGGCGCCGCTGCTACGCGGCTCGAATCCGAAATGGGATCGCGGCGTCTTGACGACCTGGAAGGAAGGCAATCACGCCGTGACGACCGAACGATACCGTCTGCTGCGATACCACGACGGAACCAAGGAACTTTACGATCGCGAGGCCGATCCGAATGAGTGGGTGAACCTCGCGGAGCGTTCCGAGTCCAAAGAGGTGATCGTCGAACTTGGCCGCCGCATGGATTCGCTACTGGGTCGCACACGCGAGTAAACGGATTTGGGAAATCAACTTCTTCATCAATGTCTGGTGTCAAGCCTTTGAGATAGCGACTGCGAGAGCTTGAATCCCTTGCTCGCGCTGCGGGCTTGTGTCTCATAATTTAATTGAACGACTGCGATGGCCAAGTGCGACGAGGGTTATCTCTGCGAAGTGTGCGGCGAGCCGGTGAAGGCGATCGTTGAGAGCGATCTCTATCTGCGGTACGTCATCGGCGAGATCGATGTCGCCGAGCTTGCGGCCTCGCCCGAGCGGCATCAGCGGTGCAATCCGACGATGGCCCAGTTCATTGTCGACGAGAAGTTCGAGCCGGTCACGGTCGAAGGACCGTTCTCGAAGGCGGAGCTTGACCGGGACGACGTCAAAGCGCGAGAGGAACTGGTAACCCGCGGCTGGCGGCGACTGCGGGAGGTCCGAAAGCTCGGATTGCCGATCAGCGATTATCCGCTGGAATCAGCGGCGCGGTAGGACTGACATGTGTGGCACGGACACCGTCCGTGCGGCGCAGCCGCCAGAGCATCCAGCTACCGACCACAATTTACATTGGGCGCCGGACTGGTAGGGATATCTCTGCCTGAATGCTCTGGTCGCTGTGCGACACGGACGGTGTCCGTGCCACTCAGGAGCCATTTCTACGCGGCGTCTTCACCGGCGCGGACGAGCGATTTTGGTTCGTCCGCCGATGGACTCTCTGTCCTACGTCGCTCCCGCACTTTTTTGCGGTGCGCCTCGCGTCGCTTCTGAGCGGCTGCTCGGAACCCGATCAGCAGATAGTAGATCGCCGGATAGGCGATAACCGCCCCGATGGTCGCCACAATCAACGAACCAATGACCAGGGGCCAGCCGATCTCAATGAACAGCTTCCAGACGGTCGCCCACCATTCGGAAAACCCCGAATACTGGAAGGCCTTCGCAAATTCATCGCGCGTCAAGTCGCCCCCGGTGAAATACCAGCCCACGCAGTAGCTGAACCAGTAAATCGGGATCGTGGTGATCGGATTGGAGATGTAGCAGGAGACGATCCCCGCTCGGCAGTTGAAGTCGAATGGCCTGCGGCAGAGGTACCAGATCATCCCGACAAGGATCATCTGCACGCCGACGGTGGGGGTCAGTCCGACAAAGATACCGACCGCGAAGCCGAGGGCCACTCGATGGGGCGTGTCATCGAGCGACAGCAGGTAGCGCACGATCGTCCGCGGGTTTGCCCAGCCGAATCGCCCCAGATCGGGAGACTTCGACCGCCCTGATTTTGGGGGGGATTGCTCTGCCGCCATAGACCGTCAGCCCAAAGGGTCTTTGTTGTCTGCCGGATTATAGTTCGGACATCGTGTGGGGGAGGAGTCAGTTCGAACGATTGGCTTACCCAATTTTCCCGGGTTCGTTCAACGCGTCGATCCGAAAAACCACACCACCGTCCGTGAGCGGAACATCCGGACCATTCTGCGACTTGGGTAGAATCGAATCAAACAGGCAGGGGACGCGGCGAACTCACGACAAAACGATGCCAATTGAATTTGCGTCGCGTGCCGCCGTACCATAAAGGGTCGACCGACCAATTTCTGCCCGAATCCTCAAATCTTGACGCCCGCTGATGAAAATTAGCATTATCGCGCCGCTGGTCTTGCTCGCGCTGGCGGCTGTTTCTTTGGCAACCGTCGCGGTGTTGCCGACCGACGGCCCCGCCCGTTCGACGCCGGTCCCTCCGGAGGCGGGGGGCGACGCATCGACGACTTCGGACGCCAAGCTGAGCCAGCGAGCGACTCGTGAGCCAATCACCGAGGCTCCGGCGGCCGATCCCGACGGGATGGTTTGGATTCCGGGCGGCAGCTTCGAAATGGGAAATCCCGAACCGGGCGACACCCAAAAGGATGAAATTCCGGTTCATGCCGTCACGCTCGACGGATTTTGGATGGATGCGACCGAGGTGACCAACGCCGAGTTCTCCCGGTTCGTGGAAGCGACCGGCTACAAGACCATCGCTGAAACGAAGCCGAAGCGGGAAGACTTCGCGGGGCAGATTCCCGACATTTCGACGATCCCGGAAGAGAATCTGGTCGCCGGTTCGATTTGCTTCAACTCAGAATTTGACCCTTCGACGATCGACAAGTCGCAGCCGTTATGGCCGTACGCCATTTGGCAACACGTCGAAGGAGCGAGTTGGCGAGAACCTGAAGGGCCGGGTTCCTCGATCGACGACCGCATGGACCATCCGGTCGTGCATGTGGCCTACGAGGACGCGGTGGCTTACTGCGAATGGGCGGGCAAACGATTGCCGACCGAGGCCGAGTGGGAATATGCCGCCCGCGGGGGGCTTGATGACGTCGCCTATCCGTGGGGGGACGAGCGAAACCCGGACGGGCAATGGAAGCACAATATCTGGCAGGGTGAGTTTCCTTATGAAAACAAGGTCGAAGACGGCTATCGGACGAGCGCTCCGGTCAAAAGTTTTGAGCCCAACGCCTACGGCCTTTACGACATGTCCGGCAACGTTTGGGAATGGTGCCGCGACTGGTATCGCCCCGACTACTATCAGCGGAGCCCGATTTGGAACCCGTTCGGACCGGCCGCGAGCTTCGACCCGCAGGAACCGATGATCCCCAAACGTGTCCAGCGCGGGGGTTCATTCATGTGCAGCGACAACTACTGTATTGGATACCGCGTTACCGCCCGGATGAAGGGCGATCCGATGACCGGCACCTTCCACTGCGGGTTCCGCTGCGTTTTGCCGGCCGACGGAGCCGAGCCGGACCGGACGGCGGTGTCCGAAAATGAGCCGGATGCCGCAGGTCGACTTGCCGACGTCTCAGGCGATTCACGTTCATGACGGTTCGATTCGAACTCTCCGCTGAAGATGTCGCTGAGTTCAGCGTCTATCTCTACAGCCGGTCGCCTGAGGGCCGAGCCGCCCGCTCACGGCAGTTGCGAACGGCCATCACATTCGCCGTCGTGGCCGCGCTGTTGTTTGCCGGATTGCAGTGGATTCAAACGACCGAATCGGCCGGGCTGGCGACCCTGTTTTCGACGGGGGGATCGATCATGGCAATGCTCGCCTTCCTGGTCTTCCTTGGATGGCGGCGAACCTCAATGAGTGCTATCCGCAGCGCCGCAGAGCAGTTGGCCGGAACGAAGAATGCCCTGATCTCTGTCGAAGGCCCCTACGAATTGACAGTCGATGATCGGGGGGTGAGGCAGACCGCTGACGGGCTTGATGATTTTCTGGCGTGGCGACGTCACGCCCGCTTCGACGAGTCCGATTCGCACTTTTTTCTCCTGAGGACGTTTCACGCGATGAATAACGCCGTGGGAGCCACCGCTACAATCATTCCGAAGCGGGCCTTCGATTCCCCCGAGTCGATCGATCAATTCGCTCAATACGTGCGGCAACGCCTTGAGGATCAGGCGATCGATCTCGATGATTCCGACTTCTCCTGAGCGCGACCGCAGAACTCATTCTGCCATGAAAGTTGATCGCGGCACTTACTTGCGTGAATTGCGGTCGAACCCCTTCCTGTCAAACTCTGCTCATTTCGTGATTCGATGATCGATCTCTACCCGATCGCGTTCGGCCTGTTTCTTGTCGTTTTGGGAATCGCATTCCTGCGGGGCCATTGGAAAACCTGGCAAAAGCACAGGTCGACCGACGACGCGGATTCCGCCGAACTCAAATTCCACCGCTCTCAATTTCGCCGCCGCGTGCAAACTTCGGCGTTGATTATCGCGATCGGGATTCTGATCCCGGTCGGTGACCTCGTGTTCGTCCGAAACGCCGATCCCCTGCTGTTCGGATTTTTCTGGGTCGGCGTACTCGTGCTCGTCATCTGGGTCGTCGCGATGGCAATCGCCGATATCGTCGCGAGTCGGCTCTACACCAGAAATGCGATTGAAGACATCGAGCAGCGCAAACGCGCGCTGGAACAGGAAGTCGCGGCGCTACGCCGGGAGCTTCACACGCCTCAACGGAACGGGCGGGAGTGAATAAATGTCGGAAGTGTCATCTTCAACGACTTCAAACCTGCATTCGTCGTGATTCCATTTTTGATTCGAGCATCACTGGTCGGCGAAATAAAAAGCCGGACGCGTCCGGGCGTTATGCCGCGGCATCATCCGCCTCCGGCAATCAAGCCTGACGGCTTGGCCTGTCGGCGGGACTAACGAGAGGGGGTCGACCGTTCCTCTACCCGATGCGAGTTGGTTGCGCGCCGGGTGGCCGGGGACGGCGCTTTCGCCGCCGCCCACAGGCACCCATTTGAGCTTCTGACTCGTGTCGCAGGGGGTCCGCTTTAGTTCGACCCACCCGCTTCGAACTCTGGCTCTTCGCCTGTTCGCTCGTTGCGGGCGGATTCGGCCTCAGCTTCTTCCTTCATGTATTTCGCAAGCTGAGTCTTTTGCCGTTCCGTCAGCAGGCCGAGGATTTCGGTACTTTGCTTCGATTTAAGCTCGGCGATCTGCTTTTCGAGTTGATAAATCTGTTTTTCGTATTTGTCTTGAATGTCGTAGATCTGCTCGCGCTGCTCCAAGCCGATTCCAATTTTGACGAAATGGTCCGGGAGCCTGCGACGGAGTTTGACTTCTTCGGCCATGCAGACGGGAATGGCGGCGGCCGCCACGAGCGCAGCAAGAATCGTCCAGCGAAGCATCTTAGAGTTCCTCGATTTGTTGGGCCGAAACGCAACATCCCTGCCGTATTGTCACTCCTGTACATACGAGTGACATTCTTGCCGACGAAACGCAAGCGCGAACTGAACGTCACGACGAAAAAAGGCGAGGCATTTTCATGCCCCGCCTTTTGTTCGGCGTATCAAATGATTCGTATTCTGACGGCAAAGCTAACCGACCGAGAAACCGAGAAGTCATCAGGCGGAGAAGTAACCCTTCTCTTCCAGATAGGTCATGACCTCACCGGCGAGTTCGTCGATCCCTTTGGAATCGGAGTCGAGCACGATTTCGGCATTCTCCGGAGCTTCGTACGGATCGTCGATCCCGGTGAAGCCTTTGATCTCCCCAGCACGGGCTTTTTTGTAGAGGCCCTTCGGATCGCGATCTTCACAGGTTTCTAATGACGCTTTGACGTAGACCTCGACAAATTCGCCCTCATCGAGCAACGCTCGGGCGGCATCCCGATCGGCCCGGTAGGGCGAAATGAAGGCGGTCGTGGTCACGATCCCCGCGTCGACGAACAGCTTGCCGACCTCGCCGATGCGACGGATGTTCTCGGCCCGATCCTCAGCGGAAAATCCGAGATTTTTATTCATACCGTGCCGGATGTTGTCTCCGTCGAGCACGAATGAGTGAATCCCTTTTTGATGCAGCAGGTGGTCGACGGTGTTGGCGACAGTGCTCTTCCCGGCGCCGCTGAGTCCGGTGAACCAGAGCAGCGCGCCTTTGTGTCCGTTGAGTTTGGCACGATCGTCTTTGTTGACGGAGTGCTCGTGCCACGTAATGTTGGTCGCAACCTGATCAGCCATACGTCTGTCTTTCCCTGCGGTAGGTGCCGAGATCGTGATCCCGGCGAAGTTCGGAACGCGTGGCTCGAATATTAGGCGAACTCCCCTCCAGGTGAAAGCGGACCGATGTTTGCGGGGGACCGCTTGCCCGGTCCGCTGCAATTTCGGATAAGCGGGGGCTGAGCCGCTCAAACTGTTCTCTTCTCGTATTTTGATCGCCGATCATGCCCGCCGAAGTACTCAAACTTGGAATTCCCGCAGGGAGTCTTCAGGACGCCACCGCCGAGTTATTTCGCCGCGCGGGGTATCGCATCACCTTCTCTTCTCGCTCGTACTATCCCCAAATTGATGATGAGGAGATCGAGTGCCTGCTGATCCGCGCTCAGGAGATGGCCCGCTACGTGGAGCAGGGCGTCCTGGATGCCGGAATCACCGGCCTCGACTGGGTTCGTGAAACCGAGGCCGATGTGACCGAGGTTTGCGAACTGGTCTTCTCGAAAGTCAGTCGGCGCCCGGTCCGCTGGGTGCTATGCGTCCCGAAAGACTCGCCGGTTCAAAGCGTCAGGGACCTCGAAGGGAAGCGGATCGCGACTGAAGCGGTCGGGCTAACGCAGGCCTATCTCAAAAAGCACGGAGTAACGGCGAAGGTCGAATTCAGTTGGGGGGCGACGGAGGTCAAACCGCCGAGGTTGGCCGACGCAATTGTGGAGGTCACCGAAACGGGAAGTTCGCTTCGGGCAAACGATCTGCGAATCGTCGATGAGGTTCTGCAGAGCACGACCCGGCTGATCGCCAACAAGGGCGCGCTCGCTGATGATTGGAAGCGGCGAAAGCTCGACGACCTGTCGTTGATGCTGCAATCGGTCTTGCGTGCGGAAGGCAAAGCCGGCTTGATGATGAATGTTCACAAGGATGATTTGAAAAAAGTGCTGGAGCTGCTTCCGGCACTCGACAAACCGACGATTTCCTCACTGGCCGACTCCGACGGCGTTGACGTGATCACAATCGTCGAAGAGCGGGTGATTCGCTCGATCATTCCGCAGCTGAAAGCGGCCGGGGCTCGAGGCATTGTCGAATACCCGATTACCAAGCTGATTGACTGATCCCCGATGTCGGGGACCGCAGACAGGTGGAAGACGTAAAGGCTTTATCAATAGCCGCTTACGTCATTCGGCCGGCTCCCCCCACGTCGCGAGTCGCTGCTTGGGCGATTGTGGCGTTGGATTCAGTGAGTTGAGGTCGCTCGCTCGCTCTAACGGTCCACCGAGCTTGGAATCACGGCTTCTTCACTCAAAATCGCGCGAAGTGCTGCGATTGGTTCACGTGGCACAATCTGCCTAACCGATACCACCGATTAGTGCGTTTCAGTCCGCATGTCCGCGGCGACGGCCCGTACGGTACGCCGCGGGACAATCGCGCAGAGATATTTCGGGGCGGAGTCGCGACTCAATCGGAACATGGGAGAAGAAGGCATGCGACTAGGTAGAATCGTGCTCGCCATCGGCGGGATCCTCACAACGGCCGGAGCCGTCGCGGTCGCTCAAAACGGCTACACGCCGGGCGGCTACTACGGCCAAGCCACCACGCGCAGCGATGCCTCGTTTGCTCGCGGCAGTGCGACGGGGACCTCTCGCTCCGACTTGAAAAACTACAATCGCCAACTGTTCGGCACTGAGCGGCCGCAACCGAAGACGGCAGCCGCTCCGGCGGAAGGCCGTTACACGTTGCGATCGTCGAACGTCCGTCAGGCGGCCGCCACGACCAACGACACCGCCTCCAAGGCGACCAACGCCGGCTTCGAACAGTCCGCCGGGACCAACCCGTACGGACAGATCGAAACCATCGGCTACAAGGACGGCTCGAATCCGTTTGCCGGACGCAATCCGTTCGCAGCGCTCGAGTCGGAAGTGCAGTCGCGTCGGCCCGTCAAAGAAACGATTCGTCAAACGTCAGCAGCGCCGGAATTCGATCCGGCAATGCCCGCTCGCGACGACAGCCCGCGGGTCAATCGTTTGACGATTACCCCGCCGGCGACCGGCAGCGTGACCCGGCAGGCCGCTCCTCGAAATGAAGTCATCGACTTCGGCGTTGACGCGTTCGAACCTGCGGACACCACATTGCCGCCGCTGTCTGAGTCGATGCAGCCGCAAGATGTGCGGACGCCTGCGTTCGGTACAAACCTGCCGACGCCCCAGCCTTCAACCACTCTGCGAACGACCAACACCACCGCCCTTTCCGACGCCGCCTCAGCGACCGGGACTCAGGAAGCTTCGGTTTCCGTCAAGTGGGTCCGCCGCAGTGAAATCAACGTCGGGCAGGTCTGCGAGATTGAACTCGTCGTCAAAAACGACGGACCGTCCACCGCGACGGGCTGCGAAGTCGATGCCTTCTTCCCCGCCACCGTCCGGCTGAGCGAAACCAAGCCCGCCGCGGCCGATGCCGGTGATCACGTCACTTGGACCATCGGTGAACTCGCCGGTGGAGAACAGAAGTCATTCCTCATCTCGCTCGTCCCGAGCGTCCGAGGCAGCCTCGACGTCGCCGCCTACGTGCGAACGACAAACGTGGCCGGCGAGCGATTCTCGGTTCAAGAACCGATGCTCGCCATGACGCTCAAAGGACCCGAGCGGGTCGTGGTCGGTGATCCGGCAACGCACACGATCGTCGTGTCGAATCCGGGTACCGGAACGGCCAAGAACGTGACCGTCGAAGCGACGCTGCCCGAAGGCTTGGAACACGCCAAGGGGCAGAAGTTGGCCATGAACATCGGGTCGCTCGCTCCGAACGAAACCCGAGTGATTCGGCTCGCACTGGCCGCCACCAAGGGTGGTCCGCAGCCGATCGAAGTCCTCGCAACAGCCGGTGAGACGCTCAGTCGCACCGCCTCGAACGATGTCTTTGTGGTCGCTCCGAGCCTGCGGCTCGAAATGGACGGACCGGGACTGCGATACGTCGGACGAACCGCGAAGTACACATTGCGAGTCACCAACGACGGCTCCGCTCCGAACAACAATGTCCGGGTTTCCCACAAGGTGCCCAGCGGCTTCGAGTTCACCAAGACCGACATGAGCGGTCGCTACGATGAACTCAACCGCATGGTGACCTGGTTTGTCGGTCGACTCGACGCCGGCGAAACCAAGGAGCTTAGTCTCGAATTGACCGCTTCGGAAGCAGGCGTGTTCGAGCACCTCGCCGGTGCGATTTCCGAACACGGGGCCCGGGCCGAGACGTCGGTGCAGACCGAAGTCGACGGCATCGCCTCACTTGTTCTCGAAGTTGTCGATCTCGACGATCCGGTCGAAGTCGGCCGCGAGACGGCTTACGAAATCCGCGTGAAGAACGTCGGAACCAAAGAAGCGGCCAACGTCGACATCTCCTGCAAATTGCCGGAAGGCGTGATGCTGCTCGATGCCCGCGGACCTTCAGCCCACAAGGCCACCGGTCAGGTCATCTTCTTCCGACCGCTCGACAACCTTGGTGCCGGCAAAACCGCCGTGTTCCAGATTCACGTCAAAGGCTCGATCGAAGGCGACCAACGCTTCCGCGTCCGCCTTGCCAGCGACTCGATCACCGAGCCGCTGATCTTCGAAGAACTGACGAAGTACTACGGCGGCTGATCGGAATCAGCGAACGCCGAGAACGCTCAGGGCGGGCCGATCAAACGATCGGCCCGCCTTTTTTCGCTGCTTCGCCAAAATTTTCAGCGACGGTGGCCAAAAGAGGATTTCTTCCGGACGACCGGCGCCGATATTATTCGCGGCGGAATTGTTCATTGAAGGTGGGAGTTCGGCCCGTCGCATTTTGGTGGCGCTGAATTTTCTGATGTGGCTCTTGCATCACGGTCGGTGCAATCCCACAATTCCGCAGTTCTCACGCGACCGGCAGTGCTGGCCGGTTCGGTTCCGTTTGATGCTCTGGGAGGGTTTATGCGTTGGGAAAAGGTAATCACGTACTGATTGATTGTCGGAATGTGCCGCGGGATGTTTGCCTCGACGACGGGCGAATGCTGGAGGTCATGGCTCGCTCGGCTGCAAAAGCCGGGATGCACGTGATCTCGCAGGTCCGATATCACTTCGGCCACAACTCCGCTCCCGGCTACACCTGCGTCGTATTGCTCGATGAGAGCCATTGCTCGGCTCACACGTACGCCGATCTCGGGCTGATCGCCCTCGACGTGTTCACCTGCGGTGACACCGACCCTCGCAAGATTCTCGAGCACATGCGCGAGGAACTCGACTTGGGTGACGTCACCGTCCGCACCCTGCCTCGCTTCACCGGATCGGATATGCTTCCCAACGAAGCCACCGTCACCGAGTACGACGCGGACGAGGCTCCCGCAATGCAATACGCGGAAGCTACCTGTTAAGCCGCGTTGCTGCCAAACGAGCGTTTTCATCGTAGGGCGGGCACAGCCCGCCCTGCGTTTCTCCACTTCACGCTCCGCCCTTCGCATCATGTCCCGCGAACTTCACGACGGCCGCTCCGACGGACTCCGCCCCTTAAAGACCCTCGACCTTGCCGAGGTAAACACGTTTCCCGACCTGCTCAGGGCGATGGGAGATACAGCGTTCTCCGGGCGACAACTCGGCGAGTCGTTTGACGTCCTGCTGGAAATGGCACGAGATACCGACTGCAAGGTCGTGCTCACGCTCTCCGGAGCGATGACCGTCGCGAAGCAGGGCCGCATCTTCTGCGAATTGATCGATCGCGGCATCGTTCACGCCGTCATCTCAACCGGCGCCCTCATGGCTCACGGCTTGACCGAATCGATCGGCTTAACGCATTACCGCTACGACCCATCGCAGTCGGACGAAGACCTGTTCGAGAAAGGCTACAACCGGGTCTACGACACACTGGAGATGGAGTCGAATCTCAACGATGTCGAACGGGTCGTCTCGCAAACCCTGCGGACCGAGCAGCCCGAAGACGGCGTCTGGTCGTCTGCCCGACTATGCAAAGCGCTCGGGAAAGCGCTCTCCGAAATGGACGAGGGGCCGGGGATTCTTAAAAGCGCCTACGAGCAGAACGTCCCGGTCTTTATCCCCGCCTTCAGCGATAGCGAAGTCGGCCTCGACGTTTCGACCTGGGCGATGGGCCTCGCGGTGAAAGAATCGGGCAAGTCGCCGTCTGATATGACGCCCGAAGAGATGTTCCGAGCAGTGCCGCCCTTTAATCCGTTTCTCGACCTGCAGGAATACGCCCGCTTCATCGGCGAGAGTGACCGCATCGGTATCTTTACGATCGGCGGCGGCGTCCCCCGCAACTGGGCCCAGCAGGTCGCGCCGTACTACGACATCACGAACCATCGCATCGGCACCGAGTTCAAAGCCCCCCGCTTCCGCTACGGCGTCCGCATCTGCCCCGAACCGGTCCACTGGGGCGGCCTCTCCGGTTGCACTTATTCCGAAGGCGTGAGCTGGGGCAAATTCGTCTCCCCCAAAGAAGGCGGCCGCTTCGCCGAAGTCTACGCCGATGCCACCGTCGTGCTGCCGATCCTGTGCAAAGCAATCTTCGACGAGCTCACTTAATATCTCACGTTTAGCCGCGCCGCAAGGAAGCGGATCAGGAATGAGCCGCCATCGCTGCAATGGAGAAAGTGGCCTCCAGATGATCCGCTCCTTACCAGTCGCGGCTGCCTTGCGGCGCCGCCCCGTTTTATAAGAACCGGGCCGCCCATGAATGCGGGAAGCTCTTTACTTTCCGCTCTTCACCACCGCGAGTCTTGCCTTCGCATCCCCGACATTAACCGACTTCATATCGTCGCTCGCGGCATCTTCGATTGCATCCGCCAGCGTTTCTCCGCGGATATAGTCGCCCCATTCGGCTAAGGCCTTCTGCACTGTTTTCTCATCGGACTGCACCTGAATTTTAATTCGGTCTTCAATCTCCAAACCCGCATCCTTCCGCATCTGCTGCACCTGTCGGACGAAGTCGCGGGCGATGCCTTCGCGGGTAAGTTCCGGCGTGAGGTGCGTCGACAGCGCAATCTGAAGATCGCCATCGTCCCCCGCTACCCAGTCGGTCGACTGCTCGGTCCCGACCAGCACGTCGTCCGGCTCCAGGTTCAATTCATGCCCCGCGAGCGTTAAGGCGACGGGCAACTTTGCCCGCAGCGGGGCGAGTAGGGCCGGATCGAGATTCGGCAGTTCCTTGCGAATGACGCCCAACAGCTTTCCGTACTTTGGCCCGAGCGTCTTTAGGTTCGGCTTGAAGGTATATTGCACCAACTCGTCGAGGCTTTCCGCTCGGTTTAACTCCTTGATATTTAATTCGTCGGCGATCACGTCTTTCAACGCTTCAATCGCGTCGGCTTCTTTGTCGGTCGCCGAATATCGAAGCTCGGCTAACGGCTGACGCACACGCTGCTCCGCCTGCTCTCTTAAGCGATGCCCCAGCCGCACCACCCGCTGCGCGGTCGCCGCGCTGAACCTTAAAGCCTCGTCTTCCAACGACTCATCGGGCGACGGGAACCGGCACAGATGCACGCTCTCCGGGGCCGAGTCATCCCAACTGGTGACGAGATTTCGATACATCCGCTCCGCCAGAAATGGGAGCGCCGGAGCCAGCACTTTCGAAAGCTCGACGAGCACGTGATGCAATGTCTGATAGGCGGCCAGCTTGTCCGTATCGGCACCATCGGCCCCGCGCCAGAATCGTCGGCGATTGCGGCGGATGTACCAGTTCGACAGGTCATCAATAAAGAATGCGGCCGCGTCGCAAGCGGCTTGAGCGTCGTACGCTTCATAGGCTTCCGTCGAGCGGCGAATTAAGTGTTGAAGTTCCGACAGAATCCAGCGATCGCCTTCAGTCAGATCGGCATGCGGCAGCTTCTTGGCGGACGGATCGAAGCCGTCGAGACGGGCGTAGTTCACGAAGAACGCGTAGCTGTTCCACAAAGGAATTAAGATTTGACGCCGGGTTTCGTCAGCGGGGGTGCTGGTGACAAGACAGGTTTCGAATCCGTCCTTCGTCTCCTTGATCAACCCGTCGGGCGTCTTTAATTCAACAGACTTCTTTGGATGTCGTAGCCCGAACCGTAGATCATTTGCGGGGTTCTGAGATAAATACATCCAGCGCAGCGTGTCGACTCCGAGTTGCTCAGCCGCTTCTTCAAACCAAATCGCGGTGCCGTCTGATTTGTGCATCGGTCGTCCGAACTCGTCCGTGACGAGACGGTGGCCGAGCAGCGTCTTAAAGGGTCGCTTTTCCTTGGGGTCTTCGGTCTCGTCGTGCCGCATCATCGTGGAGAGCGACAGCAGCGAATAGAACCAGTTGCGGAACTGCCCGGGGAAGCACTCCGTCACGAAGTCGGCGGGGTACCACTGCTCCCACATTTCGCGATTGTGATTGTAACCCATCGTGGAGAACGGCGTGATACCCGCGTCGAGCCACGGGTTGCCCACGTCGGGGACGCGTTCAAGAATCGCCCCGGTCTTCTCGCTCTTAATTTTAACGGCGTCGATCCACGGCTTGTGCGGCGTGTGCCCTTCGAGCACGTCCCAGCCCTCGACGGCCCGATCCTTTAACTCACCGAGTGACCCCATCACCTCGAAGTCGGTCGGGTCATCGGGATTGATCCAGATCGGCAGCGCCAGCCCCCAGAAGCGTTTCTTGGAGACCATCCAGTCGCGCATGTTGGTCAGCCACTCGGTCTCGCGCTCCTTGCCCTGAATCGACTCCGGCAGCCATTCAATTTCCTGCACGACGTCCTTAATCTCGTCACGCCAGTCCATATTAATGAACCACTCGTCGACGAGCCGGAAGATTAATTCCGTCCCCGTCCGCCAGCAATGCGGATAGATGTGCGGATAGACCTCGTCCGCAAAGTGAAAACCCTTTTCCTTCAGCCGCTCAATAACAAGGTCCGCCGTCTCCGGATCGGTGGCGTCGCGTCCGGTGAATTCGCCGAAGCCGTCGATGAAGCGGGCTTGTTCGTCGAGCGGGGCGATCGCGACGAGGCCGTTCTCTTCGCCGAGCGTGTGGTCGACATCACCACAACCGGGAGCGGTGTGAACAATACCGGTACCCTCGCCAGCGGTGACAATCGGGTTGCCCTTGTTGTCGCGGCCGCCGTTGATGACGCGGTGGCACTCGACGCCTGAGGCCGATTCATTTTTCTCCAGGCAGACGATCACCTCTCGGAGAATAGCCACAAATCTTTCCACAATCGGCCATATCTCTGAATTGCCAGCGCGGGCTTCCTCGATCAACATTGCGAGAGAGTCGATATCTGAACGATATTCTCCCCCTCTAAGGCCTTTATGCAGTCGATCAAAATTTGATGCAGATTCCTGCAGAGTTGGCTGGTCAGCTTGCTTCTCCCATTCGAAAAACGCGAAATCGAAGGCAACGAGGTTCAGGAGCGAATTCGAGAAAGACCCGACAACCTCGAGCAGGCCGCTCGTTTCCGCAATTAATGCTCGTATTTGCGACTGTTGGAGGGGATGTTTGCCCTCAACCGCTTCGACGAAGTCGTAGAAAGCCTGCTTGCCGCCACGCCAGTAAGATAAGCCAGGCTTTTCCTTCTGCTCGTTCTGCGCCTCCAACTCATCAAACGGCCCCCGATACCGCAGGCCGATTAAGTCCGCCCCCTTCACCGTATCCAACTCTTCAAACCCGCCCTGTTCCTTAAACATTTGGGCGAGCGTCTTCAACTTGGCGACGCCCTTCGGCCACTTCCATTCCGGGCGTCCGAAGCCGTCTTTGAATTCGCTGGCGAGGCGTTGGTGATGAAGGTTGTCCTTCGCGAAGTAATAGACCGCCCCGTCCCGCTTGGCGCGGACCTTGATGTAATCGAGATCCGGATTTATCGCCGCCGCGACGTTGCTGGTGAGGGTCCAAGGCGTGGTGGTCCAGACCAGCAGGTATTCTTGAGCTGCCGCAGGCCCAAAAGTCGGCTGTGCCGACTCTCCCTGGGGAGAAGGTGCCCGAAGGGCGGATGAGGGGCTGCGGGGGCCTTTCGAATCTGTCTCACCGTCGGATGCTCGTTCGCTGACGGCCGATTCGCTCTCAGAGCGGCGATGTTGAGCGGGCGCCGCCGTGTTCCCCTCACCCCCGGCCCCTCTCCCCAGGGAGAGGGGGGAAGTCGCGTCATCAGCTGCTTTTTCTTGGCTGATGGCTGATGGCTGAGAGCTGACAGCTTCATCCCGCAATATCGGGAACCGCACAAACACGGCCCGGTGCGTCGTCAACCGGCGGCCGTCATTCACCTCCATCTGCGAATACGCGCTGCCCGTGCGGCCGCCCCAGGGCATGACGTCGTAGCCGCGGTAGACTTTACCGCGGTCGTAGCACTTCTTGAGGAAGGTCCAGATCGTCTCGTTGTTCTCGGTGCTGAAGGTGAAGTAGCTGCCGCCCCATTCGGGGTTGCCGAGCTTGGCGACGATCTCCTCGGCGGTGCCGGTGGCTTCCTTGCCCGAGGGAGTGGTGACGGTGAGTTCGTCGTCGGTGCCGATGTGGTCGGCGAGCTTGCGGAGCGTGGCCGGGGCGTCCCAGTCCATCCAGTAGCCGAGGCGGATCGACTGTTCGGTCTGCCGGGCGGCGAAGCGGAGGACACGCTTCTTGCACTCGTGCACGAACCTGTCGACGCCGAACTCGCGGATGTCGTCCTTGGTTTGGAGGTTGAACTCCTTTTGCACCTCGACCTCGACCCACAGCCCCTGACAGTCGAAGCCGTTCTGGTAGCGCAACTCGGCCCCCCGCATCGCGTGAAACCGCTGGTAGGCGTCCTTGTACGTCCGGCCCCACGCGTGGTGGACACCCATCGGATTGTTGGCGGTGATCGGTCCGTCGAGGAACGACCACTTCGGCCCACCGGCGTTCTGCCGGCGGAGCTTGGCGAAAATGTCTTTCTCGGTCCAGAACTTCAGAACCTCGTGCTCGCCGGCAAGGAATCGGGCGTCCGTGACTTTTTGGAACATGGCAGCGTTGGTAGTCGTTGAGCGTGCGTCCCGACGGCTGGGGCCTCGGGCTGGTCGTCGATTGGTGTGAAGCAAGTCGCAAATCGTAACGGGGCTGAGAGAAGCGGGAAAGGATGGGTTCGGGGAGGGCTGGTGAGCAAGAAGCGATCGATTCTGACGGTTCCCCAATGGCAGGGATGCGGGACATCGACGGAATTGTCGTTATCGAAGTCTGCGGTGCTTGACAGGTTGTCGATAAGTGTTCAGTCTGAACGTGATTGCCCATTGTCGCTTGAAATCGCGTACGCGACGACTCCTTTCCGATCGGATGATACCTCCTCGATAGTCCGCAAGTCATCATCATGCCACGACGTGCCCTCCCTCCCGAGTCTGCCCGCAGAAGTCGGTCGAAATCGCCAAATCGTCGACCGAGTAGGAAATCGAAACAGCCCGATTCGAGTGAACTGACCAAGGTGGTCGGGATTGTGACTATCGGTATCGTTTGTGTTGCTGTGCTGATTGTGGGCGCAAATATTGTAATGAAGTTTTCTTCGACACCTTCAGCGCCCCCGGCTGTGACCACGTACCGACCTCCGGGGCAGCCCGTAGCGACGCAACAGCCCACTGCAGTTGAAGAACGAGGGGTTGTTTCGCTGGGTGAGCGTGGCGAAAGTTCGTCGTCGGGATTTCGAACTGGGCAGACCATCTTTCTGACCGTGAAATCGAACGTTTATGGCGCGACGTACGAAATCATCGACGGTGAGACCGAGGGCGTCGTCGAAGCGAAAACCGCAGAAAAAGATGAAGCAGAAGCAGCGTTGACATTTGAGAAGCCCGAGTCGATGACGGTCCGAGTCAGCCTCGGGAACGAGATGACTGATCGGATCGACGTTCCTGTTGCAAATACCGATTCGATTGAGCTGAACTTCGATGATCTGCAGGTCCAGAACATCCGCAAAGCGGCGACTTGTCTCATTAAGATGCCTGACGGGGGCTTCGGGTCAGGTTTTTTGTTTGAGGATCGCCAAACGATTGTAACGGCCGCGCACTGTGTCGTCGCTCGTGACCCGAAGGATTTGCTATTCGTATTTAACCCGGAAGAGGACCACGAGGAGACGGTGAAGGGGGCTGAGTTGATGTATTTCGACTCTGCGCAAGATGTTGCCGTGCTGGTATTGCCTGAACCAATGGGAGATCATCGGCCTTACTTCCTACGCGGGGGCAAGCCAGAGCTTGACGATGCAGTAGTGGTGCTCGGCAATCCGGGTCGCGACGGCAAACCGGATCCAACCTATTCCCGGCAGGCGGTCATCAAAGGTGCTCGCCCGGACGAACTTTATCTCGACATCGAAGTGAAGCCGGGCTACAGCGGAGGACCGGTTTGTCGAGCGGAAAATCTTGAGGTTCTGGGCATCACGAGCTTTAAAATCGTAGGCAATGCGGACTACGAGGAGATCGGTCGAAGCTTCGCCAAGTCTTCGGAAATTGCCGCGGATGCCTGCGAAAACTTCTGGTCGACATCGGAAAGTAACCGCGAACGTCGAATCACGCGAGTCACCGAACAATACGAAGGCCGTTTCGGTTTTAACTCGGCACGGGAGATCGCGGCGAAGCTGTTCCTCGACGGCTACAACCTGAACTACGTTGCTCGTCGTGTGGCTTCAAGCTACCGAGGCACGATCGGGGTGACCAAGATTAAGTACGCGCGGGCACGACGGTCTACGCGTGAGCGATACGTCGAAAACGAACGCCGTCGTTTTCTCGGGAGCGAGGCTCAGGAAATAGCGACCAAGAGTCGCGAAAAAATCGATGAGGTACTCCGGTTTAAGACCGAATCGGCCTATCACGAGGTGCTGGCTGAAGAGTCGTTACCCGAGTCGATCAAAGGGGAATTGCGAAGTCTCTATCAGATGTACGTCGACATCAAAGCGGATGCCGACAAACTCTGCGATCCGACGTTGGGTGCACTGACGGGCCTGTCCGACGCTGAATTTCGCAAATTGACCCGCGACCGGCGCCGAGATCTGGCAGGCAATTTTAACGACGTTATGAATCAGATCGCGGGATATATCGAAGAGTAATTACGGACGGCTGTCATTGTGATGGCAGCGGGCCCACATTTCTCGAATCCCGCTCCGGCGAGACCTGCGGTCGATTTTGTTCGGATTAACATGAGCGACGCGGTCGTAGACAACTCGCTGTTGCGGTCATGGACATCCAGCCTTTCTCGGGTGAGTAACATGCATCGGATGCGCCTGCCCCACCCCTTATGAGAAGAGCATTGGATGCCTGACCTGCCGCCACGGCGCCATCGTTCGAAGTCTTCCGAAACTGAGTCAGCGCGACAGCATCGCACGATTTCATCCGCCCTAAATAAGAGGGAGAAGGATTCGAGGCAGAAGGCGTCGGATTGTGGCATGCTGCATTGGGTGTGGGTGACGTTGGCGTCGGTTGCGGCCGTTGTCCTGCTACTTTGCGGCGGCGGCGGGTATTGGTTTTACCTTCGTCCTCAATGGGCCTTAGATGCGGAGATCGCGCGGATTCGCGCGGCGGGAGAGCCGATCACTCCGGAGGAGATGCGGGCGTACCATAGGCAAATGGTCGGATCGGACCCTATTGGGCAGGGTGAATGGGTGGTCGTTGATGAGTCCGCGGAGCAGGCATTCGTCGATGCCGAGCGGAACTACGAATACCTGCTTTCACCTGAGGAAGTCGATGATCCGGAGGCGTATGTCGCCGCTCTACGATCGACCTCCGATCAACTGCGTTCAACGATCGATCGGTTGATTAATTTCGATGATCGCGGTCGATACATATTCGCTGAGATTGGTTACGACAGCTTGGATGATTTGCCGCAAGAGTTCTGTGAAGACCTGAGATGGGCAACGCGACTGCTCGCGGTGGAGTGCTATCGAGCGACGGTCGACGATAGGCCGGAACGTATCTACGATGCGCAGTTCGCAATCTTGCGAATGATTAGTGCGATCGGGCGGACACCGGAGCCGATCGTGCAATTGATTCGCGCCAATCTCGTCAGAATGCTGCAGCCGTGCGTCGAGCGAACGGCTGAAACATTAAACGATGATCAACTCTTGTCGATTCAAAATAAGTTGAAGTCAATTAAGTTCAAAGATATGGCGACGGAATCGCTTATCTGCGAGCGATCGAGAACCCTGTTTCTACTTCGAAATACGTCACCGGCCGGTGACCGACTCTTCCTGTTAAGGTCATTGAGAAAGTATTTGGGCGCTACCAGGCTTTCCATCAGAGAATGGAACATTGCATTCGATACCGCATCCCATGAGGTTGCACATGACACGGGTTTTGGCGACGGAGGCATGTTGCTTCTCATTGGGGCGACTGAGACTCTCGCGAAAGCTTTCGCTCGGGCGGAAGCCTATACAAGGGCGATGCGCGTTTTCGTCGCGGCGATTCGCATTGAGAAATTAAACGGAAGATGGCCGCAGGAAATGGGAGAGTTGGTTCCTCGATTTCTGCCGGAGCCTGTTCTCGATCCTTATACGGATCAACCATTTCAAATTCTTGTTGAGAATGATCAACTTGTCGTTTACGGGGTCGGGTCGAATGGCATCGATGACGGTCGCGATCCCTCCTTCGGCAGCGACGGAGAACCGCTTGACATCGTCATTCAGCAGCAATCGCTGCCCGGCGCAGATTAAAGGTTCAGTTTGCCAAGCTGAATATTTTAGGACTCATCAATCACCAATGTCATTCCTCCACATCGTCCTGCATCGTCCGGACATCCCTCAGAATGCCGGAAATATCGGTCGCACTTGTGTGGCCGTCGGGGCGAAGTTGTGGTTTGTGCGGCCGCTCGGATTTCGATTGGACGATCGTTATCTGAAGCGGGCGGGGATGGATTATTGGCAGCATCTTGACTGGGAAGCGGTCGATGATTGGCGGGAGGTGCCGCGGCGGTATCCCGAGGCGACGGTGTGGTGCGTTGAGAACGGCGGCGGCCGCACGATTTGGGAAGCGACTTTCGAGCGAGGCGATATCCTGCTGTTTGGCAGTGAGTCGAAGGGCCTGCCGGAGTCGATTCTGGCGGAGCATCGGGCGACCACAATCGAGTTGCCGATGCGGCCGGAAGTGCGGAGCCTCAATCTCGCCAGCACCGCCAACACCGTTGTTTATGAAGCGGTGCGGCAGTTCGGTGGTCAGATTGATTTGTCTTGAGATTAGTAATGCGCCCGATACTGCGGCGATTTATAGTTCGCCTGTTTGCTGGCCCATTGCCAAAAGAAGATGCAGGCCAACGTGATGGCCGTCACAGCGATTAAAAAGATGACGAGAACGAAGTTGCTCTCGGTCCCCGCGGGACGTGATGATTCTTCGACTCCCCATAGAAAGACAACCTCAATACTGTCTCCGACGCTCAGTGAATCGCGGCCCGGCGGTGTCCAACTTTTGCCAACGACCTCTTCGCCTCGCCGGTTGGCTTCATCTTCGGTTTCTATCGAGAACCTCACCCGTCTTAAGTTCTCGTTGTCTTTGCCTTTCGGCTGCGAAATGCTCGTCACTTTGGCATCCGCACGGGTTCCAAAGACGCGATAGCGGACCTCTTTCAGCCCGTAGTATCCAACGAATAGGCTGAGGACGAGCACGAATCCCCAGAAGCGGACGGCCCGCATCATGCGGCGCTCATCTTCGTCGTAGCGGAGGCGGTCAAATAGTAGATTTAACATGGTCGGTCAGGTAGGGCCGAGACTTCTGGAAAACGTATCGACGGTGTGCTGAGATGGTGATCGCCCGTAGCATATTTTGCAACTCAGAGAATCATGCCGTCCCTTGTGTTCGCTGCGATTCGTCGACTAGGTTGAGCGTGATCGCTCAAGGAAATATTGATAGGTTCTGCCCATGCTTCGTCTCATTGTCGCGTTCGCGTTTCTAGGTCTGTCGCATCAATTGGTGATGGCTGCCGAGCGACCCAGCGTGGTGTTGTTTCTGGTCGACGATCTCGGATGGACCGATCTTGGTTACGCCGGCAGCGACCTTTATCAGACCCCGAATATTGACCGGCTCGCCGCGGAGGGCGTGCAATTCACGAATGCATATGCGGCGTGCAATGTCTGTTCGCCGACACGCGCCGCCGTGCTGACGGGGAAGTATCCGGCGCGTTTGAATCTGACCGACTACATTGAGGGGCACACGTGGATTACGAACCGCAAACTCGAACTTCCTGACTGGACAAAGAAGCTGCCGATTGAAGAAGTGACGATCGCGGATGTCCTCTCGGAAGCAGGCTATCAAACCGCGCACATCGGCAAATGGCACCTGTCGCCGCGGTCGGTCGAAGGACGGATTGGCTACCTGCCGACCGACCAGGGTTTTGACGTGAACGTCGGCGGCGGACACATGGGGCTGCCCGGATCCTATTTCTATCCGTACGGTCGCGGGGGACGGCAGGTTCCGTACCTTCCCGAAGGCGGAAAGAAAGGCGACTACCTGACCGACTTGCTCGCCGGGGAAGCGTGCAAGCTGATTGAAAGCTGGAAGGACGAACCGTTCTTCATTAATTACTGGTTCTATACGGTCCACACGCCCATTCAGGGCAAGCCGGATTATATCGAGAATATTTCACCAACTGTTAAGAGAGAGTCCGTGCATCACAACGCGGGTTATGCCGCGATGGTTCGCTCGCTCGATGACGCGGTTGGAAGAGTACTCGACACATTGGAGCAAAACGGCTTGGCTGAGGAGACGCTAATTATCTTCACGTCAGACAACGGAGGCTTGGATAAATCAGGCAGAGGCCCGACGAGCAATCATCCGCTTCGTCAGGGAAAAGGCACCGTCTACGAAGGAGGCGTGCGCGTACCGGCGATCATTAAGATGCCTGGCATTACGAAGGCCGGCGGCGTGTGTCATGAGCCGATTATTTCGGTTGATTACCTGCCGACGGTCCTCGAACTTCTCGCCCTGAATGAAGAACTCCCCGCCGAGGTCGACGGCTCAAGTCTTGTTCCGCTCTTAAGAGACCCGGATGTTAATTTAGAGCGAGAAGCCATTTATTGGCACTATCCTCACTATCACGCCGTGGGAGCGCGGCCTCACGGGGCGGTGCGGTCCGGGAAATACAAGTTGATTGAATTCTACGAGGACGACCGACTCGAACTTTATGATTTAGAAACCGACATTCACGAAGATCACAATCTGGCGATGGAGCGACCCGCGATCGCACAGCGGCTCTATCACTTACTTGACAGGTGGCGGGGCGAAGTCGGTGCCCAAATGGGCGCGCCGAACCCCGAGTACGACCCGTCGCAGGCGACCGGTCGGAAGACCGATGCCGGGATTACGCCGCTTCCGCCGGTCCGGGAGCATTAACCGGTGCTCGGGCCGAATCGGATTTCGGCCGCACGAACAACTTGCCATCGAGCAGCCGCTCAATCCACCGGCCCATGACGAAATGGCGATACGTCACAAGGCAGGTGGCCCCGACGAGGGGCACGGCGATGAAAAACTTCAGCGTCGCGGCAATCGGCACAAAATAGAGCGCGGTCGCAACCGCGCCGACGAGGCCATGATGGAGGAGATAAGTCCAATAACTGGCGCGGGCTAGGAAGCGGCAGCGCTCGCTCTTTCCAAAGTTGCCGAGCGAGAATAATCCGAGATGCCCGAAGGTTGCCGTGGTGGCGAATGCGGCGAGGAGCAATGTGCGTAGATGATCGGTCGTTGCAAGGCGGTCGCCCGCCAGCGTCTCGTGAACGACTGGCAATAGCAGCACAAAGACGGCTGCCGCTGCGGAAAGATAAACGATCCAACCTTTGCGCAGCGCGGCAAGCGGGTCATCGCAACGATGTAGAAGCAGGCCGAGACCGAAAAATAAGGTGCCGTGCAAGAACTTCGGCGGATAGGGCTGAAAGTCGTGCTGAAATCCGAGGTAGACCTCTGGCGACCAGTGAAAAATTGCGAGGCATCCGGCGAAGGCAACTAGCGGAGCAAATCCGAATGCGATCGGTTTCGAGAGAAGGTCGGCCACTCGCAAGTGCATCGAAATTCCGCGTTTTCGCAGCATCGCCGAGGCCGCCGAGATGGCCGCGACGCACAGGCAAAGCCGGAAGAGGTACTGGAGGTACCACAGGTGACTTGGCCCGAACAAATGGGTCTTGATGTCGTGCGGAATCGTCATCCGAAAGACTTCTCGCCACGTCGCCTGCTGCGTGAGGCCGAAGCCGACGCACCAGATGACGAGATCTGCGAAGACAAATACGATGCCGATCGTGAGCAGGGGAATGAGCAGGCGCTGCGTGCGGCTGGTGATCAGTTTCCACGCCCCGCGTTCCGCCGTTTGCGCAGCGAGATAGCCGCTCATCAGAAAGAAGACGGCCATCACCCAGCCTTCGATCCACCAGAAGGCGGCATTGGCCAGCGGACTCGGCTGATCGATCGGCACCGGCCAGACCAGCCCCGGCATCGGCCAGATGCAATAGGCGTACGCGGCGTGAAGCACGATGACCGCACCGGTCGCCCAAACGCGAATCGCGTCGAACTCAGGAATGCGACGAGATGTGCGCAATTCGGAATTCGATTTCGGGTGCGAAATCGAGACGGTCGTCACGTCGGGTTCGGCCATCCCTGCTAGCGCCGCAAGAGGAATCGGATCGGTACGCTGCGGAAGCTAGGAAAAAGCGGACTCGGCGCGTAGATCACCTCTCTCGTTTAGCCGCGACCGTCAGGGAGCGCGCTGCCGCTCAACCGCGCAATAAACTCCTCCCCCATCCCCGCCGCGCGGCGGGGTTCGTCGTGGAATTGGTCGCCGATGGCTTTGTCCGCGCGGAGCGGGTAGTGGAGGTGCTGGTTGAAGACCTCCCAGTCGTCGCTGCCGGGCGGCTTTAGCTTTCGCAGCCAATCGAGGCCGAAGCGCACGTGTTCGATTTCGTCACGGTGGATCGCGCGCATGATGCCGGCGCTTTTTTTGTCGCCGGCGTCGAGGAAGTACTGCTCAAACTCCAGTGTGTGGTCGAGATTGCGGCCCTCGAACACCAGCGGCAGCGTCGCAAGATAGTCGAGCACGCACTCGCAGGCCTGTGACTTTTTCCAGATGTAGCAATTCACCGGCAACGAACCGAACGGCTGGCCGAGTTCTTCGGCGCGGCGGAGGTGCATCAGGGTGTGCTTTTGCTCGTCTCGCATCACGTCGATCAGCCCTAGTCGAAACTCGGGCGGGGCTTCCGGGAAGGCGTGCAGGACGAACGCCATGACCTCCAGCGCCTGCAGTTCATGATTGGCCATCACGTGGTGAGCAATCGCCTGTTTGGCCGGCTCACGAAGGGCGGGACCCTTCGGCATGGCGGGGGCGGTTTTGGGAGCGGCAAACTGAAGGTTGTCCGGCCGGGCCGGCTCGACCGGGCGACGTGGCGGCCCCGGCGAGTCGTCGGTAAGCGGCAATTCGGGAGGCAGCAATTTTTGTTCGAGCGACGGGCTTTGCAGTACCCGTTCGGCAAAGGCGGAAAGCTCCATGGATTCCTTCGGCAATTCCAGAGGGGCTCGGCGCGGTTGCGACATTAAATCCTGTGTCGCAAACGGGGGCCGGAGATCGTCGGACAAACATTGGAGAGCGTCTTCAACCGCCGAGTTCTTTCTTGAGCGCGGCGAGCTCGTCATCGACCGATTTTCTTCGGCTTTGCTCCTCGGGAGACATCGTGGCGGCGATTGCAGACGCGGCCGGCGCGGCGTCGGCGGTGCCGGATAGCTCGGCCTGCTTGCGACGGGCATCGTTCATGCGTCCCTCCAGAGCTCGGAGGGTCGTTTCCAGATGGACTCTCGTCTTCTCCGCGGCCCGCTGCTCCTGTTCGAGTCCCGCGATGACGTCCTCGACCTCTTGCTTGCGCATCAAGGCCAGGCGAGCGGCCTCCTCGTCTCCATCGGCGATGCGTTTGCGAGCCTGTTCCATCCAGATTCCGACTTGAGCTTGTTGCTCTTTAATCTCGCCCTTGAGCCGCTCGACGTTCGCCGAAGCCGTCGTGACGCTGCGGCGCGCCCCGGCGATCCCCTGTTCCATTTCGGCGAGAATTTCCGAAAGCGCCTCCGCGGGATTCTCCGTCTTGCCGATCAGGTCGGAGAGATTGCAGGTGACGATATCGGTTAGTCGACTGAAATAAGGCATGATTCAACTCTCCTCGCCCGCCGTATGGTGCGGACGTGAACGGTCCTGTGAGCGATTCGGTTCACCGGCGCGGGCCTTAAAACGGCATTGTGGCCGAAAAAGCCATTCGGGTTGTAGTGATCGCGCGGACTGGTGGGCGACCTCCGCTCGTCGCTGGGAATCGAGTGCGAGGGGCCGATCAGTCCGACAAGTTCCCGGCCGTTTCATCTCACGTCTCCTGCCGCTCAGAGGGATCGGTCAGCCCGATTCGGGCCAGGCGAGCCTGCAATTTTTCGCGGGCCAATCGCAGGCGACTCTTCGATGTCGCGACCGACGTGTCGAGGGCGTCGGCCACTTCCGAGAGCGTCAAACCTGAGTAGTGATGCATCGTGAAGGTCAGCCGCTGTTCTTCGGGCAATTCTTCAAGCATGTCGTCGACGATCGCTTTGAGTTCGCGATGTCCCGCTTTGACTTCCGGCGGCAGCAGTCCGTCAGAAATCAGCGTCAGGATGTTGACCTCATCGTCCGAGCCGGGGCGGACCGAATGGACCAGTGCGTCATTGGTGCGTCTCCGGACGGTATCGATCAACAGGTTACGGGCGATGCGGAACAGCCATCCGCGGAAGCGGCCCTGAGGTAGGTAGTCCCACGATTGATTGTAGACACGCAACAGCGTCTCTTGGCTGAGATCTTCGGCCAGTTGACGGTCGCGGGTGTTTTTGAAGAAGAATCCGATTAGCGGGGACTGATAGCGCTCGACGAGCTGCGCGAACGCATCGCGTGCCCCGGACTGCAGGCCGATCATCAAATCGTCGTCACTCATCCGGGAAGCTGCGTCGGCGATTGGTTCGGGATTGAACAAGGCTGGGAAAATCGTTGCGGTCCGGTCCTTGCGGCCAATCTCTCGATTGCTGCCGGACTGCAGACGCTTAACATAAGGTGAAAGAGCAGGCGCCCCAACAGAAGCCGTGGGCGAATTGTCCGTTGTGATTCCCTCCTTCATTGAAGCCTCAACATTTTGCTTCCTGAAAACACGCATCAGTATTCGATTCACTACGGAACGGATCGGTGCCTTGAACTCGACCTGCCTGTCGAACAGGTGACGGGCCATTTTACGGGGCCCGCAAGACTTGCCGACGTGACGGCGACGCTCGAATCGGCGCTCGACGATCCGGTCGAATTTCCAAAATTGGAGGAATCGGTCATCCCCGGCGATCAGGTTGTCGTGGTTGTCGATGCTCGGACCCCGCACCTGCCGGAGCTGACCGCAGCCGTTATCGAACGATTGGTCCGAGCGGGGATCGATGCGGATGGAATCACGGTCGTGCCGAGTTCAAAGACGATGGCCGACAGCGGAGACGTTGCCGAGAGCACTGAAGATGCGCGGTACCAAAACATCAAGCATGATCCGGGATCGGAGGCGGCCTGTCGCTATCTGGCTTCAACCTCGACTGGGGAACGCATCTATCTTTCGAGCCATGTCATTGATGCGGATGTCGTGATTTCGATCGGCCTGACGGCATTCGATCCGCTGTTGGGCTACTGCGGCACGAACAGCGTGTTTTACCCATGGCTCTCGAACGTGGAGGCGATTCAGCGAATCCGAGGTGCGGGGCATCGTGAACTCGGTCCCGACGACGAACGTCCTCTCCGTCAGACCGTTGACGAAATCGGATGGTTGTTGGGGACGCAGTTCACCGTCCAAGCGGTCGCCGGGGCAGGGGGCGGTATTTCCCAACTGCTGGCCGGCGGCACGGAACCGGTGTTCCGCCGACTGAAGCGTTACCAAACGGAAAGTTGGAAATTGTCTCAGCCCGAGCGGTCGGAGACCGTCGTCGTGGCGGTCGACTCGGCACTGGGCGACTCCCCCGGGCAGGCGTGGTCTCGCCTCGCTGCGGCCGTCGACGTTGCCCGCAGGTTGGTTTGTCGGGACGGTCGCATCGTCGTGCTGACCGATCTCAGCGAGGAACCGCCCGCAGAGATCGCGGCGCTGGCACGTTTCGATCAACCGATTGACGTCGTCAGTGCCCTCAAAAGAGAAAACGCGGCGGTTGACCTCGGCGACACGTCGCGACTCGTTGATGCGCTCGATTGGGCCCGGGTCTATCTGTTGAGTCAGCTCGGCAGCGACCTCGTCGAAGACCTCTTCTTCATCCCGCTCGAGCATGAAGACGAGGTTCGCCGCCTGCTCTCGAGCGAAGACGAAATTCTGATCGTCGGTTCCGCTCAGCACGCGTTCGGCGAAGTGCTCGACTGATCGAAGTTCCCCAATGCCCGTTTGCATCGCTGCGGACCGGGGGAGTACACTTCGACATACTCTGATAGGTTCGTCAGCGAAAATTCGACGACACGAAGATTGTCATCATCTCGCTGATCCCGCCCACTCCAACAGCTCTCAGGTGTATTGTGATGTCGAATCCAACAAATACCGACCGTCGGAAATTTCTCGGCCAGTCTGTCGCCGCCGCGGCAGCCGCTTCCCTCGCGCCCTTCACGTTTCCGACCGCACTGGCCAAAGCGAAGCAGGACGTCAACAGCACGCTTCGCGTTGCGGTCCTCGGTCTGCGCAGCCGGGGTAAGACTCACCTGAACGGCTTCATCAATCGGAACAACTGCGAGGTGGTTGCGGTCGTCGACCCCGACGAAGGTGTCGGTCAGAAGAAGGGTGTCGAAGAGGTCTACAAGCGGACCGGTAAGCGGCCTAAATACTACAACGAGTGCCGCGCGGCCGCCGACGCTCAAGACATCGACATCTTCAGTGTGGCGACACCGAATCACTGGCACGCGCTGCAGGCGATTTGGGGCATCCAGTCGGGCAAGGACGTCTATGTCGAGAAGCCGGTCAGCCATAACGTCGAGGAAGGTCGCCGGATCGTTGATGCGGCCCGCAAGTACGACCAAGTCTGCCAATTCGGGGCGCAGTGCCGGACGATGAAGGGCACCCGCGAGATGGTGCAGTACGTCCTGAACGGCGGCATCGGCGAGGTCAAGCTCGCTCGCGGTTTGTGCTACAAACGCCGCAAGAGCATCGGCCCGGCCGGCTCGTATGGCGTGCCGCAGGGCGTGAATTACTCCGAGTGGCTCGGCCCTGCACCGATGCTTTCAGATGTGCCGCGAAAGCAGTTCCATTATGACTGGCACTGGCAGTGGCCGTATGGCAACGGCGACCTCGGCAACCAGGGTATTCATCAGATGGACGTCGCCCGCTGGGGCCTCGGCGTTGAGAACATCGGTGACTCGGTCGTCGCGTACGGCGGCCGGCTCGGCTACGAAGACGCCGGGACGACGGCCAACACGGAGGTTTCGATTCACACCTTCCCGAATGGCAAAAAGCTGGTCTTCGAAACCCGCGGCCTCGAGACGGACGCCTACAAGCAGGCGAAGATCGGGGTGATCTTCTACGGAAGTGAAGGCTACGCCGTTCAGCACAGCTACGGTCGGTCGTCCGTCTTCGACAAGGATTGGAATAAGGTCAAGAGCTTCGGCGGCGGTTCCACGAATGACCACTTCGACAACTTCGTCGAAGGCGTTCGCAATCGAGACCGCACGGTCCTGAATGGTGAGATTCTCGACGGCCATCTCTCCAGTGCCCTGTGCCATCTCGGCAATATTTCTTATCGCCTTGGCGAGGAGTCGAGCGAATCCGAGATTCGCGGAGCTCTTGATGGCAACGATGAAGCGGTCGAAACCTTCGACCGCACCGTCAGTCATCTCAAGAAGAACGGCGTCGACCTTGGGAAGACACCTCTGGCCTTGGGGCCGAAGCTGATGATCGATCCGTCGAAGGAGAAATTCGTCGGCGTGCGGTCCGAAGAAGCCAACCCGATGCTGACTCGCGAGTATCGCGAGCCGTTCGTCGTCCCTTCAGCAGAGAGCGTGTAATCGGAACGATTGTAAGGTTGATGAGACAACGACAGCCGTTGCTCGCAATCGCAGTCGTTCACGTGAAAAGAAGGCCCGTGGTTCCGGCGAACCGCGGGCCTTTTTAGTCGCTCAGCTTAACCCGGAATCGAAATAGGGTTCATCATCGAACGTGAGCTCTTTCTGCGGATCGGGGAGCAGTTCTTTGTAGAGCAGGCTCGGTTGGATATCGCGGTTGTTTTGATACTTGCCGCCGGTGTATTCGCGAATGTCGCCTTCGACGGTGTGAAAGAAGATTTGGGCGATCTCGACGCCCGGATAGATGCGAATCGGTTGGACGGAGAACATTTCCAAAGTCCAGTAGCCTCGGAAGCCGACGTCACCGAAGCCCGCAGTCACATGCACGAACAGACCTAGTCGGCCGATGGACGAGCGGCCTTCCAGCATCGGTACCAAGTTGTGCGTTTCCGTCATTTCGACGGTACGGCCGAGATAGAGCCGCTGCGGGGCGAGGAGCAAACCTTCTTCGGGAATGATCTTCCTCGTCGCGTTATTGGGCCGCCGCATATCGAGTTCGATGTCGTCGTAGACCATCAGCTCGTTGTGCAGCGTCAGATTGTAGCTGTTCGGATTGAGCCGACTTTCTTCGAACGGATCGATCTTGATATCGCCGCCGAGGCGCGCGTGAATTTCGGGGCCGGTCAGAATCATTGACAGAGGTGATCGGTAAGAGGTAAGTGGTGAGGGACGTTAAAGCTCTATGTTATTGAAACGACAAAGGGATCATTCGAGCGGGTCGAGGCCGACGCGTGGGCAGACCGAAAGCAGTGGGCAATCGGTGCAGGCTGGCTTCCGGGCCTTGCAGATTTGCCGTCCGTGATGAATAAGCCGGTGCGAGTAGTCGATCCAGTGTTTCTTCGGCAGCACGGCCATCAGATCACGTTCGATGATCTCGGGATTCTTACTTCGTGTCAGGCCGAGCAGATTGCTGATCCGCTTGACGTGAGTATCGACGACCACGCCACTGGGGATGCCGAACGCGACCCCGAGTACGACGTTCGCGGTCTTACGGCCCACGCCGGGCAGCTTCACTAATGAGTCCAAATCCTGAGGGACTTTGCCGTCGTGGTTTTCAACCAGCCCGCGTGCCATGCCGAGAAGGCTCTTGGCCTTTGAGCGAAAAAAACCGCACGACTGGACCAGCTTTTCCACATCGGCCTGCTTCGCACGAGCGAGTTTCTCGGGCGTCGGGTATTTCTTGAACAGGGCGGGGGTCGTCAAGTTGACCCGCTCGTCGGTGCATTGGGCCGAGAGGATTGTCGCCGCCACCAGTTCATAGGGATTGCGGTGCACCAGCGCGCATTCGGCATCGGGATAGGTTTTGGCCAACCGACGCACGATCGTGCCGGCCCGCCGGCGCTGGTCACTTGAGACGCCCGCATCACTGGACTTCGACTTCGCGGTTGCACGCGGCAACTGAATTCTCCGTGATTTCCGAGCAGATAAGGCAGTACGATTCCGCCGTGAGAGTCTAGGCGAAGAGCAGGTGCGATACGAACCTTCGGCGCAATCGAAATTTCGAGGGGCGGCGAGGTCGTGCATTGCAGTCACGATAGCCGCGCATTTGCCGATTCAGTGATGCCGATTGTCGCGTTGCTGACGCGGATCGATCAGCCGCAATAGAGAAATACCGAGCAAATAGTCTGTCCTTCAGTGGTCCGGCGCATAAAATTGACGGATTCCAGCGGAGTATTCGAAGACCACTCATCGATTTTTCAGACCATGGAACACCCGTTCGACCTGTCGAGCCAACTCGAGAACTTTTCCGGTCGGGTACCGTTGTTCCCGCTGCCTAATGTGGCGTTCTTTCCGCACGTGCTGATGCCGCTGCACATTTTTGAGCCTCGCTATCGGCAGATGACGGCTGACGCGTTGGAGTCCGATCGCTATATCGCGATGGCGGTTTTGCAGCCGGGCTGGGACGACACGCCGGAGTTTCACGAGCCTGAGATCTACGATCACGTCTGCCTCGGAAAGATCGCGGCCGAAGAGCAACTTGAGGACGGCCGCTACTACCTGATGTTGCAGGGGCTAGCGCGAGCCAAGGTGCTGTCCGAGGAGACGAACGATCTGCCGTACCGCGTGGGTCGGCTCGAAGTTCAACAGGATCGGGCTCTCATCCCGTCACAAATTGACCGCGTTTCGCGTCGGCAGGAATTGATCGCACTTTTTCAGAAAAAGTATCCGAAGGTCGAACTGAAAGGCGTGATCGAGTCGGCGACCGACCCGATCGTCTCCCTGGGACTCGTTTGTGACGTCATCGCCTCAGCGCTGGGATTGTCGGGACCGATGATTTACAAGATGCTCTGCGCCGATGACATTGACGATCGCAGCGAGATTATTCGCGAGATCCTCATCAACGAGGTCGGGCCGACCGGACCGCTGAAACCCGAATTTCCGCCGAAATTCAGCTCCAATTAGAGCCTGTGGCGGCTTCTGCGCACAGAAACTCATCGAGTTTGTATTAATCGAAGCCGGAACCCGCTACTTGACCGGGTATTCAATCACCGTCTTCGATTTGCCGGTCGTACTCGACCTCTCGTCGCGAGACGCGTTTTCTTTCAAACGCCGCAACGAACATCGTAGCGCTCCGCTTTTGTTTTTCTCTTCACCCAACTAATTTGACGGTTGGCGGCACTGAGCAACTTTCCGACGAATCATCGTTCGTCGACTTGGTCTTCTTTCGGTATCGAGTCCTCGTTTGGACGATCTACGACAACGCCTCGCGGACGAGTTGAGCGGTGATCTGCGAGGTGAGATTCGCACCGATCCGGTCACCCGATCGATGTATGCGACCGATGCGAGTTTGCATCGGGCCGTCCCATTGGGTGTTGCGTTTCCGTTCGACATCGACGACGTTCGCGCGATCGTCCGGTTCGCCAACGAAGAAGATACCCCCCTGATCGCTCGGGGAGCCGGAACTTCGACGACCGGAGCAGCGCTGGGACCGGGCCTGATAGTCGATTTCTCCCGTCACATGCGGCGCATGCTCAGCCGCGACGACGAATACGTCGATGTCGAACCCGGGGTCGTTCTGAGTGAATTGAATCGTCAGTTGCGTTCGACCGGCCATCGGTTCGGCCCCGACCCGGCCAACGCCGCGGTCACGACGGTTGGCGGAATGATCGGTGTCAATTCGTCCGGCTCGCGGTCCATTGCCGTCGGCGACGTGAGGCGTCACACCGCAAGAACCAACGTCGTCCTCAGCGATGCCGAAGTGCTACGCACCGGAGCAGATCGATCCGACGACGGAGGACAACATCATTCGGCGAGCGGAATCGTCACTCGGATGGAGTCGCTGCTGGGCGAGCGTCAGGAGTTGATTGAGAGATTGCAGCCGCAGCGCGAGCGTGACAGTTGCGGATATTTTCTTCGCCTGAAGACAACTGGCGGGCCTATCGACCTGACACCGCTACTGGTCGGGTCAGAAGGAACGTTGGGGCTTCTGACGCAGGCCCGGCTTCGCATTGAGCCAATACCGCCTCATTCGGCGGTCTCGCTCGTGCTGTTCGAGTCGCTCGACGATGCGCTCGCCGCAGCGGTGTGTGCCGCTGATTTTCCCATATCGGCTTGCGACCTATTCGATCGTCGGCATCTTTCACTGGTGCGTGAAACCGAAATCCAGTTTGAAAAATTAGTGCCGCGTGCTGCCGGCGCCGCGCTGTTGATTGAAACCGAGGGCGAAGAAGCGGGCGATGTCGGCCGCCGCATGGCTGACGTTTTGCACGCCATCGAAGATGTCGCGGCAACGGCCGATGTTGCCGCGCAGGCCGTTTCCGGATCGAAGACGGCCCTGAGTGTGGACGACCTGTGGTCCATCCCTCGGAAAATCATCCCCCGCCTGACCCGGCTCGGCGGCGAACGGCGCCCGGTCCCCATCGTCGAAGACATCGCCGTCCCGCCGGCCGCGCTGCGCGACTTCGTCCGCAACGCGCAGAACGTGTTTCAGCGTTATGAAGTGACCGCGACGATGTACGCCCATGCCGCGCACGGTCAGATTCACTTCCGCCCGTTCTTACCCGGCCCCGGCCCGGAACGTGACCGGCTGCTTGAGGCGATCCCGCGCGACCTGTACGCCGTCGCAATTCGGCACGGAGGAGTCATCAGCGGTGAGCACGGCGACGGACTGTCACGCTCCGCGTTTCTTCGCACGCAACACGGCGAACTCTATCGCGTCTTTCGCGAAGTCAAAGACATATTTGATCCGCACAATCTGATGAATCCGGGAAAAATCGTCACCGATGATCCCCACGTGACGATCCGACGGCTCCGCCAATCAGTTGACTCTGAAGCCCTGCCGCAACTTCAACTTCGCTGGTCGGCGCCCACGGCGACTCAAGTTGCTGCCGATTGCAATGGCTGCGGCAACTGCAAGAGTCGAAGTGATGCCGGTCGGATGTGTCCGGTATTTCGAGCCGACCCTGCCGAAGCATCGTCACCTCGCAGTAAGGCCAACGTATTCGAAAGTTTCTTGAGGGGAGATGTCACGGCGACCGACCTTGCGTCGCCGGCCGGTCGCGACCTGACCGACCGCTGCTTTCAATGTCTCCAATGTCGCAGCGAGTGTCCGGCCAACGTGGATATCCCGAGCTTGGTGATCGAAGCGAAGGCGGCGCAGATTGCCGTCGATGGAGCCGCGTGGCCCGATTGGGCATTGAGCCGGGTCCACGGGATCGGCGACCTCGCCACCGCCACCGCGTTTCTTAGTAATCCTCTGTTGGCCAATTCCACCGTCCGCTGGATGTTGGAACGGACACTCGGCATCAGTCGGCATCGTAACCTGCCGCGTTTCGCCCGGCGTCCGTTTCTTCGCATCGTCCCCCGTAAGAACCGCGAGCAGGCCACGAAATCAGGTGACGACTTTGCCGCCGCCTATTTCGTCGATCAGTTCGCGAACTTTTTTGAACCCGAGATCGGTCTCGACCTTCTGCGGCTGCTCGACGCGGTCGGTGTTCGATGCGTCGTACCGGCCGGACAGACCGCTTCCGGCTCTGCGATGCTGGCTATCGGCGATATCGAAGGAGCACGGACTCTGGCCGATCAGAACGTCCGTGTTCTCGGCCCGCTCGCGCGGCGCGGCTTGCCAATTATTTGCACAGAACCATCGGCCCTTATTTCGCTCAAAGAAGAATATCCGCGGCTGCTGGACCATCCCGATGTCGCGGTGATCGCGAAGCATGCCGTCGACGCCGGAGTCTTTCTGCGCGAGTACGGCGATCAGCTCAGTCGGCTCAATTCCGACAGCCTTTTAGATACGACGATCGCCCATCACGAGCCGTGTCATTCGCGCACGCTTCAGACGCAACGGCCCTATGTCGACCTGCTTCGCTATCTCGGCTCCAACAAGGTCGAGGCGATCGACGAAGGCTGCTCAGGCATGGCCGGCACGTACGGGCTGACCGCGCGCAATTATGATTCGTCGCTGGCAATCGGTCGACCCTTAATTCAACGCTTAAAATCAGGAGCGTTCGATGTGGGAACATCCGAGTGCAGCGCCTGTCGCATGCAGATGGGGCACCGCTCGGGGCTGAAGGCGGTCCACCCGATCCGCCTGCTCGCCCGGTCTCTTCCAAGCCGGTAGGAGGAGCGTTGACTCTCGACGGAGCGATCGCTTCTTCGCGATTCGCTCACGCGGAGCTTCGTTCATCGACTGCGATCAGTTTCGGGATCGGTACTTTCAGACCGACGACGCCACCGTGCCGCGTCGCCAAGTCATCGAATGACGAGGCCAGAAAGCCGACGATTGATTTGGACGGGCGGCCCTTCAAATACTGCTTGGCCAACTCCGCCATGTGTGCATCGTAATTGGCCTGGCTGCCGGTATGCGCGAAGCAGCGTCCTTCGAAGCGACGAATATCGCCGTTGAACTGCGGGCTGATGTGATACAACTCGTGCAGTGTGGTGACGAGCTTTTCCTGCGGCGAATGATCGAGGAATCGCGGCAGGTAAAATGTCAGTAGATAGAGCAGTTCCTGCTCGCCAGTAAATATCCGCTGCACCGTCCAAGTGCGACCCCGCCGGCGCTCGGTCAACACGCCGCCCGCGAACCGCATGGGGGTCAGCTTCGCCTGCAGCCCGTGCGGCACTCGGCGTCTCGCCTGCGCGTACGTGACGCCGACGGCATCCATGCGGATGTGCTGAAACTCCGGGATGCGAAGACAAACGTCTTCACAGAGACGGCGCATCGCGGCGCTGAAATCGAATGGCGTATTCGGCATGGCGAAGTCAGGATCGGTCTGCGGACAATGCAGAGTTTTACCTGTGCATCGTTTTTCCGCAATAGCGATCACCGCGCCGCCGGGGGCGCGATCAATACTCGCCTACGACTTCTGATCCTCATCTTCCGCTGCCGATTCAGTCTCATCGGCTTCTGCTTCGGACGCGGCGGTCGCTTCCGGTGAATCGGTCGAGTCGTCGACTTGTTCCGTCGATTCGGCTGATTCGTCCTCGGTCGTCTCTTCCTCGTCGTCAGTCACCAGCGGCGCCTGCGACGGCGCTCGGCGAGTACGATCTTTCACGCCGACGAATTCGATCAACGCCTGCTGACCGTTGTCGCCAAGGCGACGTTCTGCCAGACGAACGACACGGGTGTAGCCGCCGTCGCGTTCGGCGAATCGTTTGACCAACTCATCGAATAGAATGTCGACCGCGTCATGATCTCGCAGCAACGAATAGGCGCGACGGCGAGCTGTGATGGACGGAGCTTTCGCTTCGGACCACTTTTGCCACTCATCGCTTTGCCGCCACTGTCGCCAGGCGTCCGAGTTGCGTTCGGCATTGGTCGCATGTTCGGCCGCGGCTTCTTCGCTATGCTGCGCTTTCTTTGCGATTGTGATCAGCCGTTCGACAAACGGCCGCAATTCCTTGGCTTTGGGAACCGTCGTAACGATGCGACCGGGAACCTTCGGCCGGTCCGGATCATCTTCATCGATTCGCACCGACTTGATGAGGCTCGCCGCCATATTGCGGAACATCGCTTTACGATGCGAAGGGTTCCGATTCAGTTTTCGACCGCGAATTTTATGTCGCATGATTCCGTACCGTCGATGAGCCGCTCGACTTGAGCATGTAAATTAGATTGTCGATCAAAGGCCGTTGGACGCAGCCGCCTTGATAGGAGCCGTGGTCCGTCCGGTCTTCAGTGGTGACCGGCGTTCGTCAGGTTGATTGCGGGACACGCATCCCGAGTCGAAGCCCGATTTCTCGCAGCCGTTCGTTGACCTCGGTCAGTGTGGTCTCACCGAAGTTGCGGACGGTGAGCAGTTGGTCTTCTGACTTGGAGACGAGATCGCGGACGGTATTGATGCCCTCCGACTCCAGGCAGTTCGTCGCCCGAACCGACAGGTTGAGCTCGGCCAGACTTTGGCCCAGCTTCTCTTCCAGTTCGAGGTCGACCGGGGCATAGCCGGTCTGATCCATCATTTGCTTCAGGCCCGCTTCCGGCGGCAGTTCCGGTCCCGGCTCGCGGTAATTGATGAACGGGTTGAGGTGCTTCCGCATGATCTTCGCGGCTTCAACCAACGCCAGTTCCGGCGTCACCGTTCCGTCCGTCCAAATCTCGAGCGTCAGCTTGTCATAGTTCGTTCGCTGACCGACGCGGGTATCCTCAATAAGGTACTTCACGCGGGTCACGGGCGAGAAAATGGCATCGAGTGGAATGATGCCGATCTCTGACTCGCCGGCACTCGATTCAGCAGCTGGCAGGTAACCACGGCCGTTGTCGACCGTCAGTTCGATGCTCAGCGGAACGTCGTCGGTCATCGTTGCGATGACGAGGTCTTTGTTGATGACCTCGACCTGGCTGTCGGTGATGATGTCCGCACCGGTGACGACGCCGCGCTCCTGCTTTTCAATGCGAAGCGTCTTGGAGGTCGGGCTGTCGTTGCGGAGAACCAGCGACTTCAGGTTCAGGCAAATATCGGTGACATCCTCGACGACGCCGGGGATGGTCGAAAACTCGTGCTGCACGCCTTGAATCTTAACCCGCGTGACCGCACTGCCCTCAAGACTTGAGAGCAAAATACGACGCAGGCTGATGCCGATCGTCGCACCAAAACCGCGCTCGAACGGCTCCGCAATGAACAAGCCGTACGTTGGCGTCGACGAATCGGGTTCAGGTGATACGCGACTTGGTAGTTCCAATCCTCGCCAGCGAATTCGCATCGGCTCAGCTCCCGACAATTTTATAAGGATTGCCCGGCGACGACACGTCCGGGCAAAGTTTCATTCGTTTGCAGCCGCATCGGTGGTGAGGCTCGACCCGCAACCCTGCGACCGTTCCCCGCACCAAAATCACGCCGATCAATCAGACGCGACGCTTCTTCGGGGGGCGACATCCGTTGTGCGGCAGCGGCGTGACGTCTTCGATTGCCTTGATCGAGATGCCGGCCGAATTGAGCCCCTGAATCGCGCTCTCACGCCCGGAGCCGGGGCCTTTAACGCGGACTTCCATTTCCTTCACGCCGAACTTTGCTGCCCGTTCCGCGCACGTTTCCGCAGCACGCTGCGCGGCGAACGGAGTGCTCTTCCGGCTGCCCTTATAACCGACCGTGCCGGCGGACGCCCAGCAGAGGACCTCACCGTTCGTGTCGGTGATAGTCACGGTCGTATTATTGAACGTCGCCTTTACGTGGGCGATCGCCTTCGTAATACCGCGCCGAACTCGTTTCTTCTTTGTCTTGGCCACTGTTCGCCTCAAACGAACTCAGGGAATCGGCCCAACGGCCGAGCAATGGAAAATCAAATCGAATCGCAACACACCAAGCGAACTCCGAAGGAGTCTCGCCGATTAGTGCCGCATATCTTTGACGCCCTTCTTACCGGCGACAGTCTTCTTCGAGCCCTTGCGGGTTCTTGCGTTCGTCGAAGTCCGCTGACCGCGAACGGGGAGTCCCCGGCGATGCCTTAGACCTCGATAGCAACCAATATCACGCAGGCGGGCGATGTCTTGCTGAACTCGCCGCCGTAACGCACCTTCGATCACGTAATCACGATCGAGCGTGTTGTTAATTTGCGAGATTTCGTCTTCGGTCAGTTCGTGTGACTTCCGACGCGGGTCGATATCGAGCGAATAGCAGATATCGATCGACGTCTTCGTGCCGATTCCGTAAAGGTAGGTCAACGCGACGTAAACCGGCTTATTGTTCGGAACGTCCACACCCTGAATACGTGGCATCTCAAAAGCTCCTTCGCCTACTCGGGCGTATCAGCCTTGGCGTTGCTTGTGACGCGGATTCGCGGAGCAGATCACGTAGACCTTGCCCCGTCGGCGCACCACCTTGCACCGCTCGCAAATTCGTTTAACGCTTGCTCTTACTTTCATTGTCGTCTCGCTCGGAACCAATACCGGTACCGCAAAAATCATCGAATGTAAGCCGAATACAAATCGGCTCGTAGGCGACGCCGCACCTTGGAGGTGGACGACTCGGGACCGCAGCCGCGCGAAGTTCTGCAATATAAACGTGTTGCGGTCGAAGTCTCAAGTCAACCGAATGCTGTCGGCGACGGAATTCCAAGTCCGCAGGCACGTCTCATCACCTCAAATCGAGCGGCTCACCCACCCCTTCCGTCAGAATTCGCACGCCGTCACGGGTCAGCGCGACCGTGTGCTCGAAGTGGACGCTCGGCTCATCGTCGGCCGTGACGACGGTCCAGTCATCATCACAGAGTTCGACTTCCGCCGTGCCGCCGTTGATCATCGGTTCAATCGCGAGCACCAATCCCGCACGCAGGTCAAAGTCTTCCTCGGCAAATTCTCCGCCGACGAAGTTCGGCACCTGCGGGGCTTCGTGCATCTCGCGTCCGATCGCGTGCCCGACCAGTTCCTTCACGACTCCGTAGCCGTTCGATTCGGCGAGTTCCTGCATCATGGCTGCGATATGCGTCCACTTCTTTCGGCGGGGCAGTTCGCGAAGTGCCAGTGCAAGCGTCTCGCGACCGACTTCCATCAACCGTTCGGTCGCAGGATCGATCTCACCAACCGTGTAAGTCCACGCGGAGTCGCCGCACCAGCCGTCGAGTCGGCAGCCGGTATCAACGCTCACAATGTCGCCGGATTCCAGCACACGTTCGGTCGGGATGCCGTGGACGACTTCTTCGTTGGTTGAAATGCAGGTCACAGCCGGAAAATCGGGGCCGCCTTCTTCGGGGCAGGGTACGCCCAGGAAGAGTGGCGTGGCCGCGTTTCGCAAAAAGACTTCTTCGACGGCAGCGTTCAGTTCCGCTGTCGTGACGCCGGGGCGAACGAGTCCTCGAACTGCGGCGTGAGCTTCGGCCACCAGTTGACCGGCGCGGTACATTTTGTCGATTTCGCGCCGGCTCTTCAGAACGATCGGCTTGCCGGGCTCGCGGCGCTTCCGCGGTTCCTGCGTCTTCTTCGCTTTCTGCTTGATTCGCCGGGGGAGCTTAGTTTTCGGCATCGAGCAGCCCCGAATAATTCCGCATCACGAGATGGCTGTCGATCTTCTGCACGAGGTCGAGCACGACCGACACGACGATCAGCAGTCCGGTGCCGCCATAGAACTGGGCGAGCACGAACGGGATGTCCATGTAAGCCGCGACGAGCGTCGGGATGATGGCCACGATCGAGAGGAAGGCCGCACCGACGTAGGTGATCCGCAGCATGACCTGTTCGAGGTATGCCGCCGTCCGGGTGCCGGGGCGATAGCCGGGAATAAAGCTCCCGTAATCTTTGAGGTTCTCTGCCATATCTTTCGGATTGAACGTGATCGCCGTCCAGAAGTAGCAGAAGAAGTAGATCAGTACGATATACAGAATATTGTAAATGAAACCTCGGTCGCCGAAGATCCGCGCGATGCCCTCGATTAACGGGATTTCTTGTCCCCACCCGGTTTGAGCGATCGAGTTGAAAATCAGATAGGGGAAGATCAGCAGGCTGGAGGCGAAGATGATCGGCATCACGCCGGCCTGGTTGACGCGAAGGGGGAGAAACTGCCGCTGGCCGCCAGCAACGCGTCGACCGCGTACGTGCTTGGCGCTTTGAATCGGGATGCGGCGCTGGCCCTGCGTGATCAAAATCACCCAGACGACGACAAACAGGAACAGCCCGGTGAGCAGCAGCAGTTTTTCAATCCCGTACTGCGTACCGATCGCGAGACCGTTCTGGATGGCGGGCTGAATGAATTCGGTATATCCGGCGGTCGGCATCTGCGCGAGAATACCGGCCATAATCAAAAGACTGATCCCGTTACCGACCCCGTAGGCATCGATCTGCTCGCCGACCCACATCAGGAAAATCGTCCCGGTGGTCATTGTGATCGTACAGACGAGATAGAAATAAACGTTGTTGAACTGCTCCATGATGAGACTCTCCCCCTGGCCCAGGCCGGAAGAGAGGCCGACAATCCAAGCGTAGCTCTGCACCAGACAGATCAGAACGGTGGCGTACCGAGTATACTCATTGATCTTCCTGCGCCCGGCCTCTCCTTCCTTTTGCAGTTGCTCCAAAGGCGGATAAACACTGCCGAGCAGCTGAAAAATGATCGATGCCGAAATGTAAGGCATGATCCCGAGGCCGAAGATCGTGCTGTTACTGATGTTCGATGCCGAGAACAGCGAGACGACCTGCATCACCTGACCGAAAGCGTCGTCGCCGCTCTTCGCGTCGGTGATGAACTCTTTAAGTTGATCCTGATCGATGAACGGGAGGGGGATGTTGAACCCCATCCGATAGACGGCCAGAAGCAGCAGCGTGAGCAGAATCTTCCGGCGCAATTCGGGGATGCGAAAGATCGTGATCAGTTTACTAAACATGACGGCGGGCGTCCTGCGAGGTCGGTCGTGCGTCGGAAAGCGGTGAGCGGAAGACTATCGAAATCGCTGTCATCCTGAAATTGCGATTCACGGACTTCAATCGTCGGACTCGCCGGTCGCATCCGGCGTCGCGATCGAATCGACCGGCTTCTCAAGCCGCTCGATCGTTCCCCCGGCTTTGGTAATCTTCTCTTCGGCTGACTTTGAAAAACGGTGCGCCTTGACGGTCAGCTTCTTGGACAATTCGCCGTCGCCTAAAACCTTGACGATTTCAAAGCGACCGAACGCGAGAGCCTTCTTCTTCAGCGACTCCGGATCGACGACTCCGCCATCCTCGTAGAATTCGTTCAATTGGCGAACATTGACGACCGTAATCCGTTTTTGGAAGTAGGCGTTGCTGAAGCCGCGCTTGGCCACCCGCATGAACAACGGCGTCTGGCCTCCGGCAAAGCCTCGCTTCAACGACGATCCGGCTCGGCTGAAATAGCCCTTGTGACCGCGACCGGACGTCTTGCCGTGCCCCGATCCAGGGCCGCGGCCGATCCGCTTGCGCTTCTTATTCTTCTTGATGTCACGATGGATGTCGTCGAGAATCATGCCGAACTTCCTGTTTCCGCGGCGAAGTGCCGCTCAATAATGCCTGCTTCGGCTATTGCCACCGAGTCTCTCGTGCCAGCAACAGTGCGATTTCAGCTCGTCTTCTTTTGACCGCGTCTCTACTTCAATTCGACGCCGCGAAGCCGTGCGATGGTCTCGCGTGTCCGAAGTTGTTCCAAGGCGTTGAACGTCGCTTTGACGAGGTTCATCGCGTTATTTGAGCCGAAGCTCTTAGTCAGAATATCGGTGATGCCCGCCGACTCAACGACGGAGCGGACCGCTTCGCCAGCGATAATGCCGGTACCCGGACTGGCCGGAATCAGAAGGACCTGAGAAGCGCGAAACCGGCCGACGACTTCGTGCGGAATTGTCGTTTCGACGATCGGAACGCTGATCGTATTTCGCGAGGCCTGCTTGGTGGCTTTATCGACGGCGAGCGGGACTTCAATTCCTTTACCGTAGCCGTAGCCGACCTTGCCGTTCGAATCGCCGTTGACGACAAGTGCGGTAAAGCTGAAGCGACGGCCTCCCTTCACCACGCAAGCACAGCGGCGGATCTGGACCACCTTTTCCGAATTGTCCCGTCCGCCTTGATTATCTGATGCCATCGTCGTTTCTCTGAAGCCGAATCACGGCCGAAGGTCATTCCGAATAGTGGACAGGACCGGCAGGCCAAAACTGTGGCGTGTTCGAATTTTCGCTGACTCGTCTAAACGTTCAAGCCGCCATCACGAGCCGCGTCGGCGAGCGCTGCGACGCGACCGTGATATCGATAGGAACCCCGATCGAATACGGCAGCCGTTATTCCATGTTCTTTCGCCCGCTCCGCCAACAACTTGCCGACTTTCTGGGCCGCGTCGATGTTTCCGGCGAATTTACCAACGCCGGCAATGTCCGGTTCCACCGTACTTGCTGAGACGAGCGTTTTGCCCGCCACGTCGTCAATGATCTGAGCGTAAATATGACGATTGCTGCGGAAGACCGAAAGTCGGGGCCGACCGTGAGCATCCTTGCGGACGCGGTTGCGAACCCGATAGGTCCGCCGCTTCGTCGTCTTTTGGCTGCGTTTGAGGGTATTCATATTGGGCCTCTTCGCCGATCAAGCTGTTATCAGTCAGAGCTGTTGGCTCAGGATTTCGAAACGGTTGTCTCGGAGATATACGACATCGCCGGAAATGCCACGGGTTAACCGCCGGCCGTCTTGCCGGCCTTACGCCGCACGTTCTCGCCGAGGTATCGAATTCCTTTTCCCTTGTATGGCTCCGGTGGCCTGACGGCACGGATATTGGCGGCAAATTGACCGCACTTATGCTTGTCCGGGCTGGTAATCGTGATGTGAGTTGGGTCGCTCAACTGGCAATCGACGCCGGCAGGGACATCGAGGGTGACGGTGTTCGCGAAGCCGACCTGCAAACGCAGCTTCTGGCCGTTCAATTGCGCGTTGTAGCCGACGCCTTGGATTTCCAGTTTCTTCTCGAACGGCGTTTGCACGCCGGCGACCATGTTGTTGATCAAGGCCCGCGTCAGGCCGTGAAGAGCACGATTGGCCCGCTGGTCGTTGGGGCGCGACACGACGACCGACTTTGAGTCGTCATCGTATTTGACGGAGATCGATGCCGGCGGATCGAACGTAAGTTCTCCCTTCGGTCCTTTGACCTTGACCGTACCTTTCTCAATCGTCACCGCGACGGCGTCGGGCACCGAGACGGGTTTTTTGCCGATCCGAGACATGGGTTGAAACTCCGCTGACTCTCTTCGCGGCGGGTGATGGCCGCCGGTGATTTCAATTGATCTTCAAGTGGCCGACAGGGCCGGTCTTAATAAACGGTGCAAAGAAGTTCGCCGCCGACGTTTTCCCGTCGGGCCTCACGTCCGCTCAAAATGCCTTTGCTGGTCGACAGGATCGCAATTCCGAGACCGTTAAGGACCCGCGGCGTATCACGGACCTGCACGTACTGACGTCGCCCGGGCTTGCTCTCACGTTCGATCGCCTGGATCACCCGCTCACCGTTCGCACCGTATTTCAGTCGGATGCGGAGCACGTTGCGCGGTTGGTCTTCAACCACTTCGTAGTCCCAGACATACCCTTCGCGTTTGAGAACCTCGGCAATACCGACTTTCACCTTCGACGTCGGAATATCGACGTAAGGCTTTTCAATTGAGACGGCATTGCGGATTCGCGTCAGCATATCCGCGATCGGGTCGGTCATCATCTGCGCTGGTCCTCCGGTTTCCCGGACGGCGTAAGCCGCTGTGTTCGGAACTGGCTGTTTAGTCGGGTGAAGCGGTTGAAACGCGTCACATTAAGGCGAGTCGCCCAGGTGGCGAACCGCACGTCGTCATTTCTTCGTCTTTTCGTCGTCGGTTCGCAGCGGCAAGCCGAGCGACCGCAGCAGTGCGCGGCCCTCTTCATTGTTCTGAGCCGAAGTCACGATTGTGATGTTCATTCCTTGAACGTGCGGAATCTTGTCCGGATCGATTTCCGGAAAGACCAATTGCTCGGTCAAGCCGAAGCTGTAATTGCCGCTGCCGTCGAATGCCTTCGAGTTTAACCCCCGGAAGTCCCGCACCCGCGGTAATGCGAGCGTGATCAGTCGGTCGAGGAACTCGTACATCCGCTTGCGACGCAATGTGACGCGGCAACCGACTTCGGTGCCCTCACGAAGCTTAAAAGCCGCGATCGACTTTCGAGCCCGCGTGCGCTGCGCTTTCTGGCCGGTGATGACCGTCAGCGACTCGACGCACTGATCAAGGATCTTCGAATCACGGGCGCCTTCACCGACGCCCATGCTGACGATGATCTTTTCCACACGCGGGACCGCGTGCAGGTTGGCTTTGCCCAACTCTTCTTTGAGTTGAGGGACCACCTTTTCTCTGTATTGTTCCAGAAGTCTGGCCATAACCGTTTACTCAGAGTCGAACCGGTTCGATCGGCGACAGGGGACGTTACGAAGTTTTGGCATACCGCGATTTAGGCGGGCTGACCGTCCCGGCCGAAGCCAGGCATTCTTTGTGGCGGCAATATCGTTCTTTGGCGCCGTCGTCCGTGTATCGATAGCCGAGCCGGGTCGGCTTTGAACACGTCGGGCAGTAATACATCACGTTCGAGGCGTCGATCGGCAGCTCGATCTGCAACCGTCCGCCCTGAGGGCTCTTGGGATGGCCGCGCTTCACATGCTTGTAAGCGCGATTAATTCCCTCGACGACGATTCGCCGACCGTCTTCTTCGACCGAGACGACATCGTGCGGATCGCTGGTTTGATGAGCGCCGCCGACAACGACGACCGGATCGCCTTTACGAATCTTCATGTCACACGACCTCGCTGGCGAGGCTGATAATTTTCATAAACTTGCGGGCACGGAGTTCACGGGCGACCGCACCGAAAATGCGGGTTCCGCGCGGTTCACCTTCATTGCTGACAAGCACGCAGGCGTTCCGATCGAACCGCACGTAACTCCCATCTTCGCGACGGGCTTCCTTTTTCGTTCGCACGATGACCGCGCGGGTCACCGTACCTTTTTTCACCACCGACGCGGGAAGTGCCTTTTGCACGCTCACGACGATAATGTCGCCGAGACCGGCGGAACGCTTCTTCGTTCCGCCGAGCACCTTGATGCACTTGACGACTTTCGCGCCGGAATTGTCCGCCACGTCGAGTTCAGATTCCATCTGGATCATGGGACGACCCTTTCACCTTCCGCTGTCTTGACCTACGCGATTTGCGATGCCGACGTTATTCGCTCTCGTCGGCCTGTGGTGCCTCGGCAGCGGGTTGTTCTTCCGTTACTTCGTCGCCGGACACTTCCGGCGTCGTTTTGTTTTCTTTGGTTTCTTCGATCACTGCGGTGGAGACGTCGACCCGTTCGGTCCGCTCTCCCTCACGCACGACTTTCACCAACTCCCATCGCTTCAATTTCGACAGCGGGCGGGATTCGATGATTTCGACGAGATCGCCCATTTGCGAATCGTTGTTTTCATCGTGGACGTGACAGACGGTGCGACCTTTGACGATCTTTCCGTATTTCGGGTGACGAAAGCGACGTTCGACCTCGACCCGGCGGGTCTTCAGGTTCTTATCGCTTTTGACAATGCCTCGGAGTGTTCGCCTCATCGCCGCAGATCCCGTCGATTTTTTATCGTTATTCGCTGTGTTAATTCGCTGAGAAAAACCTGCGTGACCTAAGCTTCGGTCGCCGACAGCTCACGTTCGCGTTGAATTGTCAGAATCCGAGCAATTTCCCGCCTGAGCTTCTTCAGGTTCGACGGCGCGTCGATCTTCTCGGTCGCCGCCTGAAACCGAAGCCGAAACAGCTCCTGACGAGTCTGTGTCAGTTCCGTTTCCAACTGGTCGTCGCTCATTTCGCGGAGCTGACTCGATTTAGTTTGCTTCGCGTCTGCCATCGCTGAGTCATTTTCCGAAGGAACGAAATCCGATGCCCGAAACCCGGACGATCGGGTCGCGTAAATTAAATCACCGGTCGTCGTTCGACGAGCCGGACCTTAATTGGGAGCTTGTAAGAGACGCGGGCGAAACAATCTCGCGCCGCTTCCTTACTGACACCCAACACTTCAAACATCACGGTGCCCGGTTTGACGACCGCCACCCAATGGTCTGGATCGCCTTTACCCTTACCCATTCGAGTTTCGAGCGGGCGGGCGGTGACCGGCTTGTGCGGGAAGATGCGGATATACAACTTCCCTTCGCCGCGAATGTACTGATTGATCGCGATCCGTCCCGCTTCGATCGTTCGAGCGGTTACGTATCCGGGTTCGAGAGCCTGCAGGCCGAAGTCGCCGTAGGCGACCGTGTTCCCGCGGTTCGCGTTACCTTTTATACGACCTCTTTGATGCTTGCGGTGCTTTACCCGCCTGGGCATCAGAGCCATCGGTATTCTCCTCGTCTGCGTAGTCGCCCAAATCGATCCACACCTTCACCCCGATGACGCCCTGCGCGGTTTTTGCTTCCGCCAGGGCGTAATCGACGTGACGACGCAGAGTCGACAGGGGGACCGACCCCCGGGACGCCTTTTCGTTTCGGGACATTTCGGCACCGCCGAGACGCCCGGACAATTCCACTTTCACGCCGTGAACGCCCGATTCCATCACTTGGTCGAGCGACCGCTTGAGCGCGCGGCGGAAGCTGCCTCGCTTCTGCAATTGCTGGGCGATGTCTTCGGCCACCAAAACCGCACTCTTGCTGGCGTTGGGCAGTTCAATGATTTTGACGTCCATCCGTCGACCGGTCAGGTCTTCGAGCTCGGCTTTGAGCCGATCAATGTTCTGACCTTTCTGGCCGATCAAAATTCCCGGACGAGCCGAGTGCAGAAAGACGACAACCGAATCGCGCGTCCGCTCGATCACGATTCGAGAGATCGCGGCGTTCTGGTTTTTTGACTTAATGTAATCCCGAAGCTTCTTGTCTTCGACAAGAAGATCGCCGAACTCCTTCTTGGAGGCGAACCACTTACTGCGATGAGGTTCGGTAATTCCAATGCGGAATCCGGTCGGGTTTGTCTTCTGACCCATTGTTGACCTTAGTTGGTTGACCTTAGTCGTCAGAGTTCGTGTGTAGTCGTGAATAATTGCTTCGAATGGTTCGCCGCGGCGAACTACACGTCCGGTGTTTCCAAAGCAACGTGAATGTGAGCCGATCGCTTTTTAATGAATCTCGCTGCACCTCTGGCGGCCGGACGCAGCCGCTTGTAGGCAGGCCCGCCGTCAACGCGTGCTTCGACCACTTCCAAAGCTTCCGGGTTTCGAATATCTCGGTCGTCCGCATTCGCGATCGCGCTTTTTAAGACTTCTCTTAAGAAACGTGCCCCGCGATTGTGGACATATTTTAACGCATCCATCGCTTCCCCGGCTTCCATACCGCGGATCAAGTCCGCGAACGGCCGCACTTTGCGGGCGGAAATGCGTGCGTATTTGTGACAGGCTTTGACGTTCGCCATGGCTTAATATTCCGGCCGATTTATCCTGACAAAGAAGCGGTGCGCCTCAAGGATCGGATCGGTTTAACGTTTCCCTTTGGCCCCGTGTCCGCGGAACGTTCGCGACGGCGCAAATTCGCCGAGCTTATGTCCCACCATTTCTTCAGTGATATAGACGCTGACGTGCTGCCGCCCGTTGTGCACGAGAAACGTGTGCCCGACAAAGTCGGGTGAGATCGTGCTCGACCGCGCCCAAGTCTTGATCGGAATTTTCGTGCCGTCATCGTTCTGCTGTGCGACTTTGTCGTACAGCTTCGGATCGATGAACGGACCTTTTTTGAGTGAACGCCCCATCTGGCTCTCTCAATGACGGCAGCGAATTTCAACGCTGCCAAAATAACGTGGTGAACTCAAACTTTCAGTTGGCCGTAGCGCCGTGAACGCCGGCGACGCACGATCGCTTTCGACGAATTCTTTCTGCGTTTTCGCGTCTGCCCGCCCTTGGCCAACTTGCCGGTCGGGCTGCAGGGGTGACGACCGCCCGCATTGCGGCCTTCGCCACCACCCATCGGGTGAGCGACCGGATTCATGGCAGTTCCACGAACTTTCGGGCGACGACCCATCCAACGGCGTCGACCGGCCTTTCCAAGGCTGATCGCGCTATGTTCGCTGAATCCAACAGCACCGATTGTGGCTCGGCAGTGACTCGGGAATCGCCGAACTTCGCCGGACGGTAACGTGATCTGGGCCCATTTCCCGTCGCGGGCATTCAAGACCGCTTCGGTTCCGGCACTGCGGCATAACTGACCGCCCT